>JBOHCG010001058.1:0-1502 GCA_050698735.1 Streptosporangiaceae bacterium | reverse complement strand
GTCCCGGCCAACGGCGGCGTCCCTGTCAACGGCGGCGTCCCGGCCAACGGCGGCAGCGCGGTCAACGGCGGCAGCCCGGCGATCGCGGCGGCCGAGGCCGGCGACGACGAGCGTGATCTCGCCGCGGACGGCGCCTGAGTCCCCGGCCTTCCTGCTGCCCGCCTGGGAGGCCTGCGCCGACCTGGCCCAGGCGGCCAGCTCGGCCAGGGTGCCGCGGACGATCTCCTCGTGCGTCTTGGTGAGCTCGCGGCACACCACCGCCTGGCGATCCGCGCTGTGCGAGGCCGCGAGCTCGTCGAGCGTGCCGGCCAGCCTGCGCCCCGACTCGAAGTAGACCTGGGTACGGGCATCGGCGGCCAGCTCGGCGAAGCGCCGGTTCCGTTCGCCCTGGCGCCGGGGCGGAAAGCCCTCGAAGGAGAACCTGTCGGTGGGCAGGCCGGAGACGGCGAGCGCGGTCGTCACCGCCGAGGGTCCCGGCAGCGCGGTCACCCTGATGCCCGCCGCGGCCGCCGCGGCGACGAGCCGGTAGCCGGGGTCGCTGATCCCCGGCGTGCCCGCGTCGGTGACGAGCAGGACGTCCTGGCCCGCCTTGAGGTTCTCAAGCAGGCCGACGGTGCGCCGCGCCTCGACCACGTCGTAGTAGGACACCACGCGCGCCTTCAGCTCGACGTTGAGGCTGGCCGCCAGCCAGCGCACCCGGCGTGAGTCCTCGGCCGCGATGATGGCCGCCGCCGCCAGCGCCGCCGACAGCCGCGGCGAGGCGTCCTCCGCCCGGCCGATCGGAACCGCGGCGAGCGTCAGCACGCCTGCCTCTTCCTGCACTGTGCTCATCGCCCTTTTCGCGTCCCATCCGGTATGGCGGAGTAGATCTGATCCATCGCCGTCTGGCTAGTAGCATGTGCCCGATGACGGCAACAGAGGCTAACTTGCCCGCCGCGCCGGCAACCGACGAAGCCAGCAGGCTCTCGTCGCTGCGCGCCCGGCTGGCTGCGCCTATGCCCGATGACAAGCCATGGGGGTGGCTTGGCCCGCTGCTGATCACCGCGTTCGGTGGCTTCCTGCGGTTCAACCGGCTGGAGATACCACGCGCGATCGTCTTCGACGAGACCTACTACGTCAAGGACGCGTGGAGCATCCTGCATCACGGGGTCGAGTGGCAACCGCTGCAGAACGCCAACGCGCTCATCATCGCCGGGCACACCAACATCTTCCAGGCCTGCAGCGGCACCGGGTGCGGCGAATACGTGGTGCAGCCCGAGGTCGGCAAGTACATGATCGCCATCGGCGAGTGGCTGTTCGGGCTGAACTCGTTCGGCTGGCGGTTCTCCAGCGCGGTCTTCGGCACGGTGGCGATCCTGCTCGTCTGCCGGATCGCCCGGCGGATGACCCGCTCTACGCTGCTCGGCTGCATCGCCGGGCTGCTGATGTCGCTGGACGGCCTGGAGTTCGTGCTCAGCCGCACCGGCATCCTGGACATCTTTCTGATGACGTTCGTCCTGGCC
>JBOHCG010001057.1:0-1505 GCA_050698735.1 Streptosporangiaceae bacterium | reverse complement strand
AAAGGGCGGGTGGAACGCCAGGTCGAGATCGTCCGCGATCACGTGCTGGCCGGGCGGGCGTTCAGCTCGCTGGAGGAGATGGACACCGCGTTCAGGCAGTGGGCACTGATCCGCCGCGGCCAGGTGCACCGCACCTGCCAGGAAGTGATCGGGGTCCGCGCCGTCGGTGATCACGCGGCGCTGCGGCCGCTGCCGCCGGTGCCGTACCTGGTCGCCGGGCAGCACCTGCGCCGGGTCGGCAAGGACTGCCTGATCTCGTTCGAGGCCAGCATGTGCTCGGTGCCGGCCCGGCAGGTCCGGCCGTTCCAGCGGGTGCAGGTCCGGGCCGGGAACGGGCAGGTCGCGATCTACGCCCTGGACCGCGACGGCGGCGGCCTGCTCGCCATCCACGCCCTCGCGGACCGGCGCGGCACTTTCGTCGTCGGCGAGCAGCACTGGGACGGGCTCCCCGACGGCCATGCCCGTGCCGTCACCGCCGGGGATCCCGGCGGGCCCGTCCTGGCACTCGGCACGGCAGGGCGCCGCGACGACCCCGGCCCGCTGGGGATGCTGCTGGCCGGCTACCCGGCCGCGAACGCGCCCGTGACCCAGCGGCCGCTCAGCGACTACGAGCCGCCTCAGCCGGGCCCGGAGCAGTGACCCTGCCCGCGGTGCCAGCGCGCCGCGGGTAACCCCGCTGAACAGTTTTTCCCTGGTCACAGCCGAGGGCGTTCCCCATCCCCGTCCTGGCAGCCGGCACCCGCCCGCGGCCTCGTGACCATGCACGGCACACCCCCCAGACCCGCAATGCGCCGCGAATTCATTTCAGCACATTCCATCGCATTGCATTTCATTCACAGGAGAACGGAAATGGAAAACCCCACCCCGGCTGAGCAGTCCGGGATCATGCCCGCCGCCGCGTCAGCATGCCGGTATCCCGGCTGCGCGAACCCCGCCCGGCCCAGGGCCGGCGACGGCCCGGGCGCCCCGCCCCGCTACTGCGAGCAGGCCGTGGCCGGGGACCGCGGCGAGCACGGCGCCGCCGAGGTCATCCACAACGCGCTGACCGCGTTCCGGCGCCGCCAGGAACTGTCGGGCCATGACAGCAGCGGCAGCAGCGACGGCGGGCGCCCGGTCACCGCCGCCATCACCCGCGCCGGCGCGATCCGCGACGACACCCTGGCCGCCATCACCGCCCTGGCCGGGCAGCTGGAGACAGTCCTGGGCCAGCTCGGCGGCATCAGCACCCAGCTGGCAGCCGCTACCCCCGAAGCCGCCGAAGCACAGGCCGAGACCACCCGCGCCCAGGCAGCAGCCGAGACCCAGACCGCCCGTGCCGAGCTGGCCCGCCAGGCCGCGCTCACCAGCGCCGCACGCGAGAACGAGACCGAGGCCCGCACCGCCGCGGACCAGGCCATCGCCGCGATGCAAGCCGCCCGGCACGCCCAGGCAGCAGCCGAAGCCCAGGCAGCAGCCGAAGCCGCCGAAGCCGCGCAGGCCCGCGACCAGGCCGCCCAGGCCATCAC
>JBOHCG010001056.1:0-1505 GCA_050698735.1 Streptosporangiaceae bacterium | reverse complement strand
CGGCAGCGCGATGTCCTCGACCTCGTGGCCAAGGCTGGCCAGCAAGCTGCTGGCCTCCTCGTAGGCCGCTACGCAGTCCGGGTGGATGTCGGCGCCCGGGACGGGGCTCTGCAGGGTGCGGGCGATCTTCAGCCTGCCGGGCGGGCGGCTGGCGTGGCCGAGGAACGACTCGCCGGACGGCAGCGGCGGCTGGGTGTACATGTCGCCGGGGAAGTTGCCCGACATCACGTCGAGCAGCAGCGCGGCGTCGGCCACGGTCCGCGCGAGGGGGCCGTTCACGCCGAGGCCGGCAAGGTCGGGCATCAGCGGGCCCTCGGAGATCCTGCCGCGCGACGGCTTGATCCCGAACAGCCCGCAGACGCTTGCCGGGATGCGGATAGACCCGCCGCCGTCGCTGCCCTGGGCGGCTGGCGCGAGGCCGGCCGCCACCGCGGCGGCGGCGCCGCCGCTCGAGCCGCCCGCGGACCTCGACAGGTCCCACGGCGTCCTGGCCGGCGGCGCGATCGCGGTCTCGGTGTAGCACGGCAGGCCGAACTCGGGGGTCGCCGTCTTGCCGGTGAGGACCGCGCCGGCCTTCCTGATCGCCACAACGACGTAGTCATCGGCGTCGGGCACGTTGTTGATGAACGCAGCCGAGCCAAGCGTCTGCCGGACGCCGGCGACCATGTTAAGGTCCTTGATCGGGATGGGGACGCCGGTCAGCGGGGGTAGCGCGCCGGGGTCGGCCGCCTCCGCGACCGCCTTCTCCGCGGCCAGGGCCTGCTCGGCGGCGAGTTCGGCGGTCACCGTGAAGAAGGCGCCTACCTGGTCGTTGAGCTCCTGCGTCCGTTGCAGGTAGTGATCGGTCACGGCGACCGGCGACAGCTCCTTTGAGCGGATCGCGGTGGCCAGCTCGATCATCGTGAGCTCGTGTATCTGGCTCATGGTGGAGATGGTAGACCACGCCATGTGCGGGGTGATCGGCGCGTTTACGGGACCAACGTCCTGCTATAAAACCAACGGTGATAGGGCACAATCGTCATAGTGACCGTGCTATGCGCTGAGTCGTGTGGCAGTTACGCTGAGGTGGTAGGTGAGACCGGATGGCGTGGCTGAACCGGAGAAACCGGAAGTCAACGGGGCCGCTGGTGACGATACACAACCGAGGCGGGGGGCAAACGGGCGGGACACGTTCACACGCGGCTGGCCAGGCAGGTAGTCCTGGTTCCTCGGCTGCGCCGGCTGCCTCGACTCCGGCTGACGATCCGGTTCCCTGGGCCTGGCCGGGCGGCGAGGCGGCGCCAGAGCCTGAGGATCCTCGGGAGACGGAGGCGCCGTCGTTCTGGGACTGGGAGCCTGTCGGGGAATCGTCCGGTGCTCCCGGTACTCCCGGTACTCCCGGTGCTGCCGGTGCTTCCGGTGCTTCTGGTGTCGGGGATTCCTCGGATTCGGCCGATACCGGGGATCCGCGGGGTCTTGGCCGTGACGCAGCGGATCCTGGCGGCAATGCCGGCTGGTCTGGCGGC
>JBOHCG010001055.1:0-1511 GCA_050698735.1 Streptosporangiaceae bacterium | reverse complement strand
GGTGAGTTCGGCGTGCGTGTCGATGCAGAACGGGCATTGCAGCAGCAGCGCGGTGCACATCGCCAGGTACTCGCGCTCCCCGGCCGTCCAGTACGACGGCCCGCGCATCGCGCCGGCGGTCAACTCCAGCAGCGGGCGGGTGAAAAACCCCGGCCGGTAGAGCAGCATCTTGACGATGTCCGGGCTGTCTACCCGCGACATTGTGGCGGTGAACGCCATGAACAGCTTGGCGCGGCGGCGGTGGCCGTTGTCGAGAATGGACAGTCTCATCGGGACTCCAGGACGTCCAAGTCATGCAGGCGGCCGGCGAGGTAGCGGCGGTCAGCGGGGTTGACTGCGAGTTCGTGTGCACGCCGGTATGCCGCCGCGGCCGCTTGGGTGCGGCCCAGGCGGCGCAGCAGATCTGCGCGCGCGGCGTGCAGCGGGTGGTAGCGGTCCAGCCCGTCGATCCGGTCGATCAGCGCCAGCCCGTCGGCCGGGGTGGTGGCCATGGCTACGGCGACGGCGTGGTTCAGCGCCACCACCGGCGACGGGGCCACCGCAAGCAGTTCGGCGTAGAGGGCGGCGATGCGCGGCCAGTCCGTCTCGCCGGCCGTCGGGGCCTGGGCGTGCAGCGCGGCGATCGCGGCCTGCAGCTGGTACGGCCCGGGCTCGCCCAGGCGCAGTGCCCGGTCCAGAAGCCCGACGGCTTCGGTGATTTCGTCACGGCCCCACCGTGAACGATCCTGGTCCGCCAGCAGGATCAGGTCGCCCGACGGGCCGTACCGGGCCGCGGCTCGTGAGTCATGGAGAAGCAGCAACGCAACCAGACCGAGCGCTTCGGGTTCGTCGGGCATGAGAGTCGCCACCAGCTTCCCGAGCCGGATCGCTTCCCGACTGAGCCTGCGGTGCTCGGGCTGCTCGTGGGCCGCGGTGTAGCCCTGGGTGAAGATCAGGTACACCACAGCGAGAACACCGGAGAGCCGCTCGGGCAGCAGGTGATCGGCGGGAACCTCCAGGCTGATCCCCGCGTCGCGGATCTTCCGTTTCGCGCGCACCAGTCGTTGCGCCAGGGTCGGCTCACTGACCAGGAACATCCGGGCGATCTGCCCGGCGGTCAGCCCGGCCACCGCCTGCAGCGTCAGGGCGACCCGCGCGTCCTCGGCCAGGGCAGGATGGCAGCAGGTGAAGATCAGGCTGAGCCGCTCATCGCCCATGCTGAGCAGGCTGTCCGCGCCGACATCTGTCATCGTGGTCACCGCGCCCTGCTGTCGGGCAAGCTGGGTGAGCTTCTCCCGGCTGACCTGGGCCCGCCGCAACCGGTCGATCGCGCTGTTGCGGGCAGCCGTCAGCAGCCAGGCGACCGGATCGTCTGGCACGACGTCGCCCCACTTGCGTAACGCCAAGGCGCAGGCGTCCTGCAGAGCGTCCTCGGCGAGCTCAAAATCGCCAAGCACGCGGATCAGCGCGGCCAGCATCCGGGTCCGGTGCTCGCTGTATACCTGCTGCAGGACCGGCGCCGGGCTCATTCG
>JBOHCG010001054.1:0-1518 GCA_050698735.1 Streptosporangiaceae bacterium | reverse complement strand
CCCTCCTGTCGTCCCGGTCCTGGCCGGTGATCCTGGACCCGGCCTTGGCGAGCGGGAATCACCTGGTCTGGGTGATTCCCGCCACCCGGGTCCAGGCAGATCCCAGCACGGCGATGTCGTTCACTGTCGACGGGTGGCGAGGCGAGGCTCAGCGGAAGGCGCCGGCGTGGCGTTCGCACCAGTCGCGGAAGGTCGCGGGGGCCGTTCCGGTGATGTTCTCCACGTCGTCGGTGATGTTGACCGAGCGGCGGGCGCGGAAGACCTCGTTGAGGCGTTCCATGAGCTGCGCCTGCCCGGGCGGGGTTCCCCGCTGGATGGCGGCCTGGGCGAATTCGTGCGGGGTGACGTCCTGGAAGCCGACCGGACGGCCGGTCACCTCGGCGATGGTCGCGACCTGCTCGCGCGCGGTCAGGGCCTGCGGGCCGGTGAGCAGGTACCCCTTGCCGACGTGGCCGGCGCCGGTCAGGGCGGTCACCGCGACGCGGGCGATGTCCCCGGGGTCCATCACGGCCAGCACGCCGTCACCGGTCGGGTCGGTGACCTTGCCCGCCCGGATGCCCTCGCGCCAGGCGAAGGCGTTGGACGCGAAGGCGCTGGGCCGCAGGTAGGTCACGCCGAGGCCGGACTGGTGCAGGAGCTGCTCGCGGGCCGCGAACGCGGCCCCCATGGGGTTGTCGTCCAGCGGCAGCAGCCGCGCGCCGGCGGAAGACAGCAGGACGATCCTGGGCACCGCCGCGTCGTGCGCGGCGGCGATCATCGTCTTGGTCTGCTCGGTCCCGGTTCCGACGTGCATCAAGAAGATGGCCTCGGCGCCGGTGACCGCTTTGGACACGCTTGCGGGGTCGTCGAGATCACCGGCGGCGAGCTCGATCTCCGCCGGCAGGCCGGCCGCCCCGGAGGGGTCGCGCACCAGTGCGCGGACGCCGTGGCCTAGTTCGTGCAGCCGCCGCGCGACGGCTCCGCCGACGTGGCCTGTTGCTCCAGTGACCAGATACATCTTCAGTTCCTAATGAGTCTTTCGGGTTGGCGGGGATTACCAGGCACCGCGCTGTTACCAGGGCACGGTGCCGTCGCGGTCGGCGAAGGTGCCGCTGGGGCCGCCGCGGGCGGCGAGGGCGTAGCCGATGATGGCGTCGGTGCCGTCATGGACGGAATGGCCCTGTCCGCCGCTGAGGTCGGTTGCGGCCAGGCCGGGGTCGGCGGCGTTGATGCGGATATCGGGCAGCAGGCTCGCGAACTGCACGGTCATCATGTTGATCGCGGCCTTCGACGCGGCATAAAGCGGCGTGCCCGCGAACGCTCCGGCGCGCCGGCGGTCGCGGCGGCGGCCCGGCCGCGCTCGCTGCTGCGGGCAGTGAGATACACCCGGTACCCAGCCCCGGCCAGACGCCGGGCCGTCTCCAGGCCAATGCCCTTATCGGCGCCGGTGACCAGCGCGACGGGCGCACTCACAGATTCTGTGCTCATTCCCGGCCTCCCTCCTTCGGTTAGCACCTGTCCCAGCGTCAGATTCGGCTA
>JBOHCG010001053.1:0-1520 GCA_050698735.1 Streptosporangiaceae bacterium | reverse complement strand
GACAGCGCATCGAGATCGGCGAGGGAGTGGGTGATCATGATGGTGCCCATGCCCTTGGCCCGGTTGAGCCGGGTCAGGCTGTCGGCGTACTCGACCAGGCCGGGCGCGCCGCGCAGGGCGCGCCACAGCTCGTCCATCACCGCCAGGTAGGAGCGGCGGGGGGCGAGGTGCTGCTCGGCCAGGGCCGCGGCGGCGTCGACCATGGCGTACCCGTGTGCCCAGGTGCACAGCATCGCGGCGGTGAGGAGGTGGTCGCCTGCCGCGCCGACCCGGCTGATGTCCACGCTGACCGCGGGTGCGTCCAGGTCGATGGGCTTGGTGGTCTGCTGGTCGAACACGCCCGCCAGGCTGCCGGTGCAGAGCAGGTCGAGGGTGAAGACCAGGTCCGCCACCCGGTCCCGGAACCCGGCCGGGGTATCGGTGCGGGCAGCGGCGCGGAGGGTGTCGGGGCCTTGCTCGATGACCGCCAGCACGTCGGTGACGGCGGGCTGGGCTGAGGTGAGCCGGTCATCGAGCAGGTCGATGGCGCGGCCGAGGATGACTTCCTCGGCGTTGCTGATGGGTCCGCCGCGGATGAGGGTGCACAGGGCCATGAGCAGGGACAGGCGGCGAGAGCGGACCTCCCACCGCAGTGCCTGCGCGTCGGGGCCGCTCATCTGCCGCAGCGCTGCGCCCAGGGGGCCGGCGTCGAGCGGGTTGATCCGGTCCATGCCGCGGCCGACGCGGATCACCTGGCCGCCGAGATGCTCGACCAGCATGCTGTAGTCCGGTTTGGTGTCCCCGAGGACCAGGACTCTGGTGCCGGCGGCGACGGCTCCGGTGAGCTGTCTCTTGACCAGGGTGGATTTGCCGACGCCCGGCTGGCCGAGGACGAACTCGCCCGGGTTGGTGACCAGCCCGGCGCGCAGCCAGGCCAGCGGGTCCAGGCACACCACCTCGCCGAAGAGCTGATGCCGTCCGACCGGGGTGCCGATGGCCGGGGTGCCGGAGCCAGCGGTGAACGGGAACAGCCCGCAGACCTGGGTGGTGGTGGCCTGGTATTCCGGTCCGGCGGCGACGTGCGCGGCGCGGCCGGCGCCGGGGATCCTCCATCCCCACGGCGGCGGGACTGGTGCCTGGCGCTCCGGGTGGCCGGCGCCAGCTCTGGCCGGCGGCCAGCCAGCAGGCTGGCCTGGGCGTGCAGGCCGGGTGGACCGGGCGGGATACAGGGAGGTCATGACGGCTCCTGGTGCTAGTGGGGCATCCGCCGGGCCAGCTCTGCCGGGCAGATCCCGCACGGGAGGGTGGCGGCCCACCCGGCGGCCTGGCTGTAGGTCATCCGTCTCATGCGGATCTTGGAGGATTCGGCGGCGGCCTCGGTCTCGGCTGCCGCGCGGGGCAGCTCGGCGTCGCTGGTGACGGTGACGGTGACGTACAGGGAGACCAGGCACACCCCGGCGCCGGCGGCTTCCTCGGCCGCGGCCTGCCGGGCGCGGGCCTGGTCGTAGCTGTCCCGCGCGGTCTCGTCCCGGCCGGTGCGG
>JBOHCG010001052.1:0-1520 GCA_050698735.1 Streptosporangiaceae bacterium | reverse complement strand
GTTCGGCCTGGCGTGCGCGCGCCTGGCGCTCGCTGGCGGCGGCCGCGGTCAGCGAGTCCGCGCGGCCGTCGATCGCGCGCAGCCGCTCCTCCGCGGTGCGGACCTCGAGCCTGGCCTCCATCTCGGTGTTCCGTGCCGCGGTGCAGCGGTCGGCGAGGTCCTCGCGGCCGCCGGCCGCCTCCTCCTCCTCCTCGGGGAGCTCGTCGGGCTGCTGCGCATCGGCCTCGACGTCCAGGAGCTCCCTCCTGAGCTGCTCGAGCCGGGCCAGGTCCTTCTCGGCCGCACGGGTGGCCGCCTCGATGGCCGCATCCAGCCTGTCGGCCTCGTCCCGCGCCGCCCGAGCCGCGCCCGCCAGCCTGCCAAGCCGCCCGGAGACCTCCGCCGCCGCGCTGTCTGCTCGCTGCCTGCGCGCGAGCACCTCCGCCGCCGACCGGCGGGCCGCCTCCTCGGCCTGCGCCGCCGTGGCGAGCTCACGGGCCGCCTCGTCGCACCGCCGCTGCGCCCCGGCCAGGCCGGCCGCCGCCTCGTCCGCCGTCGCCCGCAGCTCAAAAAGGCTCTGCGGCCGCGCCGCGCCGCCATGTGCCCAATGCGACCCGAGCAGATCGCCGTCTTTGGTGACCGCCTTAAAAGCAGAATTTTGCCGAACGATCCGGCGTGCCTGCTCCAGGTCAGCCGTCACGACCACGTCGCGCAAGAGCTCGGCGGCCGCCTCCCCGAGCCCGCCCGGCGCCCGCACCAGGTCGGCCGCGGGGACGGGGTACTGGGCGGCCGCGGCTGGAGTGACGGCAGGTGGCTTTGGGGCAGACGCGGCGGCTGGGGCTGCGGAGGCGTCAGAGGCAGCCGGGGCAGCCGGGGCAGCCGGGACGCCACGGGCAGCCGGGACGGCGTCGGCGGGACTGATCGGCGCAAGGTCGCCGGAGGCGCTCGGCGCGGAACCAGTGGGGGCAGCCGGGACGCCGGGGGCGATTACCAGGCCGGCTTGGCCGGCGTTGTCGCGGCGGAGCGTGGCCAGGATCTCGGCGGCGGCCTCCAGGCTGGTTACCGCTACCGCGTCGGCGGCGGCGCCCAGCGCGGCGGCGATGGCGACCTCGAAGCCCTCGGCTACCTGGAGGCGGTCGGCGAACGAGCCGAGCACGCCTTCGAAGCGGGCCGGGTCGGCAAGCAGGGCGGCGGAGGCGTCGGCGCCGCTGCGGACCGCCTCGGCGAGTGCCTCGGCTCGGGCCCGCTGTCCAGCAAGCGACCGGGCCGCTTCGCGTTCCGCGGTGCGGAGTACCACCGTTCGTTCGGAATAATCTGAAAAAAGCGCGGTGGCCCGCTCGTGCTCGGCGGCCAGCTCGCTACGGTCTTCGCCGTCTCCGCCGGCCAGGTCCTGGACCTGGTCGTACTCCTCCTGCGCGATGTCGGCCCGCTGGATGGCCTGGGCCGCTGCGACGGCGAGGCGGTCCATCTCCTCCTGCGCGGCGGCGCTGCGGCTGTCGGCGGCGCCGACCTGCTCGCGCAGCCTGGCCACGCGCTGGGCG
>JBOHCG010001051.1:0-1523 GCA_050698735.1 Streptosporangiaceae bacterium | reverse complement strand
GGCCTTCCCGAGCTGGTCCCAACCGGTTGAGCACGACCACAGCCGGTCCCGATCCAAGGAAACAGAACTTGATCGGCAACACGCACAGACTTGACACGGAAGACCACTTCCGCACCGACGTGTCCTACCTCCCCGACCTGCAGGCATACCTGGACGACCTGCTGCGCAACCGCGAGCGGCTCCTCGCCGCCACCGACATCGAGGAGTGGGCACGCGCCGAGGCGATGCCATCGGAGGAGGAGATCCGCCGCATCCGGCGGCTCATCAGCCGGATCAAGGCCGACCTGGGCAACCTGCCGGCCGAGGACCGGGCCCAGGTCGAGCAGGCCGTCGCCGCCGTCCGCCGGCACCGCACCGTGATGCTCGGCATGCCCCGCATCCGCCAGCCCCTGCGCGACATCCGCCCGGAGCGCTCCGCATGACAGCTTCCCGGGAGACCGCGCGAACCGCGTCCCTGGCCCAGGGCCGCCAGGCCGACTCCGCCCGCCGCCGCCAGCGGGTGCTCAAGGCACTTAACGAGACCGCCGCGTCCGGCGGCGAGCTGAGCGTATCCGCGATCGCCCGCGCCGCCTCGGTGGACCGCACCTTCCTCTACCGGCACCGTGACCTGCTCGAGCAGCTCCACGTCCTGGCCGCCCGGCCGCCTGCCGCCGCAGGGACCGGCCCCGCCGTCAGCCGTGAATCGCTCCAGGCCGACCTGGCCAACGCCCAGGCCCGCAGCTCCCGGCTGGCCGCCCGCGTCCAGCAGCTGGAGAAGCGGCTGTCGGAGATCCTCGGGGAGCAGGCCTGGCGCCAGTCCGGGCTCGGCGCCCCCGACGACATCGAGCAGCTCAAGGCCCGCATCACCACCCTCGAACAGCAGGTGGTCGATCTTCGGCTCCGCGAGGAAGAGCTGACCGAGGAGCTCGCCGCCGCCCGGGCCGCGAACCGCGAGCTCATGACCCGCGTGAACGCCAGCCCGCGGACATAACTACTGCCCGGGAGGCGAAACCCGCGAGAGGGCAGCACGACTCGGGCCAGGATCACCATTTCATATCCTTACACCATTTCAATTCATATCATTGCACATTGCTACGAAATGAAAGAGAATGACGGCATGACAGCGACAACCATCGCCCCCCAGCACTGCGCCTACCCCGGCTGCGACAAGCCCCCCGCCGCGCCCGGCAGCGACCGCGGCGCCAGGCCCAAGTACTGCGACGACCAGGCCCACAACCCGCTGTCCGCCCACCGCGAGCGGCGCAGGAGGGATGCCGAGGCCAGCGGCCAGCGCGCCGAGGAAGCCGGCGGCCAGCCTGTCACGATCGGCCTGACCCGCGCCGGCGAGCTCGTCCGCGCCCTGGAGAAGCTCACCGTCCAGCATGCCGACACCCTCACCCGCGCCATCGCCGAGCTGCGCGCCGCAGGCGACGTCGAATCCGCCGAGGCCGAGGTCTATGCCGCCCGCACCAGCGCCGACCAGCGCGTCGCCACCGCCGAGGCCCGGCTCGCCGAGGAGATCCAGCGCCGCAGGGACGCCGAGG
>JBOHCG010001050.1:0-1530 GCA_050698735.1 Streptosporangiaceae bacterium | reverse complement strand
GAGCCGGCGGCCGCGACCCGGCCGCCGGTGCTGGCCGTGCGCCGGGCCCGCCAGCCGTCCGGGATCACCGGCCTGGCCGTGGTGAACGTGCTCCGCACGCCGGGGCGCACGCTGGTCGGGGCGCTCAGCCTCGCCGTCGGCGTGACCGCGCTCACCCTGCTCGTCGCGGTCACGCTGGCGTTCCGCGGCGCCGTCGTCGGCACCCTGCTCGGCAACGTCGTGACGGTCCAGGTCCGCGGCGTGGACTACCTCGCGGTCGCGGCGACCGTCGCCCTGGGCGTGCTGGCGGTCGCCGATGCCTTGATGATAAGCATCACCGAACGGGCGCCCGAGCTCGCGACGATCCGCGCGTTCGGCTGGCCCGAGCGGGCGCTGCGCCGCCTGGTGATCACCGAGGGCGCCCTGATCGGGATCGTCGGCTCGCTGGTCGGCGCCGCGCTCGGCCTGGCGGGTGCCGCCACCTTCGCCCGGCAACTCCCGCCGCTGCTGTTCGCCGCCGCGGGCACGGCGGTCGCGGCCGGCGTGCTGGTGACCTGCGTGGCCGCGCTGCTCCCCGCGCACCTGCTCCGCCGGCTGCCCGTCGCCCAGCTACTCGCCCAGGAGTGAGCCATGACCGACATCGATCCTGCCCGCGCCGCCACCGAGCTTCGCGGCGTCATCGAGCTTCGCGGGGTCAGCAAGCGCTACGGGACCGGCGGCGACCAGCCGGTCACGGCCGCCGACGACGTCAGCTTCACCCTCGAGCCGGGCGGGCTCCTCGCGCTGACCGGCGCCTCGGGATCGGGCAAGTCGACGCTGCTGCACCTGATCGGCGCGATCGAGCGCCCGGGCTCCGGCACGATCGTGAGCGGTGGCGCCGAGGTCACCACGCTGCGCGGCGGGGCCCTCGCGACCTACCGCCGCACGGTGGGGTTCGTGTTCCAGCGCTACAACCTGCTTCCGGCGCTGACCGCCCTGGACAACGTGATCGCGCCGGTACTCCCGTACCGGACCGGCTGGGACAAGCCCGACCGCGGCCGCCGGCTCCTCGAGGCGGTCGGCCTCGGCGGGCGGGAGCGGTCGCTGCCGTCGCGGATGTCAGGCGGCGAACAGCAGCGGGTCGCCATCGCGCGGGCGCTGATCAACACGCCGCACGTGCTTCTCGCCGACGAGCCAACCGGCAACCTGGACTCGCACAGCGCCACCGGAGTCCTCGACCTGCTGGCCAGCCTGCGCCGCGAGAACCAGATGACGGTCATCATCGCCACCCATGATCCGCAGATCGCCGCCCGCTGCGACCGGCTGATCAGGCTCAGGGACGGCGCCGTCATCGACGACATCGAGATCGCCGACGGCTACCCCGTCGACGAGACCATCCGAAGGGTCGGCCAGCTCGGCTGAGCGGCCATGACCTGCCGCACTCGGTCAGACGGGGAGGCGGACGAGGGTCAAAAAGAACGTGTCGATCTGCCGGATGGCGTCGATGAAGCGCTCGAAGTCGACGGGCTTGCTGACGAACGCGTTGGCGTGCAGCGAGTAGCTGCGCACGAT
>JBOHCG010001049.1:0-1531 GCA_050698735.1 Streptosporangiaceae bacterium | reverse complement strand
CGGCTTGCCGGCGTGCGCACGCAGCGCGATCAGGTCGGCCAGATCGACGCGGGTGATGCCATCAAAGCGGGACAGGGGACCGGGGACCGGGCCGGGGAGCCGCCGGCGCCCGGGCCGCGGGATGTGCCGGCGCCGTGCGCGCCGCTGTTCAGCCAGGACGACATCCGGGCCGGCGCGGCAGATGAGGACGCGGCGGCTCGCCCCGGCCAGGGTCCTGCCTCCGGCCCCGGTGCCGGGCCTGACGACGGGGCCATGACCGCTGACGAGCCCGGCGCTGCCTGTGAGACCGCTCCTTCTCCTCCTTCTCCTTCTCCTTCTCCTTCTCCTTCTCCTGCTGGTGCTGCCGGGTCCGAGTTGGCTGGCGGCGGGGGCGTGGTGCCGGCGGCGGGCGGGCGGATCGCGGAGGGGCGGGTGTGGTCGCGGTATGCGGGGGCGATGCTGCTGCATGCGTTCGCGGCGCAGGCCGGGGCGGGGGATGTGCTGGCGGTCGCGGCGGGCGGGCGGGCTGGCGGGGCGCGGCTGCTGGCGGCGGTCAGTGCCTGTTTCGGGCTGGGTGCGGCGACGGCCGAGCAGTTCAAGCACCTGGTGCCGGCTGAGGCGGGGCCGCTGGCCGCGCTGGTCGCGCTGCCGGACCTGCGGACGCTGCGGCCGGCGGTGGCTGCGGCCGCGGACCAGGCAGATCCGCTGGAGATCCAGGAGATGTTCGCCACGGCGATGCTGGCCGCGAACCCGGTGACGTCAGGGGTGTATTACGTGGATGACCATTTCGTGCCCTACACCGGGGCGAAACCGGTCGGCAAGGGGTGGAACAACAAGCGGGGACGGGCTGAGCGGGGCCGCGCGGACACGCATGTGACCGCGCATGACGGGCGTGCGGTGTGTTTCGTGTCCGGGGAGCCGTCCGGGCTGTCGGTGACGCTGCCGAAGGCGCTGGCGGAGCTGAAGAAAGCGGTGCCGCCTGGCTCGCCGGTCATGGTCGGGTTCGACCGCGGCGGCGCGTACCCGCAGGTGTTCCGGCACTGCCGGGAGAACGGCGTGCACTGGGTGACCTACCGGCGGGCGCCGCTGGCCGTCCCGGTCATGCTCCCGGTCCTGTCGGTGGTCACCGTGTGCGGCAGGTCCCGCACGATCGCCTGGGCCGATGAGCGGGTGCAGCTCAAGGAGTACGGCGAGGCCCGGCAGATCACCTTGTCCGAGGGCGGCAAGGTCGTGCTGCAGGTACTCACCTCCGACTTCGATGCGTGCCCGGCGGAGCTGCTGGGCTGGCTGAAGTCGAGGTGGCGGGAAGAGAACTTCCTCAAGTACGCGAGCGAGAACTACGGGATCGACAAGATCTGCGACTACGCCGCGCAGATCAGCGAGAACACCAAGATGACAGACAACCCGGCTCGCAAGGCGGCGAACACCGCGATCCGCGGCGCGGAGAAGGACCTGGCCGGGGCCGAGCGGGCGCTGGTGGCCCTGCTCGCCGACCCGGGCCTGACCGCCGCCGCGAAGAACGCCCGCATCCCCGGCACCGAGCAGGCGATCG
>JBOHCG010001048.1:0-1541 GCA_050698735.1 Streptosporangiaceae bacterium | reverse complement strand
CAGATCGCGAACCCGGCGCCGTCTCCCGGGCCATCAGCATGCCGTCCACCGCGAATCCTGGCGCACCAAGATCATTTACGGAGGCAAGGGCCGGCTCACCGCGCTATTCGCGGAATCGGGTCTGATCTAATGCTAACCGCGTGCGCAGCGCGCGGGCAAGGCTGGGCTTATGAGCACCGTGCCGCGGGCAAGGCTGGGAATCAACAATTGACTAATGCCGATGCCACGGATCGCTAGCCGCGGCGCCCGATATCATCAGGAAAGACCCGGGCAATTCCGGACCGCCGACCGCGTGGCAGGCGTGATCACTTTCTCGCATGGCGAGAATGTCTTGTGGCCATATTGGCGCATTGACGCACGCCATCGGCGGTAATCTCGGACCGTGTCCCTTCGCCAGTGCCGGGTAACGGATCGATGGCTGCCGTCCGGGGTGCCCGCGTGACTCTTCGCGGTCCCGTGCCGAAACCGGCTAACCTTGCCGCGATGATCAGTGCGTGAGGAGAAGATCCCACCGCACGAGGCCAAGGAACTTGCCTTGTGCTTCGACGCTCATGCCCGCGATCTGTTCGGTTACGCCTGCGTGCTGGTCCGCGGCGACCGGGCGCTGGCCGACGATCTCGTCCAGGCAGCCTTTCATGCAGCATCGCTGGACTGGCGCACGCTGCGGCGCCTGGCCGAGGATCAGCGTCATGGCTGGCTGCGGGCCGCCCTGGCCAACATCGCGATCGGCTGGTTCCGCGGCGAGCACGGCGAGGCGGCGGCCCGTGACCGGCTGCCTGCCGCGGAGGTATCCCGCGGAAGGGCGCAAGCCGGCCAGGCAGGCCAGCCCGGGCAGGCCTTTTCCCCGGTCACCCTGGAACGATGCTGGCAGGTCATCCAGAGCATGCCGGAGCCGCAGCACGCGGCCGCGCTGCTGCACTGGCTACTGGACCTGAAGGAGGACGAGATCGCCGCCGCCCTCCGCATGGCGGATAAAACGGTGAGCGCGCACCTGCACCGAGCACGACGTAAGCTGATCGCACAGCTCGGACCGGAGAACCCGTACACCGGCGACGACCCCGATGGAGCATCGTGATGACGGTCGGCGAACGCTGGACCGACAGCTCGGCCGAGGATGAGGACGAGCTGGCTTCCCGCGCATACCGGCAGGTCACCGAGCTCCAGCAGTCCCGCTTCGGCACGGGGTACGACCTCGAGGCCGGACTGGAGAGGTACCGGGCCTGGCTCGGCGAGCGCGCCCCGCAGGCCAGCAACGGGACCAACGGGACCATTCCCCTGCGGGTCGAGCCCGACCCGGACGGCCCCGGAGAGAACGGGAGTGAGCCTCCCGCCGCCGTAACGGAAACCCTGGCCGCCACCGGCGCCATCGTGTCCGACAGCACCCTGGCTCCCTGGGCGGAACCGAGCCAGTGGAGTGCGGATCGGGCGGTCACGGAGTTGTATTCGCTGCATTACCGGGCTTTGGTGCGGCTGGCGGCTTTGCTGGTGCGGGATACGCCGACGGCTGAGGAGGTGGTGCAGGACTCGTTTGTGGCGATGCA
>JBOHCG010001047.1:0-1548 GCA_050698735.1 Streptosporangiaceae bacterium | reverse complement strand
GGAACGGGGTGCCCGAGGTCACCGCCGCGTAGCTGGACGGATCCACCGCGACGACGCTCATCGGCTGACCGCCGCCTGTAAGCCAGTTCGTGTTCCAGACCGCTGTGGCGTGGCTTACGCCGCGGACCTTAGCCAGAGCGCGCACCGCGGCGGTGGTGACCGGGCTCGACTGTGGGCCGGTGTCGATCTGCACGGCCGCCCCGGTGGCCTGCCAGGCCGCGGCGGCCTCGCCGCGGGCGACGCCGTCGCTGATCATCCCGGCGAAGGTCGCCAGGCTGAGCGCGAGCACCAGCGCGAACGTCGGCAGCACCCCGGTCAGCGAGGACCGCGCCGCCCGCGACAGCGCCACGAAGCCGGTCGCGCCGCTGCCCCGCCGGGTCAGCCTGAGCACGCCGCTGACGGCCAGCGGGTACAGCCGCAGCATGATAAGGACGACCGGGATGGCCACGAGCACCGGCGCGACCGTCAGGTACAGGTCGACCCCGCCGCCGGTCGGCAGGCCCTGGTCGTGCAGCGCGACGAGGCCGCCGATGCAAGCGGCGCACGCCGTCACCTCGGCCACCGGCCGGCGCCAGGCGACCCGCGGGCGGCCGGTGTCGGCCGTGGTGACCCGCGCCGGGTTACTCGCCGGGGACGGCCTGCGGTGCTGCCAGGCCGCGATCAGCGGCGGGCCGGCCAGCGCCGCCGCGACCGTGATCGCCGCCAGCCACCAGCCGTCCGGCGAGGACACCGAGCTGCCGGGCACGACGGCGATCGCCAGCGCCACGCCGATCGCCGCGGCGGGCACGGTGGTGATCAGGGCGGCGCGCAGCATCACCGCGGCTACCTGGCGCAGCGACCCGCCGCGCGCGCGCAGCATGGACAGCTCTCCGGCCCGGCGCAGCACGATCATCCGGGCGGCGAGGAAGATGACGGCGGCGCCGACCACGATCAGGCTGACGAACAGCAGCAGCAGCACGGTCTGGATGGCCGTCTGGGTGGCGAGGAACACCGACAGGTCCGAGATCAGCGGCGAGGCGACCGTCAGCGTGCTCGCGCTGTCGGTCAGCGCCCCCGTCAGCGCCGGGGATGCCTGGACCGCGTGGTTCAGGGCGTTGTAGAGTCCCTGCGCCTGGTCGGCGTTCACGCCGCCGGTGTCGAGCGGGAACTCCCAGCTGACCTCCATGCCGGGGCCACTGAATTGGTTCTGCATCGCGGTGAGCTGGTCGGGGTCCGCGATGAGCCCGCCCACCCAGTACGGCTGGCCGTTAGTCGGAATGTTGAGTTCCGGCGTGCCGACCAGGATGTCCTGGTTCCAGAACGTCGAGCCGGAGTCGCGTTTGGCCACGACCGCGGTGACGTAGACGTGGATCAAGATGCCGCCCTGGGCGGGGATGCTGAGGCGGCTGCCCGGGTGCAGCCCGAACCGCGCGGCCATCTGCCGGGTGGCCGCCACCGCCACGGTGCCGGCCGGCAGCCCGCGCGGGCTCGCGTAGCTGCCCGCCACGACACGTGCGTTGCTGGTCAGCGGGTCGCGGTAGACCACCTCGACCCGCGGCGTGCCGCCGG
>JBOHCG010001046.1:0-1555 GCA_050698735.1 Streptosporangiaceae bacterium | reverse complement strand
AAGGCCGTGCAGCAGAAGGCCGTGCAGGATATCCAGGACATCATCGATGAGCTCGCCGCCGTCACCCAGCAGCTTCGCCGTCCGCACCGCGGCTAGCTGATCAGCCAGCGTGGATCAATCCGCGCAGCAGGCTCACGCTGTCGGCCGCGCCGAGCGCGGACGCCCGCAGCAGCGCGAAGGCCCTGATGTAACGGGCCACATCATCCTGGCTCTCCAGGTAGACCCCGCCGGATAGCGCCTCCAGGTAGACGACCCCGAGGCTGGGCGCGTCGGGAAACCTGAGGATCGCGAGTGACCCGCTGCCGACAGCTACGTGCGCGCCCGCGGAGAACGGCAGCACCTGGATCGTGATCGCGGGGACGCCGGTGCTCAGCTCGATCAGCTGGCGGATCTGCGCGGCCAGGACGTGCGGCCCGCCGACTGCCTGATGCAGCGCGCCTTCGCCGAGCACCACGGTTAGGCGTTTGCCCGTCGGGGCTGACGGGCTGCCGGTCACTATGGCCTGCCTGCGCACGGCCTTGGCCGCGACGGTGTCCTCGCGCTGCTCGGCGGTCAGACCTGGCTCGGCGCGGGCCAGCGCGGCGGCGTAGTCGTCGGTCTGCAGCAGGTCGGGCACGAGCTGGGCCTCATAGACCATGATCTCCGATGCGGCCGACTCCATGATGATGTAGTCCAGGTAGGCCTCGGACAGCACGTGCGTGTAGTGATCCCACCAGCCGCGCCGGCCGCCGCGGCCGGCGATCGCGAGCAGCGCGAGCTGCTCGCTCACCGGCACACCGTACTCGGTCAGCAGCTCGCGTAGCTCCTTCGGCCTGATGCCGCGCTGGCCGGTCTCGATCCTGCTGATCTTCGACCGGTCGCACTCGAGCACCTGGGCGGCGTCCTCGAGCGCGTACCCGACGTTCTCCCGGTACCGGCGCAGCGCGGCGCCGACCAGGCGGCGCCGCGCTGGAGTTGGCTCTCCGGTCACGGTTCCTGCCTTTCCGCGGCTTGTGGCCGCATGAACGAGGTTTGTGACATATTGAGAGAAACGTAGCAGTTAATGTAGCTCATATTCAGGCAGCGACACGCCGGGCGGAAAGTCCGTATCCGGGCGTCAGCCGGCGAGCCTGCGCAGCGCCGCCATGATGCGGTTCTCCGAGACGGGCGCGAGGGTGCCGAGGATCTGCGCGAACAGGCTGACCCGCAACTCCTCCAGCATCCAGCGCACCTCGCGCACGTCCGGGTCGTCCCGGCGCGGGCCGGGCAGCTCGGCCAGGGTTTGCCGGTAGGCCTGCCCGGCGCGCTGCGCGATGGCCATGTTCGCGGCGTCGCGTGCCGGGTTCTCCGGCAGCTTGTCCAGCCGCCAACCGATCCCCCGCAGGTAGCGGGCCAGCTGCGGCAGCCGCCGGTACCCGGTGGCGGTGACGAACCCGGGATAGATCAGCCCGGCTAGCCGGGTAATTCGCACATCGATGTAGATCAACTTCTGTGGCGCTGGATTGTGTGTTACGGCGGGCGGGTGGGGTCTACGCCTAGCAGTTCCAGCAGCCGGGCCTGGACCGGGCTGGGCCTG
>JBOHCG010001045.1:0-1562 GCA_050698735.1 Streptosporangiaceae bacterium | reverse complement strand
ATCCGGTACGCCCCGGCCGGGGTGGCCGCGGTGACCGGCTGCCCGCCGGACAGGGTCTGCTTTTCCTCCAGGTAGACCAGCTCGTCATACAAGGCACCCAGGGCCGGAAGGCGATAACGGTCGGTGGCTTCCGCGTCCCAGGCGGGATTCTCGAACAGCAAGCTGGTAACACGCGCGGGGTACTTATCCGCGTACCTCAGCGCGAGGCGGCCGCCGAATGAGTGACCGAGCACCGCCCAGCGCTCGACGCCCAGAGCCTGCCGCAAAGCCTCGCAATCCTCGACCAGGATGTCCTCTGTAACCGTCTCCTGTTCGCTGACCGGATCGGAACGAAGGACACCACGCTGATCGAAGGCGATCAGCCGCAGCGCCCGGCCGAGCAGACCCGCCTGCCAGCGGATGAACTCATGGCAGCCGAATCCCGGTCCGCCGTGCAGGTACAGCAGGGCGGCCCCACCGGAGCCCCACCGGGCTCTCCGCAGACGTCGACGAATAGACGCGTGCCGCGCACGGCGATAAGACGCCCGTCCGAGCCGGGCCGAGATCCTGACGTCATAGCTGCCATGATGTCAGGTCCTGAGCCGCTGGCTGGTCCGCGTTGCCATGCCCATGGGGACGGCCAGGCATTAACACGAACGCCTCACTCGGTCGGCGAAACTCCGCCACACGGCGGGGCTGAACCGAAGCACCACGCCGACCCGATCCTGAGTGTCGCGGACCAGCACCGCGCTACCGTGCCCGGCTACTTCAACACAGTTACCCTGAGCGGTCGAGTACCTTGATTTCCGCCATTTGCTTTTCATGGATATCAACCCTGTATCAGCTGGATAGATTTGTCGTCAGTTAGCGCGCTCGCGCGCAGATGATCGAACAGCAGCGCGTACAGCTCCACCGAATCCCGGTTACGCACGTAATGAGCGTCGAAGATACCTTCGAGATAAACAACCGGCGAACCCGAGGCAGGCGTCAGGATCGTGAACGCCCGGCCATAGGCACACGTGACACCTTCGCTATTACGAATGACCTGTATCGTGACATTGGGCCGCTGGGCCACTTTCACGAGATGGTCGCGCTGATCCTGCATGATCCCGGGACTGCCCACGACGCGGAGCAGCGCTGCCTCATCGATGATCGCCCACAGCCGAGGAGAACCGTCCCGGTCGGCCGGCAAGTCGCCGTCGCGCTCCAGTATCTGCTGGCGGGTCATCCGCAACGCAACCGCCCGCTCTATCTCCTCGTCTGACATCCTCGGCCGACCGGCACTAATGACTGCGCGCGCATAATCTTCCGTCTCCAGCAGTCCAGGTATCTGATAGGCGTCGTATTCACGGATCTCCCTGGCCTGCCGCTCTACCTCGATACGATCACGGAACCACGGACGAACCGACACTGTCTCAACTAGCTTTTGCAGTCCTTCAAGTTCCCCTTCATCATCTTCCGGCCCCAGGCCCGTCCCAATGCCTCGGGGTTTAGGCATTTAGGCCTGGATGGGCGGTTCCCCTCTATGGTTACTTTGCGTAGTTCTTGTTGTCCGGGCATGGCGGCGGCCGGCGTGCCGTGCC
>JBOHCG010001044.1:0-1565 GCA_050698735.1 Streptosporangiaceae bacterium | reverse complement strand
CAGCCGCCGGTGCGCGCGCTCGAGCAACGCGGCGGGCTCGGCCGCCGGCGCCTCGAGCACGGCGGTCACCGCTTCGGTGGCCGCCGCGGCGGCCAGCGGGCCATGGCCGAGGCCGTCGCAAAGCAGGGCGGTCACGACCTCCCCCGTCTGGACCGCTCCGAAGGCATCGCCGCATTCGATCTCGCCGGTGATGGGCCTGATCAGGCCGGCGTAACGAATGGCAGGCTGGCACGGCACCGGCCAGAATCGCGCCACCAGCGCGGTGCCGCGGCCGGGCACGGAATACACGTCGCAGGAATCGGCCAGCCGCCGGATCGCCCCGAGGCCAATGCCGAGCGTGCCGGCGGTGGAATGGCCGTCTCGCCAGGCCGCGCCGACGTCGGGAAGGCCGGGACCGGCATCGATGGTGACGAGCGCGATCCCCGGCGGCTCGGCGTCCCTGCTGACGCACAGCAGCAGCGATCCCTGCTCGGCGTGCTTGTGCAGATTCGAGGCGGCTTCGGTTACCGCCAGGGCCAGCTGGTCGGCGCGGGCCGCCGGGAACCGGAGCAGGCCCGCCATGGTCGCCGCCGCGTTGCGGCAGGCGGCCACGGCGCTAGCATCCTCAACCCGAAGCCACCGCAGGTCCGTCGGAAGCGGAGTCCTCAGCGGGACCATTTGACAACTACCACGCTGGTGCCGCCGCCGGCCTTGGAGGTCAGCTCGAATTCATCGACCAGCCGTCGCGCGCCGGACAGGCCGAGCCCCAGCCCGTCGCCGGAGGTCCAGCCGTCCGTCAGCGCCAGGTCAGGGTCGGGAATGCCCGGCCCTTCGTCGCTGAAGCCGATCCTGACGCCGCTCCTGCCGTTACCCGACCTGACCACTTCGACGCGGGCCAGGCCGCCGCCGCCGTGCACCAGCGCATTGCGGGCCAGTTCGCTGGCCGCGGTTACCACCTTGGTCTGGTCCACCAGGGAAAGGCCGCTTTCCGCGGCCACCACCCGGACTCGCTGCCGAACGCGCACCACGTCGTCTCCCGACCGGATCGGCAGTTCATCCATCAAGAGCTTCCGTTCAGCAGCTCCAGGCCCTTGTCCGCGTTCAGGGCGGTACGCACCCCGCGCAGCGACAGGCCGAGCTCGGTCAGCGTGATGGCCACGGCCGGGCGCATCCCTACCAGGACGGTCTCCGCGTCGAACAACCGGGACATGGACCCGATCATGGTGAGCATCCGGCCGATGAAGGAGTCGACGATCTCGACCGCGGTGATGTCGATGATCACTCCGCTCGCCCCGGTCCTGGCCAGCTCGTCGGCCAGGTCCTCCTGAAGGCGCATGACGCTCTCGTCCTGCAGGTCGATCTGGATCGAGACGAACAGCGTCTGCCCGATCTTGGCGATCGGCACGCGCTCCATCAGGCCGGACCCACCTTAAGCCCGGCGCGGCCCAGTGCGTGCGCCAGCGCGTCGGCCAGCGTCGCCTTGGTGGCGATGTCGCCGAACTCGATGCCGAGCGACACGATCGTGTGCGCGACCTGAGGCCTGATGCCGCAGATCGTGCAGTCGGCGCCGAGCAGGCGAGCGGCGT
>JBOHCG010001043.1:0-1570 GCA_050698735.1 Streptosporangiaceae bacterium | reverse complement strand
GACCTTGTACAGGTCTGGGTTGGTGGTCGTCGGGTCCCGGTCCATCGCTGGCCTCTCTCTCGCGTTACTTACTGGCTCTTGCGTAGCCAGGCGCACCGCCTGGTTACTGACCCGGCGGGCCGTCGGGCTACACGGCAAGCAGCCCAGACTCAAGCCCGCGCGGGAGGCCCATCTCGTAGAGCTGTGGCGCGCCGGTCCGGCCGGAGCGCGCATCAGAACGCCACCCGTGCCGCGAGCAGCGGGACCCGCACTGCCTCGGCGCCGCTGATCGTCAAGTCCGGTTCGGCGATCTGCCCGGACAGCAGCCGGAGGTACTCGACGGCATCGGTGCGGACGGCCGCGAACGGCGCCCCGTGGCCGAGCAGCCACCAGCCGCCAGCCCCGCCGGTGAGCTCGAGCAGCAGGGGCGGGCCGGTCCAGAACCGGCCGAGGTCGCGGACGATCTGGGCGACGACTTCCGTGTCGCTGCTGACCGGCACGAATGGCCTGCCGCAGGCACGCGCAACATCGACGCGGTGCATCCACGCGTCCCGGCCGACGATGACGTCGAAGAGGTAGCCGAATGTGGAGCCGGCCGGCAGATCCTCACCCGGTACGGCGCGGCGGCGGATGAGTGCCGGGGCCTGGCGCCGGCGGCGCGCAGCCTTCGGCGCGAGACGTTCGAGGTCTGCGAGGATGCCGCTGACCGGCAGTGTGCGCCGGTCGGCGAGCTGCGCCTCATTGAGCCCATCGACCAGGCTGCCCCGGCCACTGCGCTTGGCCGCCCGCAGGTGGCGTACCGCCACCCTCAGGTGGGCGCCCTCGTCCATCGCACCCGCGACATGCGCGGCGATGTCGCGCACGCGCCAGCCCGCGCAGTCAGTTGGCCGGTCCCAGTCAGCGTCGCCGAGTTCGCGCAGCAGCAGCAGCAGCGCCTGCTGCTGCGCGGTCGCCACGTCCAGCGCGCCGGCGCGGTTCGTCTGGGGCAGCTCCGCCGCGCGGGCGGGCGGTGCCTGAACTGTCATGGTTGCCTCCTTCGGGGCCCGTACCTGATCAGAAACTTCGAAATCAGCCGCGGAAGCCCCTCCTTTCCCTCGACGTGACCTGACGGCCTTTGTCTCAGGCGATGTGTTCTTGATAGCCGGGCGGCGAGGATCCGCTGTGTGCCGGCCATGGAGGCCCGGTGGAGCCTCGCCGTCGCCGCGGCGGTGCGGCACGCCGGGAAGTGACGCCAGCACTTGCTTGAGGCCGCCGGCTCCGGGTGGCCACGGAACGAGCCCACGCTGGAGATCCCGTCCGCCTTCAGGCCGGAGATGCCGGGCATCAGCGCCCCGGGTGCGAGGCCCATGGTCAGTGACCCAGGTCAGCCGCGGCCTGCCGGCGAGGGCCTGCGCCATCCCGCTGGTGGAGTCCGGCTCGGCGACGACCGGTGCGAGCAGGGTGCGGATGACGGTCCCGCCGTCCGCAATCACCGCCGGGCCGGCGCGGCGGAGCGCGACTGCACGGCCATGTGCCGGCCAGCCCGGCGTTCGGGTCCGCCGCGCTGCCGGCCCGTCTCCATCGGCCCTCCAGTTAGGGTCCGTTTCAGGAA
>JBOHCG010001042.1:0-1601 GCA_050698735.1 Streptosporangiaceae bacterium | reverse complement strand
GATCACACCGGGATGAAGCCGGACAAGCAGCACACCACGCCGCTGGTCCAGCTACTGGCGACCGGGTGGTCCCATGCTCATGGCGGGAAACCCCTCAACCTGGTCCCATGACGCTGGCGGATGACAGCCCGCGCCGCAGGCTCCCTGGGGTCGATCACCCGGGCAGGCTTCACCCGGGCCAGGCACGCGATCACTATGGCCTCCACTTGTCAGCTTCCTTTGCGTGCCTTGAGGCGGTCGACCCGGTGAGCGCCTGCACCGTGGCTAGCGCCTTCTCCCCGGACGACAGCGATATCCGGCCCTGCAGCACGGCGGCCGGCTTGCTAGCGATGCGCTCGAGCAGGAGGCGGTACATGTCGGCCATCGCGCCGGTGCAGGCGGCGCTGCGCCGGTCGAGCGTGGCGAGCAGCCGCATCCCGGAGGCGTACCACTCGCGGGCGCGGGCCGCCTCGAACTCCACCAGGCTGGCGAAGCGTGCCCGTTGCGCGGCGGTCTGGAACGGCTCGGGCTGGCCGAGGGTGAGCTCGCAGCCGAACTTCGCCAGGTCCTCGGCCGGCAGGTACACCCGGCCGTTGATCTATCTCACCCGCAGCACCAAACCGTTACGAGACCATTCAGGCGACTGGCCGACCACATCGGAACGCCTGCGGGCGGTAACGCGCCCGGATTCAGCCCGCTATCGCCCGTGGCCGTTCCATTGTGGGCGCACCCCCTTACGCAGCGAGTCCGGACTCGGTCAGGGCCCAGCGAGCCCCGCTCGAGCGTCGAGCGGGGCTCGCTGGGCCGTCGTCGCGGCCGTCAGGCAGGCGCTCTCTTCGGGTGGCGGGAGCATCGCGTAAAACCTTCGGGCCTTGCTAGCCGAGCGGCGAGTGGTGATATCCGCAATGGCGGCCCCGGCGGGCACGTTCACGAAGGGCAGCATCTTGATCAGGCCGGTCCGGGTGAATTTGATGCCGGCGAATCGGAACAACGACCTGGCTGCCTTCAGTGCGTCGCCTTTGAGGTAGCGCATCAGGAGGCGCTTGCCGACCCGCTCGCCGCCCTTCCCGATAACGGGCCCGAGGTTGTCCCCGCCGATCATCTCCAGCCCGTGGAGGTGAAGGATCTCACGTGCCCGGGTCTCGTGGTCGCCAAGATCGTGGCCGTAGGCCGCGGCGATCTTGAGTGAAAGCTCGACCTGGAAGTAGGAGAGGGTCGCAAGGTCACCGAGGATCGCTGCCGCGACGGTTGCCGCTCCTAGCGGCGCCGCGACGACTTCCGCGGCCGCTGCAGCTTCGGCGCCCACCATTGCCAGGCCGGCGAGCGCCCCTTGGCCGCGCGCCAGCATCAGCTGGCGCGTGATGAGCCGGTCCACGTATTCCTCCACGTCGAAGCCGGATGAGCGCCGGTATCCGTCCGCCTCCGCGGACAACCTCGGCCCCTCGCTCTCGACGACATGGCCAACGAGTACAAGCGGCGCCTTCGGCCCGGCCTTGACCCAATGCCACGGGGATAAGGCCGGGACTGTGCGAGACACGGGCCGTTTGCGGCTACTGCGGGTGATATCTGCTGGTCCCGTGCTGGGTTCCCTGCGAGACGGGTGAGGCTCCTGCTAGAAGAGG
>JBOHCG010001041.1:0-1605 GCA_050698735.1 Streptosporangiaceae bacterium | reverse complement strand
CCGCGGCGGTCGGCGCGGCGGCCGGGGCCGGGCTGCCGCTGCTCGCGGCCGCGGCCACCGCGGCGTACCTGGATCACAGAACCATTTTTACTCAGTAGCCTTGTTTCAACAAGAAGATCCTTGCGAGGATTCCGGCACGCGCGAAGGGCCGGGCGCCGTCCAGTTCCGCAGGGCGTCTGCGGACCCCCGCCCGCCCGCCTGGCCATGCCCGCCCGGCTAATATTTCTAGGGTTTGCTAGATTTATTCTGCGCGTCATGGTGCGCGCGACCAGTCGCCGGCGGCGCACCGCCGAAGATGAAGGAGGGACGATGACAATACCGCCGCAGGCATCCGCCGGGCCGCCTGTGCCGACGCGCCCGGTGAAGGCTGAAGGAGCGGGGGGTGGGGCCTGGCCGGGCCGCCCGGCCGGAGTCCCGGCCGTCGTGCCGCCGCCGGCGGTGCCGCTGAGCTTCCTGGCGGCCGCCGCCGTCGGGCTGGTAGCCTGCGGCGCCGCCCTGATCTGGGCCCGGGGGGCGGCGATGACCGACCCGACCGCCGACCCGGTGGTCGCGGCGGCCCATTTCGGCGTGCTGGCGACGCTGTCCACCGGGGTGCTCGGCGCGCTGCACCAGTTCACCCCGGTGGTGACGCAGCGCCCGCTGCGTTCGGTCCGGCTGGCCCAGGCGACGTTCGTGACCTGGCTGGGCGCTGCGTGGCTGCTGCCGTCCGGGATCGCCGCGCAGCAAGAACCGGTGGTGGAGGCCGGCGGCGGCCTGGCCGCGGTCGCGGTCACCGTGCTGGTCGTGAACCTGTCCGCCCCGCTGGCCGCGCGGGGCAAGGGCCACACGGTCACCGGGCTGCGGCTCGCGCTGGCCGGGTTCGTGGTCACGGCGTGTTTCGGCGTCACCTACGTGGCCGACCGGCGCGGGAACTGGTTCGACCTGTCCGGCCACGCCGTGCTCGCGCACGCGGTCATCGGCCTGTTCGCCTGGCTGGGCCTGACCTATGTCGCCGTGGCGGAAAAGCTGTGGCCGATGTTCTTCCTGGCCCATGTGCCCGGCCGGCACCGGGCCGGGCGGCTGGCGGTGTGGCTGATCCCCGCCGGGGTGACGCTGCTGTCGCCCGGTCTGCTGGTCGGCGTCGGCTGGCTGGCCTGGGCCGGGGCCGTCATCCTGGTCGCCGGGCTGGCCGCGCACCTGGCGTCGCTGGCCGCCCACGTCCGGCACCGGCGCCGCACTGGCGGGCTGCACCTGGCGTTCGTGACCACCGCGGCGGGCTTCCTGATCGCCGGGGCCGGGCTGGCGCTCGCCGCGACCCTGGTCATGCCCCGCGACCACCACGCGGGCATGGCGCTGGCCGCCGCGACGGTGACCGCGTTCGCCGGCTGGCTGCTGGAGGCCCTGGTCGGCCACGCGCACAAGGTCGTCCCGTTCATCTTGTGGTCGGTGCTGCGCGGCCGGGGGATCAGCACGAACCCCTCGGGCGGCCGGCTGGGCTTCGCCGACCTTTACGATCACCGCCTCGCCGCCGTGACCTACGCGCTGGTGACCGCGGGCGCCGCCGCGGTGGCCACGGGGTTCGGCGCCACGCAGCCGGTTGCGCTCGCGGCCGGCGGCGGGCTGCTC
>JBOHCG010001040.1:0-1608 GCA_050698735.1 Streptosporangiaceae bacterium | reverse complement strand
CGGGGCGGTGACGAACTCCTCCCAGCCGGCCCGGGTGGACAGCGAGTAGGCGCGCTCGGCCGGGCGCAGTGGCGTGCTCACACGGTCTCCATCGCGTCAGCGTAGAAATCACCCGGGCCGTCTCCGGGTTCCTCCCCGGGGAACGGCGCGCCGAGATCGGCGTCGCTGTCGTCGTCTCCGCCGTCACCGGTGACTGCGGGTTCTGGTGCGCCGGCGGCCGGGGACGGGTCCGGGACCAGGCGCAGCCGCTGCTCGGACAGCCGCAGCGCCATCCGCCGCTCGGCGCGGTTGCCGGCCAGCCCCGCACCCCACTGCTCCAGCAGTTCGGCCAGGGCGCGCCGGGTGTCGGGGAACCGGTGCGTGGCGGTCGCGAGCTGCCGGGCGCAGGCCAGCGCCTCGCTGCTGAACGGGCCGCCGACCGCGGCGGCGTGCTCCCAGCACAGCACGTGCCACTGGTTGTCAGCCGGATCCTGGAACCACACCCGGCTGACGTCGCCGGGGTCCAGGCGGAGCGGCCACCGGCCGGCGTACTTGCCGGCGTAGGGGCTGGTGCGGTTGCGGTAAGGGTTCAGCGCCGGCCCGTCGTAGCGCAGGCCGCCGATCTCGACGCCGTAGTGCTGGATGGTGCGCCACTCCACCTTGAGGAAATCGAGCGCCAGGTCGGCGCGGGCGGGAACCTGAAGGTAGCCGGCCCTGGCGACCCCGTGGGCGAACATCTCCAGCGGGGAGACTTCCAGGGCGGGCACCTCGGGAATGCACAGCCCCGCGTGCGGCTGCCGGTGATAGCACTCCGCGGTCCACTGCCGGACGATCCGTTCCAGCTCGTCGAGGAAGTAAAACGCCTGCTCTTCGGGGTTCTTGCCGCGCCGGTAGACGTCCGGCCCCTTGTAGCCGGGCAGCGCCGCGAGCAGTTGCTCGCCGAGGGTGCGGAACCAGCGTTCCAGGGGCCCCTTGTCGGTGGCCTGGTAGACCCTGGCCGGCTGGATTGAGATGCCCAACCTCGCGCAGGCGGTCATCAGGTGCTCCGACAGGTAAATCTTCCCGTGGTCCACCACGACGGTCTCAGCGGGCACCGAGGGCAGCAGCGGCCGCCCGTCCTCTCCGGCGAGCCGGGCGCCGTCGATCACGACGCGGCCGGGCAGCCCGTGGTAAGGCGGGCGGGTATCCGGCTGGCCATCAGCGGGCTCGGGCAGCGGCCTGACGGACTCGAACAGCACGCCGGCCGCGTCCACGGCCTTGGTCGAGACCGGGGTGAGCCGCAGCCCGGTGATGCACCGGTCATAGAGGTCCATCGCGGCACTCAGCTCGGCCTGCACCCAGCGCAGCGTCACCGGGTCCATCGCGAACACGTCCAGCCGGGTGGTGTCCAGCAGCAGGTACTCGCCGGGCCGTACCGCCCGCAGCCGCCCGTAGGGCGTCGCCGGGCGCCCGGCGATCTCCCGCTTGCCCTTCGTCCCGCCGAACGCGGACGTGCCCTTGCTGATCTCCCGCAGCAGGATGCGGGCGCGGGTCGGCGACGGGACCGGCACGGCCCCGCCGTCATGCCCGGCGTCCAGCCGGGCGGCGATCTCGGCCACGACCAGGTCGCGGGTGGGCTTGCTGGCCTCG
>JBOHCG010001039.1:0-1610 GCA_050698735.1 Streptosporangiaceae bacterium | reverse complement strand
GGACAGGAGTTGCTCCATGAAGCGGGGCAGATGTAGCAACGGAACGGCCAGTCAGGAAACTGCCGGCGTCGGCAGCGGCGACGCGGCCGGCAGGTCATATCCCGGGTCAGCCTCGCGGGGCCGCTGCGCCAGCGCCCGCAGCATGTCGGCGCTCATCTAATTCGGCTCTTCCGCGAATTTTGTGATGGGTAACGTGGCGTGATCTCGGTGGTCGGCTTCGGGCGGCATGCTGCCAGCCGGCCCGGCGGTGCCTGCGCGCTGATTGTGACGATCTGGGGTTTACGCGGCGTGTCGGCGTGACCTGGCAGCGAGGCTCCCGTAGGACGCGGTGATCGTGCAAAGATCACTGTTCCCCGGGAGCCTCGTTGCCGCCTCAGTCTGCCATGCCGCCCGCGGGGGCGGCCAGTGTCCCCCGCCTTGCCTGGGATGTTTCTGAGCTGGGCGAAAGCCTGCTGACCGTGTTGTTCCCGCACCTGGCCGGGCTGCGGCTGGGCCGGGTGGAAGACACCGGGGACGCGGTAGTGATCTCGGCATCGAACCGGGCTGGCCAGGCGTGCTGCCCGAGATGCGGGACGCCGTCGTCGCGGGTTCACGGCGGGTACGCGCGGACGGTGGCCGACGGCGCGGCGGGCGGCCGCCCGCTGCTGATCGCGCTGGCAGTGCGCCGGTTCCGCTGCCTGCAAGATCAGTGCCCGGCGGTCACGTTCGCCGAACAGGCCGTCGGGCTGACCGAGCGGTACCGGCGGCGGAGCGTGCCGCTGCTGGACATGCTGGCCGGGTTCGGCCTGGAACTGGCCGGGCGGGCCGCTGCCCGGCTGGCGGGCACGCTGGGCATCGCGGTCCACTCGTCTACCGTGCTGCGCCTGGTCATGGCGCTGCCGGAGCCGCAGGTCACTGCCGCGCCGGAGATTCTCGGGGTTGATGATTTCGCGCTGCGCAAGGGGCACGTGTACGGGACGGTGCTGGTGGACATCGGCACCGGGGACGCGGTGGACCTGCTGCCGGACCGGGAGGCCGCGACCGTGGAGTCGTGGCTGAAGGCGCATCCCGGTACGCAAGTCATCTGCCGGGACCGGGCCGGCGCCTACGCGGAGGGCGCCCGCGATGGCGCGCCGGACGCCATCCAGGTCGCCGATCGCTGGCATTTGCGGCACAACCTGGCAGAATACGCCGAGAAGACGGTGACCCGGCACCGCGGCTGCCTGAAGGATCAGCCCGCCAGCGACGATGCGCGCGATCAGGACCCGCCCGGGCAAGCGTGCAGCGCGCAGGCCACGCCAGACGGCGCCCTGGACGTATGCGGCCGGGAAAGGCGGCTGGTCGCCCGGACCCGGGAACGCTACGCCGAGATCCGCCAGCGGCTAGATGCCGGGCAGTCGCTGGCCGCGATCTGCCGCACCCTGGACCTGGACCGCAAGACCGTGCAGCGGTTCGCCCGCGCCGGCAGCGCCGGTGAGCTGCTGGCCGGCGCCATGAACCGCGAGTCGAAGCTGGACCAGTTCAAGCCGTACATCTGCCAGCGGTGGAATGAAGGCATCACCGATGCCGCCGCGCTGGACGCCGGACTGCGGCAACGCGGCTGGACCGGCAGCGTGAAGACCGTCCGCCGC
>JBOHCG010001038.1:0-1611 GCA_050698735.1 Streptosporangiaceae bacterium | reverse complement strand
GCAAATGGCTGGATATCGCTGCCCGGCCAGAACTCGGCCCACTCGCGGTAGCTGCGATGTCCGAGGATGACCGCGTCCTGCGCCGCGATGACGGCGGCGAGGTTGGCGCCCATCGCGTCGTCCCATTCGGCGATAAAGGAGTCGGGACCCTCGGCGACGCCGTCGAGAGACAGCAGTTCGTACACGACGACCTTGCGCACGCTCAGCACCTCCGGTTGGCTTACACGATGCTACGTAGACGGTCCGCGCCGCCAGAACTCACCGGTGCCGGCGGGCGATGACCCGCTTTCTGTCGCGCACCGAGGGACCGGCGCGGGCCGTTACCGCCCTGGAACGCTTCGCACGCGGGAGCGACGAGCCGGGCGATACGTATGAGCTGGTGGTGACGCACAACTTCCTCATCGGCTGGCTCGTCAGCCAAGCGCTGGACGCGCCGCAGTGGCGCTGGCTGGGGCTGAACCAGATGAACTGCGCGGTGACGATCATCGCGTTCCCGCCTGGCTTGCCGACCAGCCTGGTCATCTTCAATGACGCCGGGCATCATCCGCCAGCGCTGCGATGGACGGGATTCCCGGCCGCGCTGAGGCCTGCTCGCAGCTGACCCCTTGCCAGGCCTGCCGGAACGCGTCAGTTGCGCGGTGGCGTCAGGGGGAAACTGTCGGGAGCCGCACATCTGTGGTGACGCGCGAGCGCCTCCGCAGGTTGGTCAGATCGGCCACCGCGCCGCAGAGACCGGACCCGAGAGTGCTACCACGGCTCGTTCGGCTAAAAAAGGACAGGACTGGCGGCGGCGGGTCAGCTGGTCACCAGGTGAAGTCCTCCTCCCAGAACTCGGTGACGCCGCGGGGGGAGTCCTGGCGGGTGGTTTCCTGGCCGCGCAGTTCGACCCGGCGGATCTTGCCGGAGATCGTCTTCGGCAGGTCGGCGAACTCGATCCGGCGGATCCGCTTGTACGGCGCCACCCGCTGCCTGCAGAACGCCATGATGTCCCTGGCCAGCTCGGCTGACGGGGTGGCGGTCGCGGTGAGCAGGATGTAGGCCTTCGGCACGGCGAGCCGGATCGGGTCGGGGGCGGGGACCACCGCGGCCTCGGCCACCGCCTCGTGCTCGATCAGCACGCTTTCCAGCTCGAACGGGGAGATCCGGTAGTCGGCCGCCTTGAACACGTCGTCGGTCCGGCCGACGTAGGTGATGTAGCCGTCGTCGTCGGAGGTGGCCACGTCGCCGGTGTGGTAGAAGCCGTCCCGCATCGCACTCGCGTTCAGCTCGGGATCGTCCAGGTAGCCGGTCATCAGGCCGAGCGGGCGCCGGCTCAGGTCCAGGCAGATCTCGCCGTCCCGGCCGGGCTTGCCTGTCACCGGGTCCACCAGCCGGACCTCATAGCCGGGCAGCGGCCTGCCCATCGAGCCGAGGCGGACGGGTTGGCCGGGGGTGTTCCCGACCTGCGCGGTGGTCTCCGTCTGGCCGAAGCCGTCCCGGACCGTGATCGCCCAGGCCTTGCGGACCTGCTCGATGACCTCGGGGTTGAGCGGCTCGCCCGCCGCCACGCACTCCCGCAGCGCGGTCACGTCGGCCGTGGCCAGCTCGGACTGGATGAGCATCCGCCACACC
>JBOHCG010001037.1:0-1622 GCA_050698735.1 Streptosporangiaceae bacterium | reverse complement strand
CCACCCGACGCGGAACCGAGTCAAGGCTACGTAACGTCACCGCAGGCCGACTGCACCAATATATAAACCCGTCACAGACGATCACTAACCGAACGCCAGTGGCCCCGCCCCTGCCTTTCACCAAGGCGGTCGGAAGCCCGGTCAATCCGCTCGCGGTGTTCTGAGGAACATCGGCGGGATCCGGCTGCGGGCCGCCGGATCCCCGCCGATGAGCAGAACTCACGCCCGGAACACGGGCCAGATCCGAAGCTCGCGCCCGCCTCTCACAAGGGGGGATTACTGGAACTTGCTGGAGCCGACTGGACCCTGCTACTGTCGGGTCCGTGACCGAGTCCGTCGAGTCCCTCGAGCGCCGCATCGCCCGGCTGCGGACCGCCGTGCGCGAGGCTGTCCTGGCAGGTGCCAGGGACCGTGCCGGCGCCCTGCGGCGCGACCTGCGCCAGGCCGAACAGGCCTGGGACACCGCCCTGGCCGAAGCCGAGCCAAACCCCGCGACCGGCACCCACCGCCCCGAAGACGAGCGAACTGAAACCGAAACCCGAACCCCCCTGCTGCCGCTACGCGACCAGGTCCACCAGGCCCTCAGCCTGCTCACCGTCCCCGCCGCCCCCAGGCTCATCGCCACCGTGCACGAGGCATTCTTCAGCACAACATTCCCCTCCGCCCGCCTGACCAGCCTTAAACGCGACGAGGAGCGCTCGTTCCGGACCGCCCCGTTCGCCCGCCCGTACTACATCTGCGCCGCGCTGACCGCGGACCTGCTCGCCCCCGCACGTGGCCTGCTGGCCATATCTACCTGGCCGATGGAGCTTCGTGTCATCGGATCGCTGTCCCCGCGCGTCGACTTCCTAACCGGCGCCATCCGGGTGGCCGAGGCGATAGAGCGGCTCCCGGCCCCGGTGCCCGCGGCCCGCAGGCTGCTGTGGCGGTTCGCCGCAAGCATTCCCGCCGCCGCGGACAGCGCCGCCAGCACGAACCCGCACCAGGTAAAACAGGCGGCCCTGGCCGAACTCCAGGTCCACAAGGCGGCCGATCGCGAGACACGGCGAGCTGCCGCAAGCCGAGCGCGAGAGCAACTCGACGACGCGCAGCAGCTTTTCGGCAGCCGCATGCATCTGGCCGCCCAGAGGAGGGGGAGTTGACCGGCACCGAGGCCCGGAACGGCACCGAGGCACGGCTGGCCCGCGTCCGCGGCCGGACCCTGCCGCGCCGCCACAATGCTCGCACGATCGCGGCTCTGGCCAGCAACCCCGGCTGTGTCCGCCGCGCGATCCTGGACGCAGCTGGCGTGGACAAGCAGCGGATCGCCGCCTACGCCGGGTACCCCGCGCCGTTCGGCCAGTCCAGGTTCGCGCTGGCCCGCGGCAACGCGTTCGAGGCCCAGCTCAAGGCCGACGGGGCAGCCGAACTGCTCACCCTGCTCCGCAACCACCTGAACCTGCCCATCCCCGAGGCGCACTACGACGACCTCAATGACGTCGGCGGCAACACCAGCCCGGACCTGCGCCACGGCGCTGGGCCGCGACGTGCGCGAGGAACTCGGGGGCGTCGAGTACATCCAGACCGTCCTGCGCCTGGCCCGGGCCGGGCCGGCGCGACACGGTCCGGGGCCACCCCGGATC
>JBOHCG010001036.1:0-1625 GCA_050698735.1 Streptosporangiaceae bacterium | reverse complement strand
CGGCGCAAGCCGCCTCGACCGCCCGGCACGACCGGGCACCCGCCCAGCATCGACCGCCCACGCGCCAATCGGCCCTGGCGGCACATGCCCTGAGCAGCCGAAGTCGGGTCAAGTGGAGAGCCCTAACGGTGCTTATGTCAAGCTGCGGGACGCCGCGGCCTACGGCGATCCGCCAGGCACCGCGACGGCAGGCGCGTCCGCGAACGAGGGTTACGGACGCCGCGTTGAGCCGCCGCCAGGACGGCGGCCCCCCGGAACTGAGAACGGCGGGTGCCTAGCGTTAGCCGCCCGGCGACGGCCTTCCTCTACCCAGGCCGGGATCGCCTCCGGATCGGCCCCGGCCTTGCGGCACAGCGCCGCCGCCTGGCGTGCGAGCGGCTCGTCGAGCTCCCCCGCGCTCGCGCCCTCGAGGACACCGGCGACCTCGGCCAGCAGGTCGGCCCTCCCGGCCGCGAGATCCGTGAGTGCCCTCACGGCGGCGGCCTCCTCGTCGCTGCCCAGCTCCCGCCACCGGGCACGGCGGCGAGCCTCACCCCAGATCTCGGCGATGAGGATGCGGTCAGCCGCCGGGCGCTTGTCGAGCATGTGTTCTACTGTCACACGCCGCTGTCACATCCCGGCCCCTGAGGGCATTCTTGTGACGGGTAAATGTGACAGCTAACCCTGGCCGCCGACCGCCCGGGCTTCCGCCTCGATCTCGTCGCGGTGCCGGTCGATCACGTTGACCACGGCGCCCATGATGAGGTGCTTCGGGAGCCGCGTCGCGAAATGCACGTCGTCGACTAGGGCGGCGAGCCGGGCGGCCGAGGCCTTCGGCATGTACCAGCTGCGCATCGTCATGTCAGCCAGCGCCGCAGGCGGCGGGGCCGCCGGGCCAGCCTCAGAAGCCGGTGTCCTCGCAGCTCTATCAGGCCTATCAGCTCTATCAGGGCTGACAGCAGGGGGTGCGGGAGCCGGGTCCGCGGTCGTGATCAGCGCGGCCAGGTTCTTGCGCTCGGCCATCTAGAGCCTCCCCAGCTCGATCAGCAGCTCGCCCTGCAAACGCCGGACGTCGGCCAGCGCGGCCGACCAGGACCGGTCGCCGCGATAGCTCGTGATCGGCACGCCGTCGAGCTGGCACTGGCTGTGCGCCACGTACCGCCGCACGAACGAGATCATCCGGGGGATCTCCAGTTCGTCGAGCAGCGACCAGGCCGACTCGACCGGCCCCGCTCCCCTCAGCGGGTCCGCAAGGTTGACTACCACGCGGTGGGGCACCTTGTGGTCGCTGCAGAGCCGCGCCGTCCGGAGCGTCGGCTGCACCGCCGCCCGCTCGGGAATCATCGGGATCAGGGCATACGTGGCGGCCGACAGTACCCCGGCCAGCGTCTCGGTACCCTCCAGGCTGCCCGGGCAGTCGACCACGATCACGTCATAGTCGCGGACCGTCCGGAGCTGCTCGAGCACCCGCGGATCATCCTCGGCCGCGAAGTCGAACGCGATGCCCGAGGACGCCGCGACGATCTCCTCGGCCGACCGCTGCGGGTCGATGTCGACCACTAGGGCACGGCCCGAGGTATCGGCGAAGACGGCGGCCAGCTCGAGCGCCAGCGTCGTCTTGCCGACGCCGCCTTTCTGGGATGCCA
>JBOHCG010001035.1:0-1630 GCA_050698735.1 Streptosporangiaceae bacterium | reverse complement strand
GGTGGCGGCCCGCCGTGTCGGCCAGGACGGCGGGCTGTGGCGGCGGACCGGCGAGCCGGTCATCGGGCCGCGCCTGGCCGAGCTGGTGCAGGACCGGCTCGGCGCCCTGGACCGGTCAGAGCGGGCGACGATGGAGCTGGTGGTGCTGGCCGAGCCGATCGGCCTGGACCTGCTGGAGCAGCTCACCGGCGCGCAGGTCGTGGCATCGCTGGAGGAGCGCCAGCTGATCGCGGCGGACCGGTCCGCGGCACCGCAGGTCCGGCTGGGCCACCCGCTGTACGGCGACGTGATCCGCCAGCAGCTGGGCGAGGTTCGCCGCCGGCAGCACAGCAGGGCGCTGGCCGAGGCCCTGGAAGGCCACGGCGAGCCGCGCGGCCGGGCGCTGCTGCGCGTCGCCACCTGGCGGCTGGACGCCGAGGCCGCCAGCCCCGAGCTGCTCACCAGGGCCGCCGCAGCCGCTGCCGCGATGTTCGACCACGACCTCACCGCGCGTCTGGCCGCCGCCGCGCTGCGCGTAGACGGCGGAATGGCCGCGGCGCTCGCCCTGGCCGCCGCCGAGACCCGCCGCAACCGGTTCGCCGCAGCCGAGGCCGCGCTGGCCCCGTGGGAAGGCAAAGCCCGGACCGAAGCCGAGGCCAGAGCCTACATCGCCGAGCGCGTCCCGGTGCTGCGCTGGGGCCTGGGCCTCGGCGAGGCCGCCGCCGGGCTGCTGCACCAGGCGCTGGGCTGGCTGCCCGGCCGGCCCTGGCAGCAGTACCTGACCGCCTGGACGGTGGAGCTGCACCAAGACACCGGCCGGCTCAGCGACGCCGCCCGCCTGGGCCGGGCGCTGCTCGCCGAGCCGGACCTGGCACCGGAAACCCGGCTGCTCGCCACCTTCGGCACCTCCATCGCCCTGCTGTTCACCGGCCAGACCGACCGGGCCCGGGCCACAGCAGACAGCTCGTTCGGCCTCGCCTGGCGGCTCGCCCTCCAGCTGCGCGAGCACGCCTGGGGAACACTGGCCGCCTGGCTGGCGGTCCGCGTCGAGACCGGCACCGACCTGACCCTGGCCGGCGCCCTCGTCCACCGCGTCCGCGACCACGCCCTGAGCCGCGACGACGACGAGCTCCTCGGCCTGTCGGAGATCACCCTCGGCCGGATCGCGCTGGCCCGCGGCGCCCCCGCCACCGCCCGGCGATGGCTGGCAGAAGCCGCCCTGCACCTGGGCGACTGCGATCCGCGGTACGTGCTCGGCGCGTGCCTGGCCATGCTCGCCCGGGCCGAGGCCCTGTCCGGGCGGCCCGGCCCGGCCCGCGCCGCCCTGACCCGGGCCGAGGAAACCTACCCGCTGATGCAGGCAACCCACTGGATCTACCGGCACGAGTACGCCCGCGCCCGCGCCTGGGTCACCGCCGCCGAGGGCCACCTCGCCCAGGCCCGGCAGACCGCCCTGGCCGCCGCCGACGACTGCGGCGAATTCCTGCTCACCGAGATCACCTTCCGCCACGACGCGCTGCGCCTCGGCCAGCCACCCGCCAGCCTCGCCGCCCCCCTGCAGCAACTCGCCAGCCGAACCGACGCCGAACTCGCCCACGCCCGCGCCGCGCACGCCGCCGCCGCCGCCGGCCACGACGCCGCCGCGCTGGAG
>JBOHCG010001034.1:0-1632 GCA_050698735.1 Streptosporangiaceae bacterium | reverse complement strand
CGAGCACAGGGTGACGAACCTGCGGGCGAATATATGATGCTGCCGATATCTCTTCCGCGGCCGGTGCGGGCCTGCCAGGCAGTTGTCTTCTACGTGATCGCACGAGGTCTGGGCATCGATTTTGATTCGGCCGGGCGTCGGAAGATTCCTGAGCGGGGCGGAGCACGGTGAGTTGTACCGCAAGATCCTGATCGCGTTCGCCGCGGTCGCACTGGCCGCAGGCGCTGGTGCGTGCGGCAGCGCCTCGCCGCAGCAGAGCGGGCAGCCTGTGCAGCCCGTGCAGCCCGTGGTCTCGAGCCCGGCACCGGCGGCAGCGCCCTCGGCCTCGACGGACGCGCCCGCCACCGTGCACCAGTCGCCGCGCCCTGCTCCCGCCCTGCGGGTGCTGACCGAGCCTGCGACCGGGATCGGGCCGATCCACCAGCTCATCACCGGGGCGCATTCCTCGGTTGACCTGACCATGTACGAGCTGGCCGACCCCACAGCCGAAGCGGACCTGGCCGCGGACGCGGCCCGCGGGGTGGACGTCCGGGTGATCCTCGACCAGCACCTGGAGAGGTCCGCCAACACCGGCGCCTACGACTACCTGACCGCTCACGGCGTGCACGTCCGGTGGGGGCCGGCCGGAACCACCTACCACCAGAAGACCCTCACCGTCGATGACGCCACCTCGGTCGTCATGACCCTCAACCTCGTCGCCGAGGACTTCCCCGGCACCCGGGACTTCGCCGTGATCGACACCGACCACGCCGATGTCGCGGCCATCGCCGCCACCTTCGACGCCGACTTCGCCGGCGCTGCCATCACCCCGCCGGACGGCACCGACCTGGTGTGGTCCCCGACGAACGCGCAGGCATCGGTGCTGTCGGTCATCGACGGGGCGGCCCGCACCCTCGCCGTGGAAGATGAGGAGATGGACGACCCGGCCGTCACCGGCGCCCTGGCCGCCGCCGCACAGCGCGGCGTGGACGTCACCATCACCATGACTGCCGACCCCGAATGGGACCAGGCCTTCGCCGAGCTGTCCCGCGCCGGCGCGCACATCAGGATCTACGCCGACGACAGCGGCGCCCTGTACATCCACGCCAAGGCCATCGTCGCCGACGCCGGCCGGCCGGACCAGCAGGTGCTGGTCGGGTCGCAGAACTTCTCCGTCGCCAGCCTGGACTACAACAGGGAACTGGGCATCCTCACCTCCGACCCGGCCGTCGTGGCCGCCATCGCCGCCACCCTGGCCGGCGATTACACCGGGGCCGCGCCTTACTCCCCGGCACCGCCCCCGGCAGCGGGGTCAGGCCCGGCATGGTGCACGGCCACCGCCAGCGTCTACAACGCCTCCGACGACGAGAACAACGTCTACGTGCACTCCAACCAGCCCTACCAGACCGCGACCGCGGCCGCCGCCGGCTACACGCACACCTACCGGACCGATGGCTCCGGCTATGCGCTGATCTACCTCAACGGCCCCTCGCCCGGCGCCCAGATCACCGTGACGGTCGGCGACGCGACCTGCACCACCAGCGACTGACGCACACCTGGTGCCCCAATCACAAGCACTGCGCAAATGGCCCAGGACACACCGGGGCGACCGGCCGGCCCGGGTCTGGCCCCCGTCCGGCTTGACGGCACCGT
>JBOHCG010001033.1:0-1639 GCA_050698735.1 Streptosporangiaceae bacterium | reverse complement strand
GCCCCGGGCCGCCGGGATGGCCGGCGCGGCCCGCGGGGCCGGGATGGCGGGCGGGGCCGCGGGGGCGGGCTGCATGGGCTGGCAGCCGTCGACCGGCACGTCGCGGACGATCAGCGCGGCGGCGATCCGGGCGGTGATGTCGTCGGCGGCCTGCAGCGGCAGGACCATGCCGATGCGGCCGCAGGCCTCGAACAGGACGGCGAAGATCCCGCCGGCGGTCAGCCCGCCGGTGGCGTGCAGGGCGTCCAGCCGGGCGGCCACGCGCAGCGCGCTGCGGTACGGCAGCGCCTGCGCGTGGTACCGCAGCGGGCAGGTCGCCGTCACGACGGCGTTGGTGATCGAGGTGACGTCCCGGGACCAGGTCCGGCCGTCGTCGGGGCACGCCTCGGCGAACCGGCGGGCGATGCCCGGCGCCTCGATGACCCACCCGGTCTCCCCGGCGTGCGGGGCCAGGACGAGGTGGCCGGGATGGTCGGCCTGCCAGTCGCCGCCGCTGGCATGGCCGGCGGCGGTCATGGCAGCGGCGAGAGTCGGGTATCCGCCGAGCAGCACCCGCCCGGCCGGCTCGCCGGGCCGGGCCCGGTACACCTGGCAGGGCGGCTCGCCGACCTCGCGGAGGCTGCCGTCGGCTGGCCGGTCGTCGTAGACGATCTTGCCGGCGCCGCGCAGCGCCTCGGTGACCTGGTCGGTGATGGCCTCGGCGAGGGCCTGGTCGCAGCCGCGGCAGCACTGGTCGTAGGCGGCCAGGACGGCCGCGGCGATCCGGGTCCGCGCCAGCTCCCCGGCGGCCGCGTAGTGCCCGGCGAGCCGGACGGCGGCCTGCACCGCGTACCGGGTGGCCACCTCGGCAGCGGCCTGCTGCAGCACCGGCAGCGCGTGCCCGATGACCGCGACGTCGTGCCTGGACCACGCCCGCGCCAGGCACGACCCGGCGCAGACGGCGTCGACGAGCTCGTGGGCGACGTCGCGGGCCTGGATAACCCAGCACGACGTCTCGTACCCGCCGCGGCCCGGGATCCCGCCGAGGATCTTGTCCGGATACCCGGGCAGAAGATGCCAGCTGGCGGCGCCGGGGTGCCCGGCTCCGGCCATGGCGGCCGGCAGGGTGGGGTAGGCACGCCCCGCAGCCGGGCTGGCTTCGCAGTTCAGCAGGTAGGACACGGCGGCCTCCCGATCGGCGCGCTGGCGGGGGACGGACGCGTAGGTCTCGCCGGGCGTTCCGTCCGGGGCGGTCATGAGGTCGGCTGCGCTTGCGGGGAGGGGCTGCTGCTCACGCAGTCCGGCGGGGTACTGCCGGCGGGCCCGCACGGCCCGGGCACCGGGATGCGCGCGGGGCTGGTCAGCGTGCCCGTGTCCCCGTCGGACTGGTCCAGGAGCAGGACCGAGTCGGCGAACAGCTCGATCACCTGCAGGCCGGCGGGGCTGGTGATCTGCCCGCCGCCGGGCGGGATCCGGACGAAGTCGCCAGCGCTGGGCACGTAACCGCTGGCCGGCTCCCACAGCGGGCATTCGACCCGGCCGGGGATCGACCCGCAAGCCAGGTTGACGACCTGCCCGGCGGCGGTGAGCGCGGTCGCCGTCCACGCGCCGCAGGCGGGCAGGTTCCCGACCACGTAGGCGGTGGTGTGCGTGCCCGGCG
>JBOHCG010001032.1:0-1656 GCA_050698735.1 Streptosporangiaceae bacterium | reverse complement strand
CGCCAGGAGTGGACCTCCTTCATCCCCGGCGCCCACCCCGGCCACATCACCCTCGACCAGTGGGAGGCCAACACCGCCAAACTGGCGGCCGGCGCCGCCGCGCACGGCCGCGACCGGACCGCCGGGCCGCCCCGCGAAGGAACCGCCCTGCTGCAGGGCATCATCCTGTGCGGCCGCTGCGGCAACCGGATGACCGTCCGCTACCACACCCGCGGCAGCAAGCAGGCGCCCACCTACGCCTGCCAGCGTGACGGCATCGACAACGCCCGCCCCATCTGCGCCGCCATCCCCGGGTGCACCCTCGACGAGCACATCGGCCAGCTGCTGACCGGCACCCTGACCCCGCTGGCCGTCGAGGCCGCCCTCCAGGTCTCCGCCGAGCTCCGGCAGCGAGCCGCCGACGCCGACGCGCTGCGCGCCGCCCACGTCGAACGCGCCCGCTACCACGCCGACCTGGCCCGCCGCCGCTACCTTGCCGTCGACCCCGGCAACCGGCTCGTCGCCGGCACCCTCGAAGCGGACTGGAACACCGCGCTGCGCGCCCTGGGCGACGCCCAGGCCGCCCACGACAAAGCCCGCGAGCAGCACGCCGGCACGCTCACCCCTGCCCAGAAGGACCGGATCGCCCAGCTGGTCACCGACCTGCCCGGCATCTGGAACGACCCCGCCACCCCGATGCGCGAACGCAAGCGCACCGCCCGGCTGCTGCTCACCGACGTCACCGTGACCCGCACCAGCGACACCATCACCGCGCACGTCCGCCTGGCCGGCGGCCAGCACCGCACCCTCACCCTGCCGGTGCCCGAACCGGCCTGGAAGATCCGGCAGACCCCGGCCGCCACCATCGCCGAGATCGACCGGCTGCCGGGCAGCTGCACCTGCGCCGAGATCGCCGGCATCCTCCGCCGCCGCGGCCTGCCCAACGGCGAAGGACGGCCCTTCACCCCCGTCATGGTGCAGCGGGTCATCCGCACCTACCAGCTACCCAGCCGCCGCCAGCGGCTGACCGACGCCGGCCTGATCCCGCTCAGCCAGATGGCCAGGCGGCTCGGCGTGTCCACCGCAACCGTCAAAGACTGGTACCACGCCGGAATTGTCAGCGGGCAGCGGTATAACGACAAAGGCGAAGTCCTCTACCACCCGCCCGGACCCCACCCGCCAGCCCGCCACCAAGGACGCCGGCACCACACCCAGCGACCTGCATGAACGCCACCTACCCGCCGAACGCTCCGAAGAGGTGCAGTATGCAACCCGAGGTTTCCCGGTCGGGCGGTAAGCGGCGAGCACGTCGATGCCGAACCCGTAATGCCCGGCGAACGCGACCGCCTCCGGGTGCAGCGGCACCGCCAGGCCCGGCGCGACATGCCGCTTGACCACGGTCTTGGCCCGGTCATAGACCAGCGAGCCGGGCACCCCGCCGAAATACTCGAACGCCCGGATATGGCAGCCGAAGAACGTCGCCAGGTCGGTCCGGGCGGTATAGCAGCAGAACGGATCCCGCGAGTAGGACAAGGTCATGCGGGACGAGCAGGCCTTCGGGATGCCGATCAGCACCCCGTCCTCCTCGCCCCAGTCGACCTGCGCCTGCGCGCCCGGGACCACCTCGAACCGGCGGTGCAGCCCGGCGAGCGGATCCTGGTCCTCCTGCCCGGCCGC
>JBOHCG010001031.1:0-1661 GCA_050698735.1 Streptosporangiaceae bacterium | reverse complement strand
CTGGCGGGGCCGAGGTCGCGGTGGCCGCGATCGCCAGCCGCACGTCCGGGCCGTAGACCTCGGGCCGGCCGGACCGGGGCCGGTCGCGCAGGCTCGGCATGCCGCGGCGGGCGAACCGGCGCCGCCAGGTCCGCACCGTCGTAACGGTGCAGCCCAGCTCCGCGGCGATCCGCGCGTTCGGCCAGCCCTGGCCGGCCCGCAGCGCGATCCTGGCCCGCCGGACCAGCGCCTGCGGCGAGGATGGCCGGCGCACGATGGCCTCCAGCCTCGCCTTGCGCCGCGATCCTAAAGTCACGATGTCCCTGCTGGCGGCACGCGCCATGACCGCCTCCGGGTAATCGGGGCTGACAGGCCGATCATGCCCGGGCACGACCAGGACTGGCGGCGATACGCCGCATCCGGTGATAATGAGGGCATGCCCGTGCCGTCCCGGCGCCTCAAAGAGCTCATCGAGGGCACCGTCGATCACCACGCCTCCCAGCGCTGGCCGGTGCTGGAAGAGGTCACCATCCGCTGGCGCGGCTCCTACGGCTACCTGACCGGCTACCTCAGCGAGGACGACGACGACCAGATCAAGCTGTGCCGCATCCAGTACCTCGGCGATGACAGCGACTGGGCGTTCGCGATCTGGCAGGCCAGCACCGACAGCTACGCCGACGCCGTCCTGCTGGACGGCAGCTTCACCGGCCACCCCAACCAGGCCCTCGACACCGCCTGCACCCTCTACCTCGCCGACACCGCCGACCACACGCAGTAGCGTCACGGAACCCCTCAAGGACTTCCGCGGGGCTGCACTAGAGCGCGTGAGATCCGCCGGGCGAGGCACCATCTTGAACCGCCGCAACTCGCTATCTCTACCGGCACCGCGACACGGCAGCTCCCGAAGCAGTTGAGGCGAGTGCCGCGCCGGCTCGACGGTCATGCACCGAAGAGATCTTGATGCGGCGCGTCATCCCGGCCATACATGTACCTCTCGGCAAGGAGACGGCGAAGCGCCGCCTGGTCGACTGGTTTCTGGCGTAGTGCCAGGTGCCAGTGGTTCACGAGCGCGGACGGGAGCGTGATCGCCGACGCGTCGCGGAGCCGTTGCGCGGTGAATACCTCGGCTGGTACCGGATCCCCGGGAGGCTCAGGCTCGAGGAATCGCTCGCGGAGCCGCCGTTGCTCCTCGCGGGCACGCGGTGGGGTGATGGGGCCCAGCCTGGCGTTCAGCGCGACGTTGAAGACAGACAGCAGAATCTGCCAGTCAGGCCAGCCCTCTGAGCGAAGCGACCGCACCGTCTCACGGAACCGCTCGTCGGCGCGCAGCACGGGGAGCGTGGACTGCAGCAACGACGGCAGCCGCTCGTAGCGGAACCGTGCCTGCTCCCTGCCTCGTTCGGGCGAGTATCCGGGGCCCGGCCGGGACGGGAACTCCATGCCGGGTCCGGGCTGGGGGCACCGGCCATCGTCTCGCAGCGGGACGCATTCGCTGCGGTGAGCGTCGGCGAACATTCCGGCGTCGATGACACCGTCGTACGCAGTGTCGAACGCGAGGCCGCAGACGACGTGACTCATCAGGTCCGCTTCCAGCGCGCCGTCCAGCATGCGGTCGAACGCGTCGTCGGGCAGCACTGAGATCTCGCGGACGGCAGCGAGAGTGACCGCGATCGCCTCGGATG
>JBOHCG010001030.1:0-1664 GCA_050698735.1 Streptosporangiaceae bacterium | reverse complement strand
GCCGGGGCACGGGCGACGCCGGAGGCGGCCAGGGTCGTCCCTGGCGCTGCCGTCCCGCCGTGGCCGGTCAGCACATACCAGGGCAACGCCACCGGGTAGCAGGCATCGCCGATCCTCGACGCTGCCTGGCCGCCGGTGAGCAACCCGGCCCCGCGGCCGCCGCCTGTCGCGGCGCGTTCCGCGGCCGGTTCCCGCTCGTGCGGCATGCGGGCCCTGCCCGCGGTGCTGGCGGGCGCTTCACCGGAGGCCGGGGCGGTGGCCGGCCCCGTCCGGGTTCTTCTCATCAGGTCCTCCGCGCTGGCGGGAGGGGGTTACCGTGGCGGTGCCGGGCCGGGCCCGGCGCCGCCGCCTTTCTTGTCAGGTGCCGTCTACGGCGGTGATCTCATGCGCGGCCTGGGTGATCATGTCGGGCTGGCCGGGAATGCCGAGCTGGCGGAGTGCGGGCAGGATCCGGGTCTGGACGAACGTGCCGAACAGCTCTTCGCTGTCCCACACGTCGGTCATGCGCAGAACGCCGTCGCCGAACGAGGCGACGTGGAAGCGCATCCCGGCGGGCACGTCGCGGTCCCAGCCGACGGCCTCGCGGAGCGCGTCGTACTGGCCGGGGGTGATGCCGTCCCACTTCTGCATGATGACGGTGGCCATGATTTCCTCCTGGTGGTGATGTGGCGGTGGTGTGGCGGTGAAACGGGATTACAGGGGCAGCGGGTTGCTGAGCACGCCGCTGCCTGGCCGGCCGCCGGCCAGCGTCCTGATGAAGTCGATGGCGTCGGTCTCGGCGTGCTCGCCGTCATGGCCGCGGCGGAAGGTGCCGCCGGCCGGCCCGTCAAGCACCAGGTCGAACGGCTGGCCGTGGAGCTGCGCCCATTCGGCCGCGATGTCGGCGACCAGCCGGCCGTCGTGGTCCGGCTTGAGGTCCATCGGCCGGCCCGTCGCGTGGCAGATGTCGATCCGGTGGCACCACACGTCGCGGGTGAACCCCACGTCCAGCAGGTACTTCAGCGGCCGCCAGCCGATGGGAGGCCCGAACGGCAGCGGGGTGAGCCGCATCGGCGCCGGGGTCCCCCAGCGGCCCTTGACCGCCTTCGGGCCGGCAGTCTCCAGCTGCCCGGCGAGCTCCGCGTCGGGCAGCTGCCCGCGCTCGCGGGCCTGCAGCTCGTTCAGGCCGTCGACCCAGTGATGCGAGCCGGTCTGCCTGTTCAGCGGCAGCCCCCGGCGCAACTGGTGCGCGAACTCGCCCGCCGGGGCCTGCGCGCCGGCCGAGCCGGGCACGTGCAGGGCGATCTTGCGGACGTCCCACGCGGCGCAGCCGGTAGGCATCGCCCGCTCCTGCGGGGTGAGCGCGGCGGCCAGTTCCGCGAAGCGCCGGAACTCGTCCCCGGCGAGGCGGCGGGCTTCCGCGCGGCCGATGCGGTCAGCGTTCACCGGGTCCTCCCCTTGCGATGTCATCGCCGGCCAGCAGGTCGGCGAGACGGCTGAGATGCCGGAGCCAGCGGTCACCGCCGGGATCGTTGTACACGTACAGGGAGGGCTGGCGCATGCCCGCCACCCGCGCCAGGCCGTGCAGCGTCACCCCGGCGATCCCGTCCGCCCGGGCCGCCGCCCAGGCGGACGCCACGATCTCCGCGGTCTTCTCCGCACGCCGCTTCGCGACCGAGTTCGCC
>JBOHCG010001029.1:0-1664 GCA_050698735.1 Streptosporangiaceae bacterium | reverse complement strand
CGGCCTTCGAGATGCCCTGCATAGCACAATTCTCTCAGGGAATCGAACACGGTGCCGGCGAAACACCCCGATCAGAGCCTACGAGTTGTTCAGTGCCGTCCTAGGCAGTACCCGGCCGAGGTACTTGATCAGGTCCGCGCGGGTCCAGGCGCTCTTCTCCTGCTGCGCCAGCGCGACCGCTTTCTGCGCCGCGCGGCTCAGCTCGAGCTCGCCGGGGACCACCGGGCCCGGATCGCTCGGGCCGCGCGGATCTGTATCTGCGCGCGCGCCGCCGCCGTGCCACACCGACGGCGCGACCGACGTCAGGGTCACGCCGAGCCTGCGCGCGAGCTTGTCCGCCCAGCCCGCGTGCAGCTGCGCGACATCCAGCGTCTTGGTCTTGGCGGCGCGGGTGGCGAAGTTCGATGCCTGCGCCAGCTGCGCCAGTTCGCGCTGCGACGGCTTGCGGCCGTACTGCTGCTCGAACCGCGCCGCGCGGGCGCGCAAGTCGGCGGTGATCGACTCGCGGCGGGAGGAGAACAGCCGCATCATCTCCCCGGAGATGCCCTTGATCTCAAACCCGTGGCCGTCATCGCGCGCCACCCATTCCAGGCCGAACCGGGCGGTGAGGGCCTCTTCCAGGTGCTGGGAGACGATCGCGGCCACCGCGCCGACGTGCTCGTTGTAGCCCAGGGAATCCGGCGCGCGCCACTTCCCGTCGATTACGGTCCGGGCGACGTGAGCGATCTGGGAGTGGACGTGCAGCTGCATATCGCCGTCGCGCGAGGTGTGCTGCAGCCAGTGCGCCACGGCCAGGTCGGCCTCCCGCCACTGGCCGGTCTCCCGGCCGTGGACGCGGGTGTTATGCGACCCGGTGCGGGTGTAACCGGCCTCGCGTTGGAAGTAGGCAAACCCGGCATGCACGGCCTGCCAGATCATGTCGTCCATCTCAGCGACCAGGGCGGACCAGTACTGATCGCCGTCCGTATCGCCTGCTTGGCGGGCCAGGCGGGCGTTCTGGCTGAGGGAGGCGTGGAAGAGCGAGATCGACTTGGACAGGGACAGGGTCAGGTCGAAGAAGAGGGGGCTTTGCCGGGTTTGCCTGGTGGCTTCGAGGCGGAGCTCGCGCTTGCGTTCGGCGGTGGCGTGCGGCTCGGCTGCCAGCAGCGCGGCGTACAGGTCCGCGGCTTTGCGGCCGTCGCCTGGAGGCCTGCCCAGTTGGACGCCGTCCGGGGCCTTACGCTCGCCGAACAGCAGGTCATACGGCCCGCGCTCGACTACCCCGCCTGGCACGAAGCCGAGCGCCTGCGCGGCCGGGCCCCACCAGCGGCCGGGCGGCTCGCCGCCGGTCTCGCTGGCCTGGATGTAGTACCCGGCCGCGTCCTTGACAGGGCCGCGGTCGACCTGCTTCCAGATGTACTCCAGGTCAAAGCCCTTGCTCAGCGTCGCGACAACTGCCAAACGGCCTCAGCTCCGAAGCCGCGGCACGACGGAACTCACCATGATCGTCAGATGGTGCATGGGTGTTTCTCTCAGGGTAACGACCGTGAGATTTGTCGTTTTCTCTGGTCAGACCCGATTCCGCGAATAGCGCGGTGAGCCGGCCCTTGCCTCCGTAAATGATCTTGGTGCGCCAGGATTCGCGGTGGACGGCATGCTGATGGCCCGGGAGACGGCGCCGGGTT
>JBOHCG010001028.1:0-1666 GCA_050698735.1 Streptosporangiaceae bacterium | reverse complement strand
GTTTCCACCCGGCAATGCTATGGCGGACAGGCGATACCCAGGGACGGGGGCACCGGTTTGCCGGCTCAACGGGCTGGCGCTCGGCACTGAGGCCGCGCGACCTACGAACGCCGGACGCTCCATGAGGACTACCTCAAGCTCCGCGACGCTGCTCAGCAGGCGGGCCAGTGGGCCGGTCTTGGCGACTGGGCTCTCGACCTACTCCGCGACCGGGCGCGCGCTGACCGGCGATACAGTACCGAGCTGATCAGCGTCCTGATCCGCGAGAACCTGCTCGATGAGGGATGGGCGGTCGCGACGGCGGACCCTGACCAGATCCACGAGTCCCAGTGGTTCCAGCTGATCGAGCTGCGGGAGAAGGACGATCCCGCTGACGTGATCCGCCCCTACCAGGACCTGATCGAGCTGCGCCTGGAGCGAGCCGACGACAAGTACCGCTATCCCAAGGCGATCAAGACCATAAGGCGGCTGCAAGACGCCTACCGCCGCGCCGGCGACGACGCCGGCTTCGCTGCCTACCTGGCCGGCCTGCGGCAACGGCACCACCGCAAGACATCGTTCATCGCCAAGCTCGACAACGCGCTGGCCGCCGGGTAGGCAAGGATCAGCGAGAACCGCGCATGAGCGCGACGTTCGCATTTGCCGTCGGCCTGGGTGTACGCCAATTTAGTGTCCATTCAGGTGCCGGCAGTCGCTGTCGAGTGGCGGCGCCGTTCCCGGATCAAGCTGGGGCGCCCCGCGCCGGTTCAGCAGTTGCTTGTGCCGATTGGGACGGTGACGGTCGCTGCCCGCACGGATGGCGAGGAGACCTCGAAGGTGACGCAGGCCGGCCCGGTGACGATGACGCCGCCGGTGAAGCCGGTGAAGCGCGGCCCGCACACCGGTAGCCGCACCTTGCTGCGCGAAGCGGCGACGAGGCCCTGGCCGGAGCTGGCGCTGAACAGCGCGCCGATGCGCGACGACGAGCTGTATACGAGCCTGGCGGACGCGGGATGGGTTATGGAGACCGTCGCGAAGGGTGCTGCGGACGCGGCAACGGCAAGGAATGCCTTGTAGATGAAGTAGCGCGTGCCGCCACTGGCTGTGCCGATCGGGTACAGGCCGGCGGGATCGCCTGATCCGGGGAGGACCAGGCCTTCGACCCCCCCGGCCACGGTCTCGTGGTCTGCTCCCTGCTGGCCGGTAGAGTCGGAGCAGCTCAGCGACAGCAGCGAGGATGTTGCAGGACCAGGCACGACATGCCCCGGACGGGCCGGCGCGTTCGAGCACGCCGAGAGGCCGGCACCGATGAATATCGTGGTAAGGAGGGTCACGGCTCGCCTCACGAGGCCAGGGTAATCCGTGTGGACGCTCACGGGATACCGCAGGGCTGCGCGGATATGGATCACGGTGGAGCGTGTCATTCACGAGGTCGCCGCGACATGACGTGCGAGGTGCTTGAGACACGCTTGGCTCCCGCAGCATCTTTAATACGAAGCGACCGGTATGCCGTCATCGCTTCTGGAAGCCAGACGACCGTTAACTTCATGGCGCTACGTCGAGGGACGCCATGAACTCGTCATGCGGCATACCCGGCTCGTTGCGCGATTTGATCGCTTCGCACAAGGCGATATCGTGCTCAGCTTGGATGCGCTGGAGCTCATCCAGCTCATCGACCGATATGAGC
>JBOHCG010001027.1:0-1681 GCA_050698735.1 Streptosporangiaceae bacterium | reverse complement strand
GGCTAGGGCTGACCACGGCTGACGAACGGTTCACGTCCACGGGAGTGGTCACTAGTGCACCATGGTCCCCGTCGGCCACGAATAAGCCGATGAAGGGACTCGGCGGGAGCCGGGGTGACGGCCTGGAGTGGTCGCCGTTGAACGGCCACATACACACCGCCGCCCCCGGCGCTCCCCGGGGCTGCGGACCGGCAACAGGGAGATGCGCCGTAGAGCGCCGTTTAGTGACCATCCGGTAGCCAGCCTCCTCGCCGGGTCTTCGATGCGACCATGATGAGGAGCCGGAGTTGTCGCTTGCGCTGCCTGATGCCACGTTCGTTGCCGGGATCGACTGGGCCGCTGCCGAGCACGCGGTGTGCGTGATGGATGAGTCGGGAAAGGTCGTAGCCAGCTTCACGATCTGCCACGACGCCGACGGGCTGCGGCGGCTGACCCGCCGCCTGGCCGCGTTCGGTGAATCGGGAAGCATCCCGGTCGGGATCGAGCGGCCGAGCGGCCGGCTGGTCGATGTGCTGCTGGAGGCCGGGCACCCGGTGGTGCCGGTGAAGCCGAACGCGATCAAGGCATGGCGGGAAAGCGAGGTCCTATCCGGGGCCAAGTCCGACGCCGCAGACGCTGCCGTGATCGCGGAGTACCTGCGGCTGCGTCACCACCGCCTGCGGGTGGCTGCCCCGTACTCCGGGCAGACCCGGGCGCTGCGGGCGGTGGTGCGGACCCGCGAGGACCTCGTGGAGATGCGGGTAGCAGCGGCGAACCAGCTCGCGGCCCTGCTGGAGGCCTGGTGGCCGGGTGCCAGGTCGCTGTTCGCCGACATCGAGTCCCCGATCGCCCTGGAGTTCCTCACCCGCTACCCGACACCCGCCTCAGCGGCGCGGCTGGGCGAAGGACGCATGGCGGCGTTCTGCGCGCGGCACCATTACTCTGGCCGCCGCTCCGCCGCTGAGCTGGTCACCAGGCTGCGGGCCGCCGCGCCCGGCACCCTCGACGAGGCGCTGACGCCAGCCCTGCGAGATGCCGTACTGGCCCTGGTCACTGTGCTCAAGGCCCTGAACGCGGCCGTTAAAGATGTCACCCGGTCGGTGTCTGACCGGCTCGCTGAGCACCCGGACGGGAAGATCTTCACGTCGCTGCCCAGGTCGGGCCAGGTCAGCGCCGCTTCCATGCTGGCCGAGTGGGGCGACTGCCGCGACGCCTACGACGGCCCCGACTCCATCGCCGCGCTGGCCGGGATGTGCCCGGTCACCAAGGCGTCCGGCAAGCACCGGGTGGTCGGCTTCCGCTGGGCGTGCAACAAGCGCTTCCGCCGGGCTATGACCACCTTCGCCGACAACAGCCGGCACGCCAGCCCGTGGGCCGCCCGGGTCTACGCAGACGCCATCAGCCGCGGCTGTGACCACCCGCACGCCGTGCGGGTGCTGGCCCGCGCCTGGATCCGGGTCATCTACCGCTGCTGGCTCGACGGCGTCCCCTACGACCCCGCCGCGCACGGCGCCGCCAGGACACTTGCCGGGCAGCCGGACGAGCAGCAGGCGGCATGAGGTTGACACAGGGGGTGTGTATGGGGTAGATGATCGGGCTGTGACTGATCCGCCCTGGCTGGGCGTGTCGGCGTGACGTGAGACGGCCACCTGGTGATCCTTCGAAGTGCTCACTGCGAGACGAAGGAGAACGAGATGGCCGC
>JBOHCG010001026.1:0-1683 GCA_050698735.1 Streptosporangiaceae bacterium | reverse complement strand
ACAGAGAATGAACAAATGTCATTGGCGCGTTTCGGCATGATGAGCACCCAGTAAGCCCTGCACCAGGCCCGTTCGGAGGCGGCGGGATGCTAGCCGCTAAGCCTCGAACTCGACGACTGTTGCGTAGCCAGGCAGGGCCGGCTGGCCCGGTGGGGGCACGGCCGGGAACGGGAGATCCGGCTGCTGGACGGGGCGATGGCACCGGTGCGGCCGGACCGGGCGCGCTGCCGGTCCTGCCAGCGCACGCACATCCTGCTGCCGTCGTGGTGCGCGCCCCGGCGCGCCGATGCCATCGAGGTGATCGGCACCGCGCTGGCGGCCGCGCTGGGCGGGGCGGGATCGGCGCGGATCGGCGCGGACCTGGACGTGCCGGCCGGGACCGTGCGCGGCTGGCTGCGCCGCCTGCGCGCCCATGCCGGGCAGCTGCGCGCGCACGCCATCGGCGAGCTGAACGGCTTCGGCTTCTACCCTCCCGGGCCGCCGTCGGAGCCCGCCGGGTCGCCGCTGGGCGACGCGCTGAACGCGGTCGCCGCCGCCGCGGTGGACTGCGCCCGGCGCAGCTTCGGGCACGGGCCGGAGATGACCTGGCCGCTGGCCGGGCGGCCCGGCGTGGCCCGCTTCCTGATGCCCGCCCCCGCCAGCTGATCACCTGCCGCCGGTCCGGGCGCCGCCCTGCCCGGACCCGGGCCGGCGGCGCTCACCGCGGCCAGCTGCTCCCCGCGCCGCGACACCGTGACCAGCTCAGCGCCGCCATGACCGCCAACCCGCCGCCAGATGCCCGGATCTACGCGGACATGGCGGACGTCGCCGTCATGGGCATCTTGAGTGGCGGCGAACAGGACAGGCACCGGGGCTTGGCCAGGCTCACTGTCGATGACGGCGGGGCCTGTTCTGCGCGGGGTGCGGCCGGGCTCGGGTCCGCTGGAGCGGAGTGGTGCCTGCTGGCCTGGTTCGCGGAGCGCGCGAGGGCCGGTGCCGGGCGCCTGGCGCGCCATGCGAGCGTGGCGGGCGGGGTTACTGGTATTGGAAGTGCAGCCGGCGTCCGCCCCGCCAGGGGACGGGGGTGTCGCTGGGGAGGCCGGCGGAGCGGAGGACGGGTGAGCAGGCGCGCCGGTCGATGCGGACGGTGATGGTGCCGGGGCTGATGTGGATCTGGCCGGGGGTGTCGGGGAAGCGCCGTTGCAGGGTGCCGGGGGTGTCGGGGAAGCGCCGTTGCAGGGTGCCGGGGGTGACGGTGGCATAACCGGCGCCGGGGCGGGCGCGGAAGGCAGCGAGCAGGGCCTGGGCCAGGACGCACAGCATGATGTCGAGGTCGGCGTTGAGGTTGACGGCGGAGGAGAGGGCACCGGCGTGGAAGGCCTGGATGATTTCGGCGAGGCGCTGCTCGATGGTCATCCGGCGGGCGTAGTGCCCGATGAGGGCTTTGGTGGTCAGGTCGTGGTCGTTGCTGATGATGACAGCGGGGGCGTCGCGGCCCGGGCCGGTGACGATGAGCTGGCGGACGGTGCCGGGGTAGCTGGACAGTTTCACGGCGGCCTGCCCGGCGACCTCGGGCCGGGCGTGGCGGCCAGGCCGGTCGATGGGGACGGTCTCGCAGTCAGCAGGGGTGAGGGCGCTGATCCGTTTCATCAGCGCTGCCGAGCGCATCCGCAGGGTGAGGAATCTGACGCCGCGGTCGTCAGC
>JBOHCG010001025.1:0-1688 GCA_050698735.1 Streptosporangiaceae bacterium | reverse complement strand
GATGGCCTGGACACGGTGCCGGGGGAATCCGCCGTGAGTCCGCTGTCACTCAGTCCTCCCGCCACGGCGGAAGCCTCATCCAAGCCTTCGGTCGCTGGTGTAAGCGACCATACCCGCGAGGGTGTCCCTCGGCAGCGGGTCGTGTCTGGCCGGTGGCATCGGGTTGAACGATGCCACCGGCCGGGGATGCGAGCTGGACAGAAGGGCGCCTGCGCAAGATCAGGTTCGCGCCACGGCGTTGCCGGGTCTGGCCGGGACAGCTGCTGTGCCCGCCAGCTCGGCGTTGATCGTGCGCGCCAGGGCGTTCAGGGCCTGGTTGGAGCCCTTGATTCCCGCGCTGCGCAGGGCGCGTCTGGATACTGGCCTTCCCGCTGCTGCAAGCCTGCTGGCGGCCACGCGTGCCTGGCCGATGCCGGACGGGATTGCTGTTGCCGCCCTGGCGCCGTGGTCCTGCTGGGCCGTCGTGGTCCCTGCGGGAGGACCGGACCCGGCCAGGGGCGCCTGGGGGGCGGCCTGGTCCTGGGCCGCCCCTGCCTGGTCCCCGGCGGACCAGGCAGGGACCGCGATACTGCTGGTCCTGCGGTCCCGTTGTCTGGTCCGTCCGCTGCGGCGCCGGCATCGGCGCGGAGCATGTGGGCCAGCGTGATCCCCATGGCCAGGACCAGGACCGGCAGGCAGGACACGATCGTGGTGACGGGCCACGGCGCCCGCGCCGTCCCGGCCTGGGCCAGCAGGTGGCAGGCCACCTGCCCGGCCATGCCGAGCGCGAAGGAGCAGATCGCGGACCACTTGGCGAACCGGCGGGTCCGGCCGCTGACCGTGTGCTCGCTGGACAGCCAGGCGCGCAGCGCGTACGCCGCGTACGCCTCCACCCCGGCGGGCAGGGTGATGGACGTGTCCAGGTGCAGGGACGGCCAGATGCCCGGCAGCGGGGAGACCAGCCCGAACCCGGTCTTGGCCGCAATGCCGGCCCAGCCGGACCACACCTCGGCCGCAGCCGGGGCGGCCAGGACCAGCAGCGGCCAGGACCGCACGGTCCTGGTGCCGGAGGAGACCGCGGCGGGCCGGTCCGCTCCGGCGGGTCCGGTGGCCCGGGCGGCGGGCCGGCCGCCTGATCCCAGATCTGTCGTGGTGCCGGGGCGGTGCACGCCCGCGGCAAGTGCGGTCATGGCGGTCACCACCGGTCCTGGGTGGCGAGCGGGTGGGGTTCCCCGGTCAGCGCGGCCAGCGCGGCGGCTACCTCGTGGGTGGTGGCGCGGACGTAGGTCGCGGTCGCGCCCGTGTCGCTGCCGTTGTCGGTGTGGCCCGCGTAGGCTTTGGCGACGGCGTAGCCGAAGTTCCGCTCGACCCACGTCAGGGTGGTGTGGCGGATCCAGTGCATGCTGATCTGCTGCGCCCGTACCCAGGGGAGATACCGGCCGAGGCGTTCCCACAGGTGGTCGTAGCGGCGGTAGGTGATGCGGTGGCCGTTGCGGTAGCGCAGCAGTTGCCCGTCCGCGGGCGCGTGGCGTTCCCCGGCGTGCCCGAGCAGGGCGGCCATCAGGGTGGGCGAGACGGGCTGCCACCGGACGGTCTCGCCTTTCTCGCGCAGCAGGATCAGGCACTGCTCGGTGTCGAGGTCCTGCGGGCGCAGCGCCAGCGCGCCGCCCCGGCGGCGTGCTTCTCCAGGCGTCCACAGCCTGTCGTAC
>JBOHCG010001024.1:0-1692 GCA_050698735.1 Streptosporangiaceae bacterium | reverse complement strand
CCCGGCCGCTGCCCGGACAGCCGTGACGGCACCCAGGATGCCATCCGGGGCCGCCGCCACGCGAGCGGCGGCCGGCACAGCCGGCATTACCCGGTAACAGGGCCCGTCAGCTCGCCGGGACGCCGCCCGCCGTATCGGCTTGTTCAGTGCCGTCCTAGGCCCGCCCAACCGCTGACCGGTCCTGAGGAACCCGTCGTATCGGCCGCCGCATGCGGACCGTAATACCACGGTCCGTTCGGAATAATTAAAAATCTTTTCTACCGAAACGGGCCGTGGTGCCAGTTTCCCAACACCAGGAGGTGCAGACCATGGAATACCTGGTCACCATGACCACGCACGTCCCGGAGGGAACCACGGAGCAGGCCGTCGATGATGTCCGGGCGCGCGAGGCCGCCCGGTCGCGCGCGCGAGCTCGTGGCGCAGGGGCACCTGCTGCGGCTGTGGCGACCGCCGCTGTCCCCGCACCCGAGCGACCCGGCGGGCCGCGCATGAGCGGGGAAATCCTGCACGTCGACGGCGGCCAGACGGCCGGTCACTGACGGCGGAGGGATGGCCATGCTGTACGGGCGAGGAAGCGAGTGCGAGGCGCTGGACCGGCTGCTGGCGCAGGTGCGGGCCGGCCGCAGCGGCGTCCTCGTGCTGCGCGGCGAGGCCGGGGTGGGGAAGACCGCGCTGCTTGACTACGCGTTCCGCGCGGCGGCGGATCTGCAGGTGGTGCGGGCGGCGGGGGTTGAGTCCGAGATGGAACTGCCGTTCGCCGCGCTGCAGCAGATGTACGGGTCGGCGCTGGATCACTCCGACCGGTTGCCCGGTCCGCAGCGCGACGCCCTGGGGACCGCGTTCGGCCTGCAGGCGGGCCCGGCGCCGGATCGTTTCCTGATCGGCCTGGCGGTGCTGAGCCTGCTGTCGGAGGTGGCCGCCGACCGCCCGCTGGTATGCGTCGTCGACGACGCACAGTGGCTGGACCGGGCATCCGCACAGGTGCTTGCGTTCGCCGCGCGCAGGCTGCTGGCCGAGTCCGTCCTGGTGATCTTCGCCACCAGGGAGCCGGGCGGGGACCTGCACGGGCTGCCGGAACTGACGGTGGCGGGCCTGCCCGATGCCGAGGCGCGCGAGTTGCTGGTCTCGGCGCTGCCCTGGCCGCTGGACGAGCAGGTCGCCGACCAGGTGGTGGCCGAAACCAGGGGCAATCCGCTGGCGATCCTCGAGCTGCCAAGGGGGCTGGCGCCCGGTCAGCTGGCGGGCGGCTTCGGGCTGCCGCAGGCGCTGCCGGTGGCGGGCCGGATCGAGGAGAGTTTCCTGCGGCGGATCGACGCCCTCCCGGCGCAGACCCGGTTGCTGCTTGCGGTCGCGGCGGCCGACCCGGCCGGGGATCCGGCGCTCGTGTGGCGCGCGGCTGGCCGGCTGGGCATTCCGGCCGCGGCCGCGGAGCAGGCGGCCGAGACCGGCCTGGCCGAGATCGGCATCCAGATACGGTTCCGGCACCCGCTGGTCCGCTCGGCCGCCTACCGGTCCACGCCGCTGGCGCAGCGGCAGGACGTGCACCGGGCGCTGGCCGACGTCACCGATCCGGTCGCCGATCCGGACCGCCGCGCCTGGCACCGCGCCCAGGCCGCGACCGGGCCGGACGAGGAGGTCGCCGCGGAACTGGAGCGCGCGGCGGGCCGGGCGCAGCTCCGCGGTGGCCTGGCC
>JBOHCG010001023.1:0-1695 GCA_050698735.1 Streptosporangiaceae bacterium | reverse complement strand
CCGGCCGCCGGTGAGGGCGTGCCAGACGGCGGCGGCCGCGGCGATGGTCCTGGTTTTCCCGGCGCCCGCGGGGGCGGTCAGCAGGGCCATGGCCCGGTCTGTGGTGAGCAGGGTGATGACCGCCTGCCGCTGCTCGCTGTCAAGATCCTGGTGGTGGCTGTCGAGCTCGGCGCGGACTTGCTGCGCGGTGACGAGCGGCCGGATTGCCCGCCTGGCCTGGCTGAGTACGTGTTCTTCCAGGTTGAGGTGGTCCAGGGTGCACCAGCGGATCGTGTTGGGCTTGCGGAGGATGGACTGCCCGTCGGAGGCGCGGATCCCTAGCGAGCTGACGTCCATCAGGTCGGGTGCGGGGCCGACCTGCACGACTTCGGCGCCTGCGGTGCCGGAGATGGCGAGCATGGCAACCTCGGTGATGTCGGCGGGGGTGGCGCCGGCGGGCAGTGCCCGGTGGATTTCCAGGCACAGGTCGGAGATTCCCCACACGCTGCGCTGCCGCTGCGCCTCGGCGGCCGCGATCCGCGCGGCCCGGGCCTTGTCCGTGTGGTCCAGTTCGCGGCGGAGTGCCGCGTGCGCGGCGTAGGCCTTGGCCTCGGCCCAGACGGCGCTGAGGACCTGGAGCTCGTCCCTGGTGGTCTGCTCTTCCCAGGCTTTGAGGCGTTCCTCGTCGCTGACGACGTGGCTGGTGACCTGTCCCCCGGCTATCCGCCTGGCCTCGGCCTTGGGACGGCGGGTGTCTTTGGCGATCTGCTGGCCCATCAGGTAGACGGTGCGCCTGCTGGGCGGATTGCCGTGCTGGCGGGTGTACTGGTCGACCCAGGTGCGGAGGGTGCCGTCGATGGCCCGGGCGCGGGAGGAGAACTGGTCCATGACCTGCTGGGAGACGCCGCCGATTTCGGCGCCGTTGCCGTCGGCGCGGTCGGTCATGGCGTAGCCCATCGCGAGGAGCCGCTGTTCGAAGGCCCGGTCGACGGTGACCCCGTAGAGGTGGCGGAGCTGGTAGAGGTGCTGCCCGTCGAGGGCCCGCCATTTGTCGTCGGCGCCGTCGGCGCGCTGGGCGGCGTTGAGGATGGCGAGGTGGACGTGCAGCTGCGGGTCCCCGTCCCGGCTGATGGTGTGCAGCCACGCGGTCGCGACGAGGCCTTCGCCGTCCCGCCATTCGCCGGTGTCCTTGGAGTGGTGGCCGGTGCGGACGTAGCAGGCCCTGGCCTCGAGTACCTCGAGGCCGTCGCGGACCGCGTCGAGCAGGGCATCCTCGATGGCCTGCGCTTCCCCGTCCAGGGCCGCGGCCGTGACGTCGTCGCCTGCCTCGCGGGCCTGGCCCGCGGCCACGCGCAGGCTGGCGTGCAGCACCGACGGCGACTTCGACGCGCTGCTCGGGATGTCGTAATAGGGCCGGGAGATGCCCGGGCTGGCGGCCCGGATCCGGGTCCGTTCGGCGCTGATCTCGCTGGCGGACGCGAACGGGTGCTCCTCCCGGTATCGCGCGCTCCCGGCTGCCTCGGCCGTGGCCTGGTCCTCGCCGGTCTTCGGCTCGGCGTGCCGGATGATCAGCTCCCCGCCCGGGCCGATCCCCTCCTGGTAGAGCCGCTCGGCAACGTCGGCCTGGACTGTCCCGGTCAGGCCGAGGGCGGCGGCGCCGTGGCCTTCCCAGGTGCCGGGGGGCTCGCCGGAGCGGGTGTAGTAGGCCATGGCGCC
>JBOHCG010001022.1:0-1701 GCA_050698735.1 Streptosporangiaceae bacterium | reverse complement strand
GACAACTTTGTCGCGGATCGGGCGGCGGGCGACGCCGTGATGGCGGCCTATCCGGGGATCGTCATGTCGGTGCGCGCCAACCGGGCGTTCCTGGCACGGGCCGTGCGGTTCCTCGCTGCCGAGGCCGGCATCCGGCAGTTCCTCGACATCGGCACCGGGATCCCTGCCTCGAGCAACACCCACGAGGTCGCGCAGTCGGCGGCGCCGCAGGCCCGCGTGGTCTACGTGGACTACGACCCGGTAGTATTGCTGCACGCCCGGGCGCTGCTCAAGGGCTCGGGGGCAGGCGCCCTCGACTACATCGACGCGGACCTGCGGGACCCGCAGGCGATCCTGCGGCAGGCGGCGAGGACCCTGGACTTCTCCCGCCCGGTCGCGGTCATGCTGATCGCGATCATGCACCTGATAGTGGACGACGACGACCCGTACGGGCTGGCCGGTCAGCTGATGGCGGCGGTGCCAGCGGGCAGCTACCTGGCGCTGTCGCAGGTGGCCTCCGACATCCAGGCGGAGCAGATGGCCGAGGCGGGCCGGCAGTACAACCGGCTCGCGCGGGAGACCCAGCGCCATCGCACCCACGCCGAGGTCGCGCGCTTCTTCGACGGGCTGGACCTGGTGGAGCCGGGCCTGGTACCGGTCCACCACTGGCGGCCGGGATCGGAGTCCGAGGCGGCAAACTCCCATTCGGCCATGTGGGGCGGCGTGGCCCGCAAGGGTTGACCGGATCAGGCGAGCAGGTAATATACCTCGGTTTCCAGCTCCGCCGGATCCTCGCGCCAGTCGCCGTATACCACCGCCGTAGGACGGGCGGTCACCGTCGCCACCGCAACCCCGGAATCCATCGCGCCCTCCGTCCGGCTGGCCGCCTCCGTATATCTATGGGTGCCCCAGGTGCGCCCCCGCCGGCGAGACAAGATCGCGGACAATGATACCACGGTTCGTTCTGAATAAATTGTACTTTTGATTTTTATGTTCGATAAACGATGCTGCGTGTACTAGCGCACCCTGGAGACCGGACTAGGGAGTCTACGGATTCGGCGGGCGGGGCGTGCGGGCGAGGCTGATGGCGATAGCTGTTCCGCCAACCCCGAGGAGACCCGAATGCCCGTCTCATCTCCCTCGTCCTGCGCATGCCAGGCCAGCGAGGGGTGCAGGTATCCGGCTTATTTCGAGGGCCGCGCCGTGGGCACGGCCGATCAGCGGCAGGTCCACAGGAGCGCAAGGGCCTGCCGCGGAGTCGGCCCACGCCGAGGGGTTCCGGGTGCTGCAGGTGACGGGCATCGAGGCGCCACGGCACCGACCGACCTGGTCGAGCAGCAGTACCTGGCGAGGATCAGCGCGCTGCCGGACGAGACACGGCGGCTCCTGCTGCTGGCCGCCGCGGAACCCGTCGGCGACCCCGCCCTCCTAGGCCGGGCCGCGGAGACGCTGAGGCTCGGCATCGGCGACCTGGCTCCCGCCGAGGTCGCTGGCCTGGTGCGGCTGGGCGACCAGGTCACGTTCCGCCATCCGCTTGTCCGGTCGGCGATCTACAGGTCCGCTCCCGCGGCCGATCGCCAGTCGGTGCACGCGGCCCTGGCCGGTGCGATCGACCCGGTACGCGACCCGGACCACCGGGCCTGGCATCGCGCGCAGGCCATCTTCGGCCCGGACGAGGCCGCGGCCGCGGAACTGGAGCGGTCGGCCGGCCGGGCGCTGGAC
>JBOHCG010001021.1:0-1709 GCA_050698735.1 Streptosporangiaceae bacterium | reverse complement strand
GCCGGAGGCCGCAGGCACCCGCAGCGCCGCGGCGCTGCCCGGCGTGTGGCGCCTCGGCTTGGCCAGCGGCGGTCTCGAGGTCAAGGCGTTCTTCAGGGACAAGATGGCGGTCGCGTTCATCTTCGGGCTGCCGTCAATCCTGCTCGTGCTGCTCGGGTCCATCTTCGGCGGCCAGGCCGCCGCGCATGGCGTCACCGTGGGCCAGCTCTTCACCGCGGGCATGATCGCCGGCGGGATAATGTCGACAAGTTTCCAGTACCTGGCCATCAGCATTGCCACCGAGCGCGAGAACGGGATGCTCAAACGGCTATCGGGAACGCCGATGCCGCCGGCGGCCTACTTCTTGGGAAAGTTCGTTCAGGTCCTGATGTGCACCGTGGCGGAGACCGTGCTGCTGATGGCGGTGGGCATCATCTTCTACCACCTGCACCTGCCCACCTCACCCGGCCGCTGGTGGACATTCGCCTGGGTGTTCGGTCTCGGCAGCGCGACCTGTGCGCTGCTCGGCATCGCCGCAAGCAGTGTGCCGCGATCCGCGGCCAGCGCGACACCGGTGATCACGTTGCCGTTCACCGTGCTCAACTTCATCTCCGGCGTGTACGTGCCCTTCAACGACATTCCGCACTGGATGCAGGACCTCGGCTCGTTTTTCCCGCTGAAGTGGATGGCGCAGGGCATGCGCTCGGCGTTCCTGCCGACCGGCGCGGACGCCCTGGAGCCCGCGCACGCCTGGGAGCACGGACGCACCGCGCTGGTACTCGTCGTCTGGCTAGCGGCAGGATTGGTGCTGTGCGCGAGGACGTTCCGCTGGCAGTCCCGGAGCTGACCGGGGCGCCGGAACCTGCAAGGCCCGCGGGCAGCAGACGAGGCTAAGCCGGTGACCGCCGCGAGGACGAGCCCGGTATCGGTCAGGTCAGGCAGCACGACATGCGCTCCCGCGGCAGCAAGCGATGCCGCGGAATAGCTCCCCGTCGCAACCCCCACCGCACGGGCCCCGGCGGCCAGCGCGGCCTCCACGTCGAGCGGCGTATCGCCGACCAGGACGGTCGAGTGCCCAGGGAAATCCGTCCCGTACGCCCGCCCAGCAGCGAGCCGAGCCACCGGCACCAGCTCGGCCCGTACCTCGTGCACGTCCCCGTACGCGCCGACGTCCAGGTCCAGGCGATCGCCGAACCCGGCCAGCCCGAGCTTCAGCGCCGCGAGCGGCCTGATGTTACCGGTCAGTACGGACTGGCGGACGCCGATCAAGGCCAGCTCATCGATGGCCGCCGCCGCCCCGGCCAGGGCGCGCACGTCAGCCCGCACGGCACCGGAGGCCGACAACTGCGCCAGCGCGGCGAGGAAGCCACCAACCTGATCACGGGCAGCGGCCACATCGGCGAGCGTGAGCGTGTCCAGGATGATCGCGCGGTCGGTCCGCCCGGCCTTCGGCGCGACCGCGGTCAGCTCACGCCCGAACATCTCCCTGAACACGATCTCGTAAAGCCGCGTCCCCAGGCCGCCGGCGTTCACCAGCGTGTAGTCGACGTCCCAGAGCACCAGCAGATCGCCCACCCGCCCCAGGTTATCGGCAGAGCTATCGGGAGCCTAACCGCGTAGTAAGTACCTGTTGGTCTGTTCGGGTTGCTGAAGGAACGTCCTCCTGATGTGGTTGACGGGCTTCAGATCCCAAGACATACAGGAGGACGTTCGTGGCTCAGGGTAGCGGG
>JBOHCG010001020.1:0-1711 GCA_050698735.1 Streptosporangiaceae bacterium | reverse complement strand
GCCGAGAGGCGCTCGAGGAGATGCGCCGGATGCTCGGCGCGCTGCGGAACGCCGTCGAGGCAGATGCCGTTCAGGCTGGCGCCGCGGAGGCACCGGCAGACGAATCCCTGCCGGCCGATCCGGCGGGCGCGCCGCTGTTCCCCGCGCCCGGTCTCGCCGACCTGGACCGGCTGCTGTCCCGGACGGCCAGCGCGGGCGTCCAGGTGAACGTGAAGCGCCTTGGGCTCCCGATGGACCTGCCCGCGAGCATCGACCTGTCGGCGTACCGGATCATCCAGGAGGCGCTGACCAACGTGGTCAAGCACGCGCATACGAGCTCGTGCCAGGCGCTGATCGGCTACGGCCTCGACGAGCTGCTCGTCGAGATCACCGACAACGGCGCGGGGGTGCCCGAGCTCGTCGGCACCGGTGCCCGCTCCGCGCACAACGGGAGTGCGGCGGCCGCCTTCGACCGCGGGTCCGTCAACCGCTGGCCGCTCGACGCCGGTGCGCTGGACGGTGGCAGCCTCGAGGCGAGGGACCTCGCCGGGGCCGGCGGCGGGCACGGCATCATCGGCATGCGGGAGCGGGTCAGCCTGCTCGGCGGCGTGTTCAGCGCCGGACCGCTGCCCGGGTACGGGTTCCGGGTAAGCGCGCGCATCCCGCTGCGCGCGGGCGAGGCCCGATGACGCTGCCCGCCCCGGATGCCGCCCGGCCGCTGCGGGTGGTGGTCGCCGACGACCAGGCGCTCGTCCGGGTGGGCTTTTGCGGGATTATCGCCGCCACGCCTGGATTCACCGTGGTCGGCGAGGCCGGCAACGGCGTGGAGGCGGTCGAGGCGGCCCGCCGGGCCAGGCCCGACGTCATCTTGATGGACGTGCGCATGCCGGTGATGGACGGCATCGAGGCGACCAGGCAGATCACCAGGGACACCGAGGTCCGTGCCCTCATCCTGACCACCTTCGACCTGGACGAGTACGTCTTCGCCGCGCTGCGGGCCGGGGCCAGCGGGTTCCTGCTCAAGGACACGCTGCCCGCCGACCTGCTCACCGCCATCCGCGTCATCGCCGCGGGCGAAGCGCTGCTCGCCCCTAGCGTGACCCGCCGCCTGATCTGCGAGTTCGCCCGCACCCCTGGGGCGCCTGGCGGCGAGGACCGGGGCGGGATCGGCGCGGACCGGGGCGGGACCGCAGCCGCAAGGCCCGCGGTGGCCGGTCACGGCGCCGACCGGCTCGCTCAGCTGCTCACCGAACGCGAGCAGGAGGTCATCGCGATGGTCGCCCGCGGCCTGTCCAACGCGGAGATCGCCGAGCAGCTGTCGATCAGCCCGGCCACCGCCAAGACCCACGTCGCCCACCTGCTGACTAAGCTGGACGCCCGCGACCGCATCCAGCTCGTCATCATCGCCTACCAGTACAATTTGGGGGGACGACCCCCCATTCCCCCCGCTGCGCTCCGCGCCCCGCTGCGGTAGCTCGCCGTAGTATCGCGCGACGCGAAGGGCCGGAGGCCCTTCGCGGGCCGCACGATGGCGGGGCTTTGCCCCGCGTGGCTCGCCGTAGGGTTCGATGGCGGGGCTTTGCCCCGCGTGGCTCGCCGTGGACTTGCTCAGCCTGCTAGTGCGCGAAGTGGCCGCGGTAGTACTCGAAGACGAAGCCGATGGTGGCGAAGACGGTCCAGAGCATGCCGATGAGGAACAGCCACCAGCCGATCGCGAAGCCCAGGGCCGCGG
>JBOHCG010001019.1:0-1721 GCA_050698735.1 Streptosporangiaceae bacterium | reverse complement strand
GACGCCGGGTGGCGGCGGTCACGCGCGGCGGCCAGGGGCTGGCCCGCGCGGCGCGCGCGTCGGCGGCCATCGCCATGACCGCCATCATCGCTATCGCGGCCAGGACCCCCGCCCGCGCGCGATCGAGTCGGCCCGCCGCGCACCGGCCGGTCAACTGCCGGCCGCCGCTGTAGATGGCCGACTCCCGGGCGAGCGGCCCGCGGCTCCGGCGGGCCGTTGCCGGCGATGCCAGGCAGCCATCCACGCGCAGGCGAGAAGGCGGGCGTCCCGGCATGGGCTCGCCGTGTCGGTGGTGGGGCCCGCGAACACCCGCGGTGGCCAGGCGCTGTAGCGAGGGGCCAGCGGTCAGCAGTAGCGCGGCACCGGTAGGTCGTTCTTGGTGCGGGCCGCGCTTCGCGGTCGCGGATCATCCCCTCGAGCCGAACCGGTGAGGGAGAACGGGCAATGACGACCCAGCAGCAAGCAGACGGAAGACGGCGCCAGGCCCAGCCGCCAGCCTGCCCCCGGCCGGGCGGCCCTTTGCGAACTGCCCTGGCGCGCATGGCTTCAATGCCATGCCTGCGCCTTGACGGCGACAAGGCGCCGCCGCAGACGCCCGGGTTTGGATGGCTTTGCTGGGGCTGGCCACGAACTGCCGCCGGCCGTAGGACATTAGTTGCCCGGCGGGCGTTACCTTCCGGGCCGCCCAGGCCTCTCTATAGTGCCGCCGTCATGGGTACGGCGGCATGAAGGGACGGAGCCGGTGGCAGGAGACCAGGGTGCTGCTCGGTGACGGCGCGCGCTCATCGGTGGCTGGAGAGAAGCTGGAACGCGTGAGTCCGGCCGAAATCGGCGCGTTCTACGAGCGGGAGATGCCGCGGCTTGTCCTGTTCGTGACGATGAGCACCGGCCTGGACATCCACGCGGCGGCCGACGTCGCCCAGAGCGCGTTCGAGAAGGCGCTGCCGAGGTGGCCCACGCTCCGTAACCCGCGGGCGTGGCTGTGCCGGGTCGCCCGCCACGAGGCGCTCGCCCGGCATGAGGCGGTGCGCCGGGAGGTTCCGGTCGACGTGGTTCCCGACTGGCCGGACCAGCTGCCGACCGCCCTGGCCGCGGAATTGCGGGCGGAGCAGCGGGAGGTCATGGCCCGCCTGCGAGGCCTCCCGCAGAAGCAGCGGCAGGTCATGACGTGGACGCTGGCCGGGTTCGGTGACGCCGAGATCGCCGATGCCCTCGGACTGTCCACGGACGCGGTGAAGCAGAGCCGGTATTACGCCAGGCGGAACCTCGCGAAACGGCTCGGGCTGACGGGAAGGGGCTCGCGATGAGGTGGAGGTTGCGGGGCAGGCGCGGTCCCGGCGACGGCGCCAGCGCCGAACTGGATGCCAGGCTGTCCGAGACCTGGGAGGCCGCCGCCGCGGCCGTCGCGGAGATGCTCGATCTCCCGGCGGGCAAGGAGGCATTGCTGGCCGGCCCCGGGCTGTTGCGGGAAGAGACCGTCGAACGACCCCTGCGACAGCGACCCCGACGGGCTGGAGATGCCTAGCGCCTGGGCTGGCGAAAGCGGAGCCAGCTGAAGAACACAGGAAGGCAACGGCGATGATGGACACACTGGTCCGGCCGGCTTCCCCGGACGGCGCGGCCGATGGCCAGGCTTCGACTGCGGCCGGCGGGGGCGCCCGTCCGGGCTCGCCCGGCAGGCGACGTCGGCCCGGGGGGCGGCTGTGGGCACTCCTGCACGC
>JBOHCG010001018.1:0-1731 GCA_050698735.1 Streptosporangiaceae bacterium | reverse complement strand
GTTCTCCACGTGCCCGGTGCACCCGGCGTGCCGCGGCGCCGCGCACGCCGTGGCGTCCCCGTCCTTGAGCTGCGCGGTCTCATCGACCGCGATCCCCGGCCCGGTCAGGTCACCCTCATCGCACGGCAGCCAGGCCCGCGCCAGCCCGGGCAGTTCCGCCCGCAGGTCCGTCCAGTCCCACCGGCAGCAGCGGAGCAGGGCCTGCATCCGGTACGGGTTCTCGTGCCCGGCCGCCTCCGCCAGGGACCAGCAGTTCGCCTTCACCCCCGGCGACAGCCCCCGCACGTAATCCAGCGCCGTACCTACGCTGCGCCGCTGCGCCATCACCCGCCCCAGCACCGCCCTGACCTGCGCATCCGCCCTCGCCGAGCAGCCGGACACGTCTTCTATGCTGGCCTGTGCGGCCGTGTCGTTATTGTTTGTGTTCACGCATCAGGCAACACGGCACGGCCGCCCCGAATTTCACAGGCGTAACTCCGCCACGCGGACGAAACCAGTCACTCAACGTTACCGGCGCGGCATGCCGGATCAATCCTCACCGCAACATCGCTAGCACTGAGCGTGAAACCGCGACTGTACTACTTGCTGATGGCGTCGTTCGTGATCAATCTCGACACCACCCTGGTCAACGTGGCGCTGCCGACACTGACCCGCGAACTGGGCGCGACCACCGCGCAGTTGCAGTGGGTGGTGGACGCCTACAACCTGGTCTTCGCCGCGCTGCTGCTGACCTCCGGGAGCCTGTCCGACCGGTTCGGCCGCAAGGGCATGCTGATGGCCGGGCTGGCAGTGTTCGGCCTGGCCAGCTTCGCCGGCGGGTATGGCACGTCCCCGGCCGGGCTGATCACTGCGCGGGCCGTCATGGGCCTCGGGGCGGCGATGACGTTCCCGGCCACGCTGTCGCTGCTGACCGGGGTGTTCACCAGCCGCAAGGAGCGGGCGCTGTCCATCGGCCTGTGGGGCGCCACGGCCGGGATGGCCATCGCCCTCGGTCCGATCGTGGGCGGCTTCCTGCTCGGGCACTACAGCTGGTCGAGCATCTTCTACACGCTCGGGCCGGTGTCGCTGGCCGTCATCGCCCTGGCCGCGCGGTTCGTCCCCGGCTCGAAGGATCCGGTGCCGCACCGCCTGGACTTCCCGGGCCTGGTCCTGTCCGGCGGCCTCATGGGGCTGCTGGTCTACACCATCATCCAGGCTCCGGGCCGGGGCTGGACGTCGGCGGCGTCGCTGGCCGGGTTCGCCGGCGCCGCTGTCCTGCTGATCGCATTCATCGCCGGCGAGCACCGCGCCGACCAGCCGATGCTCGACGTGCGGCTGTTCGCGAACATGCGCTTCAGCGCTGCCAGCGCCTCGGTCACCGTCGCGTTCTTCACCCTGTCCGGGTTCATCTTCCTGATGACCCAGTACTTCCAGTTCGTCCGGACCTACAGCCCGCTGTCCGCCGGCGTGCACCTGCTGCCCGTCGCGATCTCCGTCGCGGCCGGATCGACCGTCGGCACCCGGCTCGCGGTCCGTCTCGGCACCAAGATCATCGTCACCGCCGGGCTGGCCCTGCAGGCGGGCTTCTACTTCTGGGTCGCCAGCGACATCACGCCCACGTTCAGCTACGGGATCATCGCCGTCCAGATGGTCGTCTACGGCCTGGGTATGGGCCTGACGTCCGCGCCCGCGACCGAGTCGATCATGGGGGCCGTCTCGGCCCGTCAGGCCGGCGTCGGCTCCGCCGTGAAC
>JBOHCG010001017.1:0-1733 GCA_050698735.1 Streptosporangiaceae bacterium | reverse complement strand
CGCCGCCACGGTGGTCAGGATGCCGCCCGCGTGGTAGGGGCGGCCCGCCATCCTGGCGGCGAACTCGGCGCTGCGCTCCCCGGCGAAGACCAGGTGCGCGTGGGAGTCGACGAATCCGGGCAGCACCGCCCGGCCGCCCGCGTCCACCACAGAGTCCGCCGCGGGCGCACGGGAGGCCGGCCCGGTCCAGGCCACCTCGCCGCCGGAGATGACGAGCGCGGCGTCGGCCAGCACGGGACTGCCTGGCTCGTTGCTGACCAGTTCGCCGATGCGGGTGATCAGCGTGCTGCCGGTGTTGTCTTCGTTGTCTTCGTTGTCTGCGTTGTCTTCATGCGGCACAGCAGAAGCTTGCCCTCGTCGTGGCCGGGCAAATCCCGGCGGGTCCTTGGGTCAGCTGCCCGCCAGGATCGGGGGCCGGGCAAATCCCGGCGGGTCCTTGGGTCAGTTGCCCGCCAGGATCGGGGGCCGGGCAAATCCCGGCGGGTCCTTGGGTCAGCTGGCCGCCAGGATGGCCAGGATGTCCGTGTCGGTCGGCGGGCGCGGGGTGTTGGCGAGCACCTCGTCGTCGAGGGCGTCGGCCGCGATCGTCGCGAAGTCCGCCGCGCCGATGCCGAAATCAGCGATCCGCTTGGTCAGGCCCACGCGCTCGCGCAGCGCGGCGACGGCGTCGATGGCGGCCGCCGCGTTGCGCTCGGTGCCCGCGCGGGTGTCGCCGACGCCGAGCGCGAAGGCGACGTCGGCCAGCCGCAGGGCGCGGACCGGCAGGTTGAACCGGAGCACGTCGGGCAGCAACATGGACAGCGCCATGCCGTGCGCGATGTTCCACCGGCCGCCGAGCGAGTGGCCGATGGCGTGGCACAGGCCGAGCCCCGTTCCGGCCATCGCCACCCCGGCCATGTGCGCGGCCAGCAGCATCCGCGACCGTGCCGTCAGGTCGGTGCCGTCCGCCCAGGCCCGCGGCAGGCTGCCGGCGACCATCCTGATGACCTGCAGCGCGATCCCGTCCGACCAGGGGTTGGGCTGCCGCGACAGGTAGCACTCCAGCGCGTGGGTGAGCGCGTCCAGGCCGGTCGCGGCGGTCACCTCCGGCGGCAGCCCCACGGTCAGCACCGGGTCGAGTACTACCGCGGCCGGCATCGAGCTGGCATTCCCGACGTAGAACTTGCGCCGCGCTCCCGGGTCGGTCACCACCCCGAACGGGTTGGTCTCCGCCCCGGTCCCCGCCGTCGTCGGCACCGCCACGACCGGCAGCGCCGGCACGGCGAGGTCCTGCCTGTAATCCAGTTCCCTGCCCCGTTCCGGGTTGACCGCCGCCACGGAGATCCCCTTGGCCGCGTCGATGGCAGAGCCGCCGCCCACCGCCACCAGCGTGACGCGCGGCGCGGCCGAGTACCCGCTCGCCTCCGCGACCGCGCCGGCGCCCGCGGCCAGGTCGTCGGTGGTCGGGTTCGGGTGCACCCCGGAGAACACGAGCACCGCGATCCCCGCGTCCCGCAGCACGCCCGTGACGCTCGCCACGACGGAGGTCGCCGCGAGCGCGGCGTCGGTCACCACCACGACGCCGGCGTCACGGCCGATGCCGCGCACGATCCGCGGCAGGTTCCCGATCGCGCCGATGCCGAAACGCGCCGTCGGCTGCGCCCCGATCGTGAAACCGCGCTCAACTTCCGACACGAATCCTCCTGAAATCGAGGATCGTGGGTCGTTACCGCCCCTATGAGGGAGGTTTTGAC
>JBOHCG010001016.1:0-1735 GCA_050698735.1 Streptosporangiaceae bacterium | reverse complement strand
CGTCAAGGTGGCTGCCGCGTCGGGGTAATCCCCGGTCAGCTGCTGCAGCAGGCCAAGCTCGTCAAGCATGCCGGCCTCGCCGCGCCGGTCCCCGGCCGCCCGCGCCGCGCGCAGCGCCGTCCGGTACCGGGCCGTCGCTTGCTGCCAGTGGCCGCGGGCGCGCAGGTAGCCGCCCATCGCCCCGGCGATCGCGATCGAGTGCAGCGGCATCCCCTCGGCTGCCGCGTAGCTGACCGCCGCATGCAAGCCGGGGCGCTCGGCGTCCAGCCAGCCGGCTGCTTCCTGTGACGTGGTCAGCTGCGGGGCGCTGGCGGGCGGACCGGTCGGCGGCAGCCGCCCGCCGGCCGTGGTCCAGGTCGCGATGTGCCGGCACGCGCCGGCGGCAACGTGAGCGTAGAAGTTGATCAGCCGTTCGACGGCTGCGCGCGCCTGTACCGGCTGGTCGGCCGCGACGAGCACGCGCGCGTATTCGCGCAGCAGGTCGTGCAGCAGGTACCGGCCCGGCTCAGCGAGCAGATGATGATCGTAGAGCTCGTCCAGCTGACGCCGGGCATCCTCGAGGCTCGTGTCGCCCAGCGCGGCGGCCGCGTACGCGTCGATGCCTGGTCCCAGCGTGAGGCCGAGCCGCCGGAACAGCCGCTGCTGATCCGCCGAGAGGTCCTGATAGGACAGATCGAACGCCGCCGCGACCGACAGGTTCTCCGCGCGCATCACCGCCAGCCGATCGCGCGCAGCGGCCAGCTCGGCCGCGAGCTGGGCGGCAGTCCTGGCCGGGTGATGCCGGAGCCGCCGGGCAAGCATCCCGATCGCCAGCGGCAGGAACCCGCACAGCCGGGTGATCTCCCGGCCGGCGGCCTCGTCCAGCTCAGGGTCGGCCCGGTCAGCGAGCCGGACAAGCAGCGCCCGCGCCTCATCGGCAGACAAGGTGTCGATGCTGATCACGATGGCGTCCTCGAACGCGGTCAGCCGCCGCCGGCTGGTGACCAGCACCAGGCTGGCGGCGCTGCCGGGCAGCAGCGGCCGCACCTGCCCGTGCCCGGCAACGTCGTCGAGGAGCAGCAGGATTTCCCTGCCCGCGACGTGGTCTCGCCACTTCGCTGCCCGCGCTTCCAGGCCACGCGGGATGCGCTGAACGGCCACCCCCGCCGTCATCAGCAGACTCGCCAGGGCATCAGCCGGGCCGACGGGTGACTGACCAGCGGTGTGCGCGTGCAGCGGGAGGAAGAACTGCCCGTCAGGGAAGCGCCCGGCAAGCCGGCGCGCGGCGTGCACGGCGAACGTCGTCTTGCCAATGCCGCCCATCCCGTCGATCGCGCAGATGCCCGCCAGGCCGCCGCCCGCCACCTTGGCCAGCGACTCCTCCAGGCCCGCCAGCTGGCCAGCTCCTCCTGCGTCAGCCGCGCCTCGGCCCGCAGCTGCCTCAGCAAGTCGGCGAACCTCAGCCCGGGCTCCACGTCTGCAGAACCTACGTCGGCGCAGCCACCCGCGGCGCGCCGGCCTCCACCCCAAGACGACGGCACCACGGTGCACGCGGCCCGCAATCCCGCCGGCCAGTGAGCCCGACCCCGGGCACAGACAGAGCACGCCAGCAAGCCCCGGCATTCCGGCGATAACGAGACGACACCACTCACCCCGCCCAGCCGAGCACACCGGCCGGCACACAGCCGACCGCATCTCGCCGCGGACATCCACGCTCGCATCTGGTCCCGCGGTAGCAACCCCGAACTGGCAGATC
>JBOHCG010001015.1:0-1748 GCA_050698735.1 Streptosporangiaceae bacterium | reverse complement strand
GGCCCGGACCCGATCACGTCCGGGCGCCAGGCGGGCGCTCTGCGCGCGTCTAGCGGGCACCGGTTCTGGTCATCCGGGGGGGCGGCCCGGCCACGGCTGGGTTTTCGTGACCGCCACGGCGACGCCGACGCGCGCTGCGGTAGCCTACCGCACCCGCTTTTAGCAGCGCGGCGCAGGTCACGGAACCCGGGCGGCCGTGCCGGGCTGGCTGAGCCGGGCGGCCAGCGCGGTCGCGTCGAAGTACTCCAGCGCGAGGGCCTCGACGCGGCGGGCCGCCTCACGGAACTCCGCCAGCTTGACGGTCAGGTCGCGGCGGTCCTCGCCGGCGGCGCAGGCGAGGACCGTGCCGGCCAGCTCGCCGACCTCGTGCACGTCTTCCTCGAGCGGCGGCCAGGCGCGGGCGACGGCGGCCCTGGCGGCGGCGAGGGCCGCGGCGCGCTGCCGCTCGGCTTCGGCGGCCCGGTCGCGCTCGCGCTGTGCGGCCTTGCGGCAGTTCGGGCCGCAGTACCGGCCAGGCCGGCCGGTGGCGGCCCGGGCCAGCGGCCGGCCGCAGCCCGGCCCGGCGCACCGCACGGCGTCGCTGCCGCTCATCTGGGGGCACCCGCCTTTCGTGACCGTCCGGGCGCGCGGGCCCGTGGCACCGGCGCGTCACGTAACCGTAACATGTTCCGTGACCGTCCGGAGGCACCCGCAGGTGCGCGGCCGCCGTCACGAAACCCGCGCGGGGGCAGACGGGGTACCCGCCAGAGCTCCGTGACCGCCGCGGCGGCGGCCTCGACGTCGGCGCCGACGTCACAGGCTCCGCCCGAGGCGCCCTGCGGCGACGTCGTGCTCAAGAGCCTCATCGGCCGGCTCATCGCCAAGCGTCCGGAAGACCGCCCGCAGGACGCCCGCGCCGTGCTGGACCGGCTGCGGCGGGCGCTGGTAGCCCGCGGCCCGGTTCAGGAATCCATCGCACGCGGCCTTGGAGTCCATGCTGCCGAGCAGGCCCGCGCCGCCGCCGAGCGTTCAGCGGCTCAGGCCGCCGAGGATGCACGCCGCCAGCAGGTCGCACAAGCCAAGGCGGACCTGCGCGAGATCGTCAACGACGCGCTCGGCGACCTGAGGGCCGTTGAACCAGACGCAACGTTGGAGGAGCGCGGTACCACTAGGTCGAGCTTCGTTGCGACGCCAAGCTTCACCCTTACCGCTGGCGGAGTCAGGCTCCGGATCGACCCGTGGGAAGGAATGACTACAGACCAGCCAGTCCCGGGCGACACGATGGTCCTGGCCGGCTGCGTCGTGATCACCAACCCGAGCTATTCGACGGAGCTGAACTCGGCCAACCTCGTCTGCGAGCAGGTCGGCGACCGCCTCGCCTGGCAGATCTACAAGTTCCGCAGCGGCCTCGTGCCGCCCGACAGGTACAGCTACGGACCCTACGGGCGCACCCACGGACTGCGCCACGGAGAGTTCTTCAATCCCCGGGAGCGCTCCCATGTTGTCCGCCAGAGCTGCTGGACGACAAGGTCGCCGACGCCGAGATCCGCGCTGCGCGCCGCCGACGGGGCCGATCAGCGAGCTGACCGGCCTTGCGCTGAGCAGGCTCGACGCAATCGCGTGTACCTGGTGACAGCAGTCTTACCGTACCTTCCTCCGTGAGTTCAGCCGGACTGAAGGTTCCTCACGGTGAACTCGCGGCATTAGTGGACGTCAGGGCCGGAATCGCGGTGGGTTCGCTCAGCCTGGCCGATCGGGGAGAAGAGGCC
>JBOHCG010001014.1:0-1748 GCA_050698735.1 Streptosporangiaceae bacterium | reverse complement strand
ACGTGGGCCAGCAGCCACGGCAGGGTGCCGTCGGACCACGCCGCGCCCAGGCCGCGCCCGGCCAGCGTCGTGTTCAGCACCTCGACGCCGAGGGCGGTGGGCACGAAGCGGGCGAAGATCTCCACGCCGTGCGGGAACAAGGTGATAGGGATGAACATCCCGCCGAAGAACATGATGGTCATGTTGAAGACGTGCACGACCGCGCCGATGCTGGCGAGCCGCAGCGTGAGGGCCGTCATCAGCAGCGCGTAGCCGAGCGCGTCGAGGATAGTCAGCGCGAGCGGCACCAGCGCGTCAGGCCGGATCACCCAGTGCGGCCCGTACCCGAGGCCGAACGCGAGCACGAGCAGGATCGCCGGGATCAGCCCCTCCACTGCCAGTGCGGCCAGCCTGCCGAGTACCAGCAGGGACGGCGGGGCGGGAGACAGGTGCGCCTGCTCCAGCGTGCCGCCGTTGGCCCGCGGATGAGCTGTCCCGGATGCGCCGGGTGACCGAGATGGTGCCCCGCGACGCGCCCGACCACCTGCTCCGGCTGGCCATGCTGTTCTGCGGCCAGTGCGACATGGACGAGCAGTTCAACCTCGGCATCGAGCTGATGATCGGCGGCCTGGACGGCACGGACGGCGGGCCGGGCTGCTGAGGCCGGCCTGAGCTGCCAGAGCGGGCCATCGGCAGCGGGCCGCCTCCCGCCGCGGTGCGCGCTCCGGCTCGCGCCGGAGCGTGCTGCCTTTGACATAGGCACCTGGCATTCATTAAAATGACTGGATAGTCAGTCATCATAGTGGGCGGCTGCGTATCCGGGCGAGTGAGGCGGGACATGAGCGTTTTCCACGACCAGGAACAGGCCTCCTCCGGACGGCTGCCGGAATCCGGAGCGGGCCGTGTTCCGGGGCCCGCCTCCAGGCCGGGTGCCGGGCGGATCGCGGCGCGTTACGTGCGTGTCACCGGCCCGGTGCTGCGCGGCCCGGCCGGGGTGGCGGTCGCGGTGGCGTCCTTCGCCGTGGCGGGCGCGGTGGGCGGGCGCGCCGGGCTGGCCGTGGCGAGCGGGTACGTGGCGGTCATCGGCACGTACTGCCTGCTGAACTTCCTGCACTGCCGGGAGACCCACTGCGGCGTCACCGGGCCGGGCTTCCTCCTGGCCGCCGCGGCCGGCTTGGCCGCCGCGCTGGTGCCCGGACCGGCCCTGTCCTGGTACCGGACGAGCACCGAAGCGGCGGTCTTCTTGGTGATCCTGGCCGCCGGCTACGCCCTGGAACAGGCGGTCGCGGCGCGCACCGGGCGCCGGGTCCTGCGATAGGGGAACGCCCGGTGCCCAAGATCGCCGAGGAGGCGCGCGCCGCGCGCCGGGACCAGATCGTCGCCGCCGCGGCGGAGTGCTTCGCCAGGTCCGGCTATCACGTCACCACGATGGCCGACATCGCCGAGGCGGCCGGGGTATCTAAGGGAACCCCGTACCTGTACTTCCCGAGCAAGGAGGCGCTGTTCATCGCGCTGTACGAGGAATGGGACTGCGGCCTCGCCGTCCGGGTCAACGCGGCGGTTAGCGCGCTCCCCGAGCCCGCCCGGTCCCCGCGCGCCGTCCTGGCTGCAGTGGCGTCGGCCATCGCGGCCCACGTGCTCGACAACCCGCAGACCTGCCGGGTGCTCATGGAGGCCACGACGCTTGCCGCCTACGAGCCCGCCATCGCCGCCAAGGTCCAGGCCGCCAACGCCGGGAACCTTGATCAGCTCACCGGCCTGTTCGAGGC
>JBOHCG010001013.1:0-1750 GCA_050698735.1 Streptosporangiaceae bacterium | reverse complement strand
CGTTGCGTCGTGAACACGACGAGGCCTCGGGGCGGATGGCGGTGGCGTCCGACGAGCTGGCCGCCCACGAGGCGGCGTTGGCCGGCCTGTCCGAGCGCGCTGAGTCGGCACAGCAGACCTGGTTTGCGCTGTCCGCGTTGGCCGAACGGGTCAGCGCGACCGTGCGCATCGCCAGCGAGCGTGCTCAGCACCTCGACGTCGAGCCGGCCACCGGCGGCGGCGCGGACCCCGACGCGCTGGAGGCCGAGGCTGCGCAGGTGGCGGCCGCCGAGCAGGAGCTGCTGAGCGAGCTGGCCGCCGCCCGCAGCCGGCTGGACGCCGCACGTGCCGAGCTGGCCGACCGTGAGCGCAGTGCCGCCGAAGCCGAACAGGCTCACCTGGCGGCAGTGCGGGCCGAGGCCGACCGTCGGGAGGGCCTGGCCCGGCTGGCCGGCCAGGTGGAGACGATGCGCGCCCGGGTCGACTCGATCGACGACAGCGTGGGCAAGTTGTCGGAGCGCATCGAGGAAGCCGCCGCCCGCAGCCAGCAGGCTCAGGTGGAGTTCGAAAGCGTGCAGGGCCGTGTCGGTGAGTTGGATCAAGGCGAAATCGGCCTCGACGAGCACCACGACCGGATGGTGGCGGCGCTGCGGTTTGCCGACGAGCGTGTCGCCGAACTGCAGTCCGCCGAGCGCGGCGCCGAACGTCAAGTGGCTTCGCTACGAGCCCGTATCGACGCGTTGTCGACCACGCTCGACCGTAAGGACGGCGCCGCGTGGCTTACCCGAAACCGCGGCGGCGCCGGGCTTTTCGGGTCGATCGCAAAGCTGGTCAAGGTGCATTCGGGTTACGAGGCTGCGCTGGCCGCGGTGCTCGGCGCGGCCGCCGATGCGCTGGCCGCCGACAGCTTCGGCGCGGCCGCCTCCGCGGTGACCGCCCTGAAACAGGCCGACGGCGGCCGTGCGGCCATCGTGTTGGGCGACTGGCCGGCCACAGACGACCCGGAGCCGGCGGGCGGCCTGCCCGACGGCGCGCGTTGGGCGCTCGATCTCATCGAGGCACCGTCTCGGCTGCGCGGCGCGATGATCGCGATGCTCTCCGGCGTTGCGGTGGTCGCTGACCTCAGCGAGGCGATGGATCTGGTGACGGCCCGCCCGGAGTTGCGTGCGGTCACCCTCGACGGCGATCTGGTGGGCGCCGGCTGGGTCAGCGGAGGTTCCGACCGCAAACCGTCGACGCTGGAGATCACCAGCGAAATCGACAAGGCGCGGGCTGAGCTGGCCGCCGCCGAGGCGCAGGCCGGCCGGCTGTCCGCGGCGTTGTCCGGCGCGTTGAGCGAGCAGGCCGCCCGAGGTGACTCCGCCGAGCAGGCGTTGGCCGCGCTCAACGAGTCCGACGCCGCCATCTCGGGGATCTACGAGCAGCTGGGGCGGCTCGGCCAGGACGCCCGCACCGCGGAAGGGGATTGGCGCAGGCTGCTGCGGCAGCGCGAGGAACTGGAGACCGGGCGCGCGCAGACCCTCGACGAGCTCGGTGAGCTCGAGACCCGGCTCCGCAACGCCGAACAGACCCAAAACCTCGCGGCCGAATCCGTTGACCGGCAGCGAATCGCCGCCGCCGCCGAGACTGCACGCGGCGTTGAGGTGGAAGCCCGCCTGGCGGTGCGCACTGCCGAGGAGCGGGCCAATGCCGTTCGCGGGCAGGCGGATTCGCTGCGCCGCGCGGCCGCCGCAGAACGGGAAGCGCGGTTGCGCGCGCAGCAGGCCCGCGC
>JBOHCG010001012.1:0-1751 GCA_050698735.1 Streptosporangiaceae bacterium | reverse complement strand
CAGCAGGAGCCGGCGGGTGAGGTCGTCCAGGGGACGGCCGTGTCCGGCGATGGTCAGCCGCCGGTTACCTAGGTCGATGTCGGCCAGGACGATCTCGCGGATGGCTTTGTTCCGGGCGGCGTGGATGGCGGCCAGGCCGAGGACCAGTCGCCCGGCCGGGGTGGTCACGGCGGCGACGGCGGCGTCGATGCCGGCCTGGGTCAGGGGCTGGATCACCTTGTCGTGGTTGCCCCGGGTGGTGAGGCCGGTGACCGGGTTGCGGAACACCGACCTGGTCTTGATGGCGAAGCGGAACAGGGAGCGCAGTGCCTGGGTGGTGTCATTGCGCTGTCGTCCGCGCTGAGGGCCGGCAATGCCGGGGATGTCGTCGCGGGTGACCTGGCGCAGCTGGTCATAGCGTGCGGACCAGGCGGTCACGGCGGGCAGGGCGCTGGCGACATAGTGGCTGACGGTGCGCGGGCTGCGGGCGCCGGAGCGGGCGGTGCCATCGCGCAGGGCGCGCGCCCAGGCCGTCACATCGCGGCGGATGCCCGGGGGCAGCGCGGCCAGCTTGCGCTCCAGCCAGTCCTCCAGGGCGGGCCGGCGATCATCGGTGTAGATCCCCATCTCGGTGAGCACCTCGGCGACCCGTCCGGCGCCGGTGAAGCGCTGCCGCAGCGGGGCGGAGATCTCCGGATGGCGGATCACGTCGCCTTCGGCGAAGGAGGACAGGGCGATCGTCAGGCCGTGCCGGACGGCGCTGCGGACCCGGTAGGTCCAGCCGCGGGATTCGCCGAGCCGGCCGGCGACGTGCAGGCCCCAGGCCAGCCAGGGGCTGCCGGGCCCGGCGCCGCCGGTGCCGCCGGGCCGGGTGAGGTCGCGGCGGACCTGAAACAGCGTGAGTTGCCGGCCGCGGCTGGCGGGCCGGCCGGCTGGCGGCAGGGGCAAGGGCCCGGCGTGGTCTGGCCGCGGGCCGGCCGGCGCCGGCGCGGAACCGCGGCGTTTCATCCTGCCGGAGAACAACTGGTGGAAGGCGAACCCGCCGGGATGGGCGGCCAGCGCGGAGGTGGCACCGCGCGGCAGCCCGCCGGCGGCTTTGGCCTCAGCGCCGGCTTGCTGCCAGCACAGCCGGCAATAGCCGCTGTTGATGGCCAGGACCCGCCCGCATCCGGCGCATTCACCCTGGCCCGGGTGGGCGTGCCGGAACATGGTGCAGGCGGCGCAGCGGCGAGGGCCCCGCAGTCCCCAGGCCAGGCAGTCCGCGCAGCTCGATGGTGGCCTGCCGGGGTGCCGGGCGGCGGTCACGGTGGCGGGAGGGTCCTTCCGTCGCGGCGCCTGGGGGTGACCGCGGGCGGCGGGTCGCCGCCGCCCGCCGATGCGGCGGGCAGCGGGCCGGGCTCGGTGCCGCCCGGCATGGCGACCTTGCCGGGTTCGGGGATGAGCAGGTCACCGATGTCGCAGCCGATGACGGCGCAGATGACATCGAGTTCATCGAGCTTGACGCTGGCCGGGTGCCCCGACCACAGGCCCGACATCTTCCCGGCGCTGATGACCAGCCCGCGCTCGGCGAGCATGCGCTGCAGCTCGCTGGCCTTCCAGATGCCGCGGTTGGCGGCGGCCAGCCTCAGATTCCACTTCACCATGCACCACCTTTCAGCCGGATCCGGCGCGGCGGAACCTCCGGCGGCAGCGTGACACTGACGTCGCGGTGCCCGCCTGCGCGCAGCACCGCGGTGGCGGCCGCGGCGAGGCTGCCGCGGTCCAGGCCGGTG
>JBOHCG010001011.1:0-1760 GCA_050698735.1 Streptosporangiaceae bacterium | reverse complement strand
ATTTCCACTGCCGGCGCGCTGGCCTGGGTTGCGGTCATGACAGCCATGAGGGTCCTCCGTTCCTGCTCCTTGATGGGAGCGGACCAGGAGCGGCATCCCTGATAAACGCGGAGACTGGCCGGCGCCACGCGGCACCGGCCGGGCCTGGGTGCGTTAGGGTCATGCCGTGGCAGACAGCGATGACTGGCGCGTCACCATCTCCGTGAGCGGGCGGGCGCCAGCCGGACAGGCGCAGCAGTCCTTTTCCCTGCGCCAGGTGGAAGAAGACGTCCGCGGCCAGGTCGGCCGCAGCGTCGCCGTCGGCGCGGGGGACGCGCAGATCTTCCTGTACGCGGGCACCGAGACCGCCGCCAGGGACGCTGAGCGGATCGCCCTCGACGTGCTGGCCCGGCACGGCATCGCGGCGGAGTCCGCCCTGCACCGCTGGCACCCTATCGAGGAGCAGTGGGAGAACCCGGACGTCCCGATGCCGCAGACCGAAGCCGAGCGCCAGGCGGAGCACCAGCGGCTTGAGGACACCGAGACCGCTGAGTCCCTGGCCACGGGGAAAGCCCAGTGGCAGGTCCGGGTTGAGCTCGGTTCGCACCATCATGCGGTCACGCTGGCGCGCACGCTGGAGAACGAAGGCCGGGCGGTCGTGCGGCGCTGGAAGTTCCTCATCGTCGGCGCCGACAACGAGGACCAAGCCCGGGAACTCGCCGGGCAGGTCAGGCAGGAGGCACCGCCCGACGCCACGGTCATCGCCGAGCAAGCCGGCGTGGGCTGGCCATTCATGCCCTCCTGACCGCACGGTGCAGCGAATGCGCACACCGCCGCCACCATCATGGAGCCCCGGCCGAGCGACGCGGCCGGGGCTAATAAATTCCCGATCGTGAGCTGACCCGCACGGCTCCCCCCGGGGGCGCCCCCGAACGGCGGAAGCGTGAGCTCCGCTCAAGTCGAGAACCGATCACGCAGTGTGCGACGAAGCATCAGTCGGCTGGTTCCCGATCGCCGATTATCTCGCTCAAGCCGTCGAGCCGGGTGAGCTGCGACCTCCGGTACAGATCAGCCTGATCTGTTGTCATCGGAATTACATGCACATCCGGGCCCGGTCGGAGGGACGGCTAGGCGCCAGGACGCTGGAGTGTGGATGGCGTCGGTGGCGGGCACGGTTCATGGGGGGCGCTTGCCGGCTGGTAGCTTCGGCGGGTGGAGATAAAGGCGAGCACCATCTGGGCGAACGGCCTGGAATTCGGGCTGCTGGAAGCCGGCGGCGGCCCGCTGGCGCTTTGCCTGCACGGCTTTCCCGATACCGCCCACACCTGGCGGCACCTGCTGCCCGAACTGGCTGCGGCCGGCTTCCGGGCCGTTGCCCCGTTCATGCGCGGATACGCTCCGACCGCCGTCCCCGATGACGGCTGCTACGACATAGGCACGCTAGCTAGCGACGCCGGTGCCTTGCATGAGGTTCTCGGCGGTGACGAGCATGCGGTCCTCATCGGCCACGACTGGGGCGCTGAAGCTGCCTACGCAGCGGCAGCGCTCGCGCCGGGCCGCTGGCGGCGGCTGGTGACATTGGCGGTGCCGCCTGCCGCGCTGGACCCGGTGCTCTTCAGCGACTACGAGCAGCTCAAGCGCTTCTTCTACATTTTCCTGTTCCGGGACACCCCGGGCATGGCCGAGCAGATCGTAGCCGCGGACGGCATGGCATTCATCGGGCGGCTGTGGCAAGACTGGTCGCCAGGTTTCGACGCGGCGGACTGCGTGGAGCGGGTCAG
>JBOHCG010001010.1:0-1764 GCA_050698735.1 Streptosporangiaceae bacterium | reverse complement strand
GAGGGTGGCGCTGGTCACCGGCGGCAGCCGCGGTATCGGCGCGGAGATCGTGCGCAGGCTGGCGGCGGAGGGAGCCGACGTCGGCTTCACCTACCACACCGGCAAGGACGAGGCAGAACAGGTCGCCGCGCAGGTGCGGGAACTGGGCCGCAGGGTGATCGCGGTCGCCGCGGACCTCGGCGACCCGTCGGCCCCCGCGGCGGTGGTGGACGCCGTGGCGGGCGAGTTCGGCAGGCTGGACATCCTGGTCAACAACGCCGGGGTCACCCACTGGGGAGCGCTGGCCCAGACCTCGGTGGCGGACTTCGACCGGCTGGTGGCCGTCGACGCCCGCGCGCCGTTCCTGATGATGCAGGCGGCGGCGGGCACGCTCGCGGACGGCGGCCGGATCGTGAACATATGCTCCGGCGTCACCGGCACGGCGGTGCCCGGCATCGCGCTGTACTCCGGCGTGAAGGCCTTCCTCGACCAGGTCACCAGGGTCGCCGCGATCGAGTTCGCGGCCCGCCGGATCACGGTCAACGCGGTGGGACCGGGCAGCACGGCCACTGGCCCGTTCGGCAGGCTGACCGAGCAGCAGCGCGCCGAGGCAGGCTCCGCGTTCGCCCTCGGCCGGATCGGCGAGCCCTCCGACACGGCCGCCGTCGTCGCGTTCCTCGCCTCGCAGGACGCCGGCTTCATCACCGGCCAGGTCATCTACGCCGTCGGCGGCCAGCACGGTCCCATCCGCGTCGGCCGGCCCGGCTGATCCGGGCTGCAGTTCGACGGCTATGCCGACGGCTTCCTGGCACGCACGATGAGTGCCTGCGACGTTTTCTGAGGTGACCAGCAATGAGGTCTGGGCCGGTGAGCTGCGCGACGTCTATGACGGGAAGATCGAGGACCTGGATCTTATCCCCGGGGTGATGGCGGAGGACTTCCCGGAGGGATTCGCGTTTAGTGACACGGCGTTCCGCATCTTCGTTCTGATGGCGTCGCGGCGGCTTAACAGCGACCGGTTCTTCACCGACTACTTCACGTCGGAGGTTTACACGCCTGAGGGCATGGCGTGGATCTCGGGCAACACGATGGGGTCCTTGCTTGTGCGGCACTGCCCGGAGCTGGAGGCGGTCGTGGGGCGGATGCCGAACGCGTTCGGCATCCGGGGCAGGGCGGCGTCGAAGTGACCGCGCATTAGCGTGTCTAATTCCACGCGGAAGCCCGAGGTCAGCGCTACCTGCGCAGCCGGGAGCACGGGATGGTGATCGTGCGGTGATACCACGTCCAGGTGGTGATCGTCCCGCTGGTGCTGTGCTCGCAGGCGGCTAGCATCCGCTCCGCCACGGGCTGCCAGGGACCCCAGGTTATGCGGACGGTGACGTACCGGTAGTCCGGGAGCCAGCCGAGCGCCAGCACGCACGCCAGAGCCGTGACGGCGGCAAGCGCCCGGGGCGATTTGCGGATAAGCGGGAGAATCCGATCGCTGCCCTCGGCGCCGGCCCGGCGGCGCAGGTAGGCATCGGCCGCGACGGCCGCGGCGGCCGTCATCGCCATGATCGGCATGATCGTGTACCGGGAGCCGCCCTCGAAGTTGAAGCGGTCTATCCCCCCGATTATCCCCGGGACCACGGTGTCGGCGGCGACCGACTCCACGAACCCCATGATCAGCGCGACGGCAACGAATACCCGGCTCTGCCGGGTACCCGTGACCAGTGCCCAGCAGAGCCCGGCCGCCAGGATGGCGCAGACGATGGCCGTCGCGCCGTTGAGCCCGGCGAACTGGGC
>JBOHCG010001009.1:0-1773 GCA_050698735.1 Streptosporangiaceae bacterium | reverse complement strand
GGCACGGCGCAGCGTCCTCCCTGAGCGCGGTGTACCTGGACGACAGCGACGCGGGGGAGACCGCCACCACCGCCCGGTGGGCTCGCCGGCTGGGCGCCGACCTCCGGGAGATTCCCCCGGCAGAGGCAGCCGGAGCGCTGCGGGCCGGAGTCGATGCCTTCCTGCGGCACGGCCCGGTGCCGTGGTCGAACCGGCAGTCCGGGGACTTCAAGAGCTCGTGCGGGCTGGCCGGCCTGGCGGGGCAGCGCGCCGAGGCGCTTGCCGCCGCGGACCCCAGGTCGCGGGCCGAGCAGTCCGGGAGCACCCAGACCGCTGCGGACCGCTGGCCAGCACAGGCGCAGGAGCGCCTCGTCGCGGACTTCCTCGCCTCGCCGGAAGGCCAGGAACTGGCCAGCCCGGTGGCCCGCTCCCTGCCACGGGACCTGGCTGCGCCTTCACGGCGCTGCCCGGCTCTTCTGGCCTTTGACCTGCCACTTTGCAGGACGCCTGCTCGCTGTATTCCTTGCCGGTGGTCAAGGGTTGCGGGCCGGCTGAGGGTGCGGTTCTGCGACGGGACAGTGTGGGATCACGACTGAGATGTCGAGGCCCCCCGCGGGCTGGCTGCGGGCGGCGACGGTCGCGCGGTGCGCGGTGACGACGGCACGGGCGATGGACAGGCCGAGCCCGACGCCGTCGCGGACGCCGGTCCGGGCCTCCATGCGCCGGAACGGCTCGAACAGCGAGGGCACGGCGTGGTCGGGGATGAACGGCCCGCTGTTGGCGATCTGGAAATACACGGCGGTGTTGCTGGTGCCGGTGCGCAGCCGGATCCAGCCGCCGGGCTTGTTGTGCCGGACGGCGTTGTTGACCAGGTTGGTGATCATCCGTTCCAGTAGTTGCGGGTCGCCGGTTGTCTCGGCCGGGTCAAGGTTCCTGTCGACGTGCAGGTCCATGCGCTTGATCTCGGCAGCGGCGGCGTCGATCGCGTCTTCGGCACAAGTGGCCAGGTCGGTGAATTCGGTGCTGCGCTTGCCCTGGTCGCTGATGGCCAGGGTGAGCAGTGCCTCGATCATGGTCTCGGCCCGGTCGATCGAGAGGCGCAGACGCGCGGCCATGTCGGTGAGCTGCCGCGCGGTCGGGGACGGCTTGGCGAGGGTCACGTCGATCGCGGTGCGCATCACGGTCAGCGGGGTGCGCAGCTCGTGCGAGGCGTCGGCGACGAAGCGGCGCTGGGTGGCGAACGCCGCGTCGAGGCGTTCGAGCATGTCATCGAACGTGTCGGCCAGCTCCTTGAGCTCGTCCCTGGCGCCGGTCAGCGCCAGCCGCTCGCCGAGGTGCTGCTCGGAGGCCCGGCGGGCGGTCTCGGTTATGACCCGCACCGGGCGGAGCACCCGGCCGGACATGAGCCAGCCCAGCCCGCCTGATGCGACCGTCAGGATTGCGAGGCCGGCGAGGGAGAACGTCAGCAGGTCGGCCAGCGCGCGCTGGCGCTGCGCCTGCAACCCCGCGGCGGTGCCGGCGCTGTAGGCCTCTTCCGCCTGCTCGCATCCTGCCACAAGCGACGGGATCGGCTTGCTCTTCGGCGGGCCGAGCGCCAGTTTGCACTGGGTCAGCTTGCCCAACTCCTGACTGGTCACGCTCGAGCCCGCGGGGGGTTGCGTGGGAAGGCTAGCCCGGCCTTCCGCACATGCCCATAGATCAACTTTCTGACCCGGCGGTTACCTGTGAACCGGGCCCCCGACCGCGGCCGGACTGCGGCTGCAGCCCGCCAAAGTCACCTGCCGCGGCGTCCCG
>JBOHCG010001008.1:0-1774 GCA_050698735.1 Streptosporangiaceae bacterium | reverse complement strand
ATCCCCTAAGCTCCACATTGTGGTCTTCACGTTTCAGTGGGGACCATTTTCACGTTTGGGTCTGACATTCCGGTGCGGGTCATGGCTGCTGCCGCGTCGTGTGCGGCTTGTGTCCGCCGGGTTGCTTTGCGTGTGTTGTGTGGTTTGGCGGGCAGGCTGCCGCTGTCTGGTGTCCGGTGCCTGTGCTGGTGACGGGTGCTGTTCGGTGGACGGGCGTGACGGGCTGGGTCAGGGTGGCCCGGCGGCGAGGCCGGCGAGGGTCTTGCGGCGCCGTTTGCGGGTTTTCGGGGGCAGCCCGGCGGCTGCGCGGCGCTGGGTTTCTTCCTGCCGGGTGTTCCAGGCGTGCAGGATGCGCTGGTTGCGGGCGATGAGCAGGGTCGTGACGAACAGCATCAGGGGTGCCAGGCCCATGAGGCGGCACCAGCCGCGGCTGATGTCGTTGCTGGCCGGGTCCTTGGCGGTGGCGAAGCCGCGTTCGGCGCCGGTGCGCCGGCAGTAGGAGCGGCGCCAGGCCGCGGACGGGTAGTCGTGTTTCTGCGCGGTCTTGGCGAGCACGTCCGGCGGGACGGTGATCGTCTGCTGTGCGCAGCAGGCCTGGGGATGTGCGGGGGGCTGCAGGATCTCCGGGCGGTCCCGGTCCAGCGTCATCGACGCGGGGCGGAGCGGGCAGCGGATCTTGCCCATGGCGGCGGGGCACTGCACGCGGTGGTAGCCGTCCTGGTCGTCGCTGGTGAGGCGGCCGAGCTTGTACCGGGCCGGCTCGGCGGTCTTGCGGTCGTGGTCCGCGGCTTGTTCCCTGGTGGCAGTGCGGGCGAGCGGCCCGAGTTCCAGCAGCGGGCGCGGCGCCTGGGGGCAGTACAGGTTGCCGTTGCTGATGATGGCGCCGTCGTGGGTGCCCTTGTGCCCGCGGTCGTGCGGGTGCAGGTCCTGGATGAGCTGGGCACCGGCGGCCCTGAGCGGGATGGCCCAGGCTCCGGCGTCGCGGTGGGCGTAGCCGGAGTCGTCGAGGACGTCGCCGAGCGGGATCCCCTGGCCGGGCAGCGCGGTCAGCACGGGGGCGAAAGCGCGGACCGGGTCGTGCCGGCATGACGATACCGCGGCGCGGCGGGCGAGCTCGGGGATGGCCGGCCCTTTCTCCTCGGGCATCATGATCCCGGCCGAGAGATAGTAGCCGTAGAACAGCTCGTCTTCACTGCGCAGCAGGTTGTTCTTGCGGTGGCCCCACGACGCTTCGGGGTCGGCGCAGTCGCTGGTGCCGTGCGGCGGGGGCCGGGAGAAGGACTCCAGGTCCGTCCAGTCGACGGCCAGCGACGTGCTGGCGTGCTTGAACTGGTCCGGGATGGACGCCTCGAGCAGGTCGTCGCAGATACGCTGCAGCCGGCCGGAGGGCAGCCCGCCGGGTGCGTCCCCGGCGAGGGCGCCGGTGACCAGGCCGAAGGTCCGCTCGGTCTGCCGGCAGGTCAGCTGGTGCGGGCCGTGCGTCCAGTCCGCGACGACGCCGAGCCGCCGCTGGTCGTCCCCGGGCAGCGCGGTGAGTGCCCGGTGGACGCGGGTCAGGCGGGCGGGGCGGTGGTCGGCCAGCACGAGGAGCATGCCCAGCAGCAGGGTGCGGACCAGCAGCTGCCGGGCGCGTACTCCGATGGGCAGGAGCCTGTTTAATCAATTGTGTGAGCAGGGGCCAAATATCCCGGTGTGACGGATGTTGCGCTGGCGGAGAGGACACTCTGAGTGAGCACGGAAGAAGCGGCGAAGGTGCAGGCGGTCATCGCCGAGG
>JBOHCG010001007.1:0-1778 GCA_050698735.1 Streptosporangiaceae bacterium | reverse complement strand
CACCGGCCATCAGGGAGAATCCAGGATCATGCCCCGCCCCCGTCACCTCGCTTGCGCCGTGGCGCTGGCGCTCGCAAGCTCCGTCGCCTTCGCGCAGTCCGTGCCGCCGCCGATCGCGCCTTCCACGCACGCCGGCCTGTTCGACCACATGGTGGTGTTCGGCGACAGCCTTAGCGACGACGGCAATCTGTCGCTGGCCTTGCACCTGCCGCAGATCATGCGTTTCACCACCAATCCGGGCCAGACGGGCGTCGAGGACATCGCCGATTATTTCGGCGTGCCGATGACGCCCGCGCTCGCCGGCGGCACCGATTTCGCGTTCGGCGACGCCGGTGTCATCAACAACTCGCCCGGCACGCCCTCGCTGGTGCCGACGCTCCCCACGCAACTCGGCATGTATCTCGCGGCGACCGGCGGCAAGGCCGATCCGGACGCGCTGTATTCGATCTGGGGCGGCGCCAACGACATTTTCTACGCGGCGACTTCGGTGGCGGCGGCGGCCAGCGCACAGCAACTGATCCAGCAGACCATCCAGGCGCAGGTGCAAGACGCAATCGCGCATAACCTGATTCCGAACGACCCGGCCGCGATCGCGGCGTTCACGAGCCAGATCATGCCCGCGGTGACCCAGGCCGTGACGGCCAAAGTCGAGGCGACAGCGGGCGTGACTTCGCTCATGACGCCCGACCAGGTGCAGGCCAGCCTGCAGCAGGCGGCGGCGACCGAGCTTGGCATGATCAAGCAGCTCGGCCAAGCCGGCGCGCGCTACGTGATGGTATTCAACCTGCCGAATATCGGCCTCACGCCCTCGGCGCTGGCGCAGGGGCCGGACGCTGCGGCCCAGCTTACCGGGCTGTCGATCCTCTACAACAACACCCTCAACAGCGGGCTCGCGGACGCGGGCGTCAACATCATTCCCGTCAACACCTTCGCCCTGCTCAACGAGATCGTGGCCGATCCGGGCCGGTTCGGCATCACCAACGTCACCCAGCCTGCCTGCACTGGCGGCGACGGCAGCTCGTTCGAATGCCTGCCGGCCGGCACGCCCGGGGCGACCGTCACCTATAAGCCCGGTACCCAGGACACCTATCTGTTCGCCGACGGCGTGCATCCGACCACGGCCGCGCACGCGATGCTGGCGCAGTACGCCGACTCGGTCATCACCGCGCCCGGGGAAATGTCGCTGCTGGGCGAGGCGCCCCTGCAGATCTACCAGAGCCTCAACCGCTCCATCATCGACCAGGCCACGACCAGCCTGGCCAACGCGCCCGGCAACGGCCTGCGCGTGTGGGCCGCGTACGACTATTCGCACCAGCGCCTGAATGCGCAGGTGAATTCGCCTCAAAGCAGCAACGACGCCAACACCCTCAGCATCGGCGCCGACATCCATCCGTCCGACGCGCTCACGGCGGGCCTCGCGTTCACCGCCGGCCAGCAGCGCGACGCGTTTGCGGCCGGCGCGGGCGGCTTCAAGCTGCAGGACCTGCTCGCGACCGGCTACGCGATGTGGGGCTGGGACGCCGGCTACCTCGGCGCGATTGGCAGCTTCGGCCACCTCGGCTACAACGACATCCATCGCAACATCCCAATCGGTCCGGCCATCCTCAACGAATCGGGCAACACCTCGGGCTGGCAGACGGCGCTCGCGTTCACCGGCGGCTGGTGGGCCGACTTCGGCAACTGGCGCACCGGGCCGTATGGAGAGATTTCCTGGCAGCACATCCACGTGGACGGCTTCAGTGAGGGTGGCGACCCGGCCGCCGCAATGACGTTCGGTC
>JBOHCG010001006.1:0-1779 GCA_050698735.1 Streptosporangiaceae bacterium | reverse complement strand
GCGCAAGGGGTTCACCGAGACGGATTACGCCCGCTTCCCGGACGCCGCGCACCAGCAGCTGGACGGCCCCGTCGTCCTGGTCTGGGACGGCCTGAACAACTGCACCAGCCGCGCGATGCGCGAGCTGATCGCCGCCCGCACGTGGCTGACGGTCTTCCAGCTGCCGGCTTACGCGCCGGAGCTGAACCTGGTCGAGCCGGTCTGGTCAAACCTGAAACGGTCGCTGGCCAACCTGGTCAAGCACGACATCAGCCAGCTGACCGCGCTGGTCAAAACCCGGCTCCGGCGGATGCAGTACCGGCCCGGCCTCCTGGAGGGCTTCCTCGCCAAGACCGGCCTCGACCTCGCACCTCTCCGCTAACCCTCACAATTGAAGATCGTTAGCGGTAGTTTGTTAATTCGGGATGTAGAGGTGCAGGCCGCAGCCTGCCGCGACCGAATTGATCAGAGCTTGCAGCTGGCCGGGCGGGGGCGCTTTCGACCAGGCGGTCCACCAGCGCTGCAGCGTGATCCACGGGGCCAGCCATGCGCGCACGGCCCGGATCGCGCGGGGCCAGCACGGTGGCGGGCTGGCGGGTCCGGGCCCCCCTCTCTCCGCTGTCGGCCTGTGGTGCCGGCGGCGTGGTGCCCTGCGGTGCCGGATGGGCGAACCAGGCGGCCCAGCAGAAGCTGAACGCGCAGTTGACCAGCACCTGGTGGCGGCGGATCGCGATGTCGGAGCGGACCTGGAAGTCGGCCCAGCCGAGCTCGTCTTTGACCTGCTTGTAGCTCTGCTCGATCCAGTTGCGGATGGCGTAGATCTGCACGATCTCGGCCAGCCCGGCGGCTGGGTGCGGGCTGCCCGGCTCGCGCGGGCCGCCGGGACGGGGCAGGTTGGTGACCAGGTACCAGGTGGCCTTATCCGGCAGGGTGCCCGGGTCGGCAGTAGCGATCACCAGGCGCCGGACGCCGTCCGGCCCCCACCCGCCGAGCCGCGCATCGGCGGCCTGCCAGGTCTCGGCATGCCCGTCCCGGAAGGTCCTGGTCACCGGGTGCCAGTCGCCGGGATCATCCGGCCCGTCCCAGGCCAGCGCGCGGGCAGCCTCCACCGGGGTGTGCACATCCGCGGCGCGGGCCCAGGTCCCGCGGCGCGGCCGCAGCGCCATCACGAACGGCAGCCCCGCCTCGGCGAGCTCGCCGCGGAACCCGTCCTGGTCCCCGTAGGCGCTATCCGCGACGACTGCCCGGAAGGTGAACCCCGCCGCCCGGGCCGTGACCGCCAGCGCCGCGCCGATCTGCAGCTTGGTCCGGAATTCCGGGTCGCTCTTGCCCTTCGCGAAGTGCCTCGCGGGCGTGTAGGGCACCGCGTGCACCGGGTAGTAGACCCGCTCATCGGCCCAGACCGTGGTAACGGTCACCACCCCGTTGTCGGTCTTGCCGTACCGGCCCAGATACTGCCGCCCCACGTGCGCGGTCTTGGTGCCGTCCTTGCGGTCCCCGCTGTCATCGATCACCAGCACCCCGCCGCCGTGCGGCGCGGTCGCCGGATCAGCCCGCAGCAGCTCCAGCCTGCGGGCGTTCACCGCGCCGGGATCCCACCGGGATTCGGAGAGGAAGAACTGCAGCCGCTGCACCGCCGGGTGCTGCGCCCCCGTGACCGGCTCGGCCCCGGCCAGCGCGGTCAGCGTCTTGTTCCGGTCCCGCGGCGCCAGCAGCCCGGCCAGGTACTCCCGGAACCCCCGCCGCTGCGCCACACGAGTAAAAAGATCATCGAACCGCGCCGCGTATTCCTCCAGCGGA
>JBOHCG010001005.1:0-1798 GCA_050698735.1 Streptosporangiaceae bacterium | reverse complement strand
GGACAACACGGCGAAGCAGGTCTGCGTACTGTGGCAGATCACCGCCGCGCACCCCCCCGCCGCCGGTCGGGTCGTTCGACGTCCGCGGCCGCGGGGGCAAGCCGGTGCGGATCGGCACGCTGGCCGTTCCCTACCGCGGCACCCGGGCGTTCGCGGTCAGCATCGGGCACGGCCGGGCGATCCCGGCGGCCCCGTCGCCCCCCGTGGCCCTCGGCCGGGTCGTCTCCTGAACGGCCGACCAGGAGCCGCTCGGTATCGGTCTTGGACCCGGGGCGGCGTAGAGCCCGAGGGTGTTAGAGCGTGTCCCGTGGATCATGGGGCGGGATCTCGCAGCCACATCCGGATCGAGGCCAGGTCGATGGTGCCCTGGTACATGAACTCGCGCTTGTCGTAGCGGGTGGCGACCGCGCGGAACTGATCGTCGTGCCGGGGAGCCTCGGCTCGCTCTCTTTCTCAGTCTCGCCCGTGGGTTCTCTCCGAGAGGTCGCCGCCAGAGATGCCGTGAAACAGGCGACCGCGGAGCGATGCTAAGAGCACTTTGCCGCGAATAACCCCGTCCAGGTGTCCTGCCTCTGGCCGACGGGCCTCTCGGCGGTAGGCACCTTGCTTTCGTCCGGGATGATGATCCATGACACCAGGTAGGCCAGCAGTCCTGCCCCTCCGGTGATGACCGCGACAACGGCCCAGATCACCCGCATCAGGGTGACGTCGATGCCGGTGTAATTCGCGAGTCCCGCGCACACCCCGCCCACCATCCGGCCAGCCCGGGGGCGGAATAGGACCTTGTTGCCCCTGCTTCCGTCGCTCATATGAACCATCTCCTGCGGCCACGCCCTGGCCGTCGTCGGCTTTTCCCCGTGTCTGGCCAGGCTATGTCTGAACGCTTATTTCAGCAATTTCACTTCAGGAAATTCCGATGCTAATTAGCGCTTATAAGCCGTTTAGCAATTTCTTGCTAAATATCCACATGGTGTAATAGCGCGAACACCTGCCACCAGCCACACGATCTATGCCAGGCATCTATGCCAGGCGGGCCGGTGCCGCATCCAAGGACTGCGGTACCGGCCACGCTGGCGGGCCCGCGGGCGCTGTAGAAAGCGTCCACGTCGGACACGCCGAGACGCCACGGGTAGGTGGTGTTCGGGTCGGTCACCGCCGACCACGGCGCGTCCTCGGTCTCGGTGCCGATCCGCCCGGCGCGCACCTCGTCGTCGAGAGCGCGCATGGTCTCCTCGATCGGCGTATGGCGGTCCCACATGTGGACCCAGTAGATGTCGATGTAGTCGGTGCGGAGCCGGCGCAGGCTGGTTTCGAGGGACAGTCGCAGGTTCTTGCGGTGGTTACCCGCCGCGTTGGGGTCATCGCGGTCGCGTGAGACGGTGTACTTGGTGGCCAGCACGAACCGGTCCCGGCGGCCGGCGAGCAGCTCGCCGGGTATCTCCTCGCTGGCCCCGCCGCGATAGTTGATGGCGGTGTCGACGACGTCGCCGCCCGCCTCCGCGTAGGCGTCGAGAATCCGCCGGCACTCCTCAGCGGGAGCCCCCACCCCGCCCTGCTCGCCGAAGGTCATCGCTCCTAGGAACAGCTCGGACACGCGCAGCCCGCTTCTCCCAAACAGGCGGTAGCGCATCAGAGGGCCGGCCCGCCAGCGAACGCCATCGCGGCGGCGGCCACGACCCCGTCGTGCGGCACGTCGGGCAGATGCTGACTCACGTTCCAGCGATGCCCGCCGGAGGCATCGGGGTAGAAGACGGCGGCGCGCGCCGCGCCCTGGACGACGATATGCGCGGTGATGGAC
>JBOHCG010001004.1:0-1800 GCA_050698735.1 Streptosporangiaceae bacterium | reverse complement strand
GCGACTCGGAGCTGAGGAGTGGGGGGCCTGGTGTGGTTCTTGGGGCTGTGGAGATGTAGCGGGATGAGAGACTGGGCGAGGCGAGAGACTGGGCGAGGCGAGAGACTGGGCGAGGCGAGAGACTGGGCGAGGCGAGAGACTGGGTGGGAGGACTGGGTGGGAGGACGGGGCGCTCAGCCGTAGAAGACAGGCTCCATGACGGTGCGAGCGCGGCGGGCGGCGCGGCGCCAGTCCTGCTCGAGCGCCTGCGCCGCGTCGCCCGGCGGATAGCCGAGCAGCCGGGCCACCGCGGTCAGCTCGCCCTGCCGGGCCGGCAGGGCGTCCCCCGGCCGGCCGCGGACCAGCATGATCGCGTTCCTGATCCGCGCCGCGAGCTGCCACGCCGCGGTCAGCTCGGCGGCGTCGTCAGCAGCCAGCAGGCCGGCCTGCACCGCGACCGCCATGGCCTCGCCGGTGCGGGTGGTGCGCAGCGCGGGCAGCGCGTGAGCGTGCCGCAGCTGCAGCAACTGCACCGTCCACTCCACGTCCGACAGGCCGCCCGGTCCCAGCTTGACGTGCAGCGCCCGGTCGGCGCCGCGCGGTATCCGTTCGGCTTCCATCCGCGCCTTGATGCGGCGGATCTCGCGGACCGCCGCCGGGTCGATCCCGTCCAGCGGGTAGCGGAATTCGGCGATCAGCCGGGTGAACTTCGCGCCGAGGTCCGCATCGCCCGCGACCGGCTCGGCGCGCAGCAGCGCCTGCGCCTCCCACGACGCGGACCAGCGCCGGTAGTAGGCCCGGTAGGCGGCCAGCGTCCGGACCAGCGGCCCCTGGCGGCCATCCGGCCGAAGGTCGGCGTCCACGATCAGGGCGGGATCGGGCACCGGCAGCATGAGCAGCCGCCGCAGCTCGGCCGCCACCGCGTGGGCGGCGTCCGAGGCCTCCCGTTCAGGCCGGCCCGGCAGCGGGTCGTGCACGAACAGCACGTCGGCGTCGCTGCCGTAGCCGACCTCGTGACCGCCGAAGCGGCCCATCGCGATCACCGCGAACCTGGTCGGCAGCGGATGGCGCAGCTCGGCCGAGACCTTCCGCATCGCCACCGCCAGCGCGGCCTCAAGCGACGCCCGGGTGATATCAGTCAGCGCCTCCTCGGTAGCGGCCAGGCCCGCCCTGGCCGGCCCGGTAAAACCCAGCACGTCGGCGGCGGCGGTGCGCAGCAACTCCCGGCGGCGGACCGAACGCACCGCGGTCACGGCGGCCTCGGCGTCATCCTCGTAGCGCTGGGTGGCCGCCATCATCTCGGCGCGCAGCCCGGTCAGGCTCCTGGCCTTCAGCTCGGTGTCGTTGGCGAAGATGGCGACCGCCTCGGGCGCGCGCAGCAGCAGGCCGGTCGCGTACCGGCTGGAGGCGAGCACGTGGGCCATCCGCTCGGCCGCCTTGGTCTCGTCCCGGAGCAGCCGCAGGTACCAGGGCGAAGACCCCAGTGCCTCGCTGACCTGGCGGAACGCTAGCAGGCCCGCGTCGGGTTCTGCGGCGTCGGCGAACCAGCCGAGCAGGACGGCCAGCAGCGTGCGCTGAATCGCCGCCCGCCGTGACACGCCGGAGGTCAGCGCGTCGATGTGGCGCAGCGCCCCGGCCGGGTCGACGTAGCCGAGCGCCTCGAGCCGGGCCCGGGCCTCGGCGGGCGTCAGCCGAGCCGCGTCGGTGGGCAGCCGGGCCACCGCGTCGAGCAGCGGCCGGTAGAACAGCTTCTCGTGCAGCCGCCTGACCTGGCGGGCGTGGCGGCGCCACTCCTCGTCGAAATCGGCCGCCGGGTCCGAG
>JBOHCG010001003.1:0-1801 GCA_050698735.1 Streptosporangiaceae bacterium | reverse complement strand
GGCCGACGTGCCGCACGTGTTCGAGGCGGTTGAGCCGGGTACCCGGGCGGTGGTGGTCTCCGAGCACATCTAGGCCGGCGGCATCACTCGCCGGGCGGGACGTGCTCGATCAGCGCGGCCAGGCCGACCTCGTCGAGCAGGTCGGCCGGGCGCACGGTCAGGTCGTGCGCGACATAGTAAAAGGCCGCCCGCACCTGCCCGACGGGGACGTCCGCCAGCGCGGCCCAGGCGAGGCGGTAGGCGGCGAGCTGGACCGAGACGGCGTGGTGCTCGGCCTGCGAGCGGGGCGGCTGGCCGGTCTTCCAGTCGACCACGTCGTAGCCGCCCTCCGGGGCGTCGGCGAACACGGCGTCGATCCGGCCGCGCACCGGGTGGCCGCCGACCAGCGTCTCGAACGGGACCTCGACCGCCCTCGGCCAGCGGTCCGACCATCCGCTGCGCTCGAAACCGGAGCGGAGCTCGGCCAGGTCCGCGTCGAGGCCTGCTGGGTCGTCGGAATCGGAGCCGAACAGGTCGCTGTCGTCGATGAGCCGCTGCTGGCCGTACCGCTCCTCCAGCCAGCGGTGGAAGGCCGTGCCGCGACGCGCCTGCCTGACCGGCGGCCGCGGCATCGGACGGCGCACCTGCCGCGCTAGCTCGTCGGGGTCGCGCGCCAGCGACACCAGCGAGGAGACCGACAGCCTGGCGGGCAGCGTTACCCGGATCACGCCGTCGCCACGGCGTTCGGCGCGCTCGGCGAGAAGCAGGTCCGCGTCCCTGCTCCACGCCGCGACGAGGGCGTGGTCTTCGGCGGGCTCGGCAGGCTCATAACCGGGAGCCAGCGCCGCCTCGACCAGTTCGGCGGCCTCGCGGACGGCCTCGTAGTGACGGCCGGCCGGGGTACGGGGCCAGTCGGCCTCGTCCACCGAGGCGAGCAGCGGGTTCTCTTCGTCCGCGCCGGGCTCGTCGGCCCACTCGGTCACCTCGGCGACGCCGGACGCGCGTACCTCGTCCAGGAACGGGGAGGGGCCGAGCCGGCTCGTGCCGCCCTCGCTCCACCAGTAGCCCGAGCAGCCCAGCCAGAACGCCGCCCGGGTGCTCGCCACGTACATGAGGCGGCGTTCCTCGGCCATCCCGCGGGCGGCGCACGCGTCGGTAAAGGCCTCTACCGAGGGGGCATCGAGGCCGCGCAGCACGGGCAGGTCACCGGCGTCGCCGCGGAGGCTGAACGGGATCAGCCGCGAGTTGTCCGTCCACCGGGTGGACACCCGGGGCCGGGCGGGGAACACCTGGGACCGCTCCCCCATGGACAGGCCGGGCACGAAGACGGCCGGCCACTGCAGGCCCTTGGCCGCGTGCACGGTGAGCAGCTTGACCGAGTCCGACTCGCCCACCCGGCCGGTCTCCAGGCCGAACTCCTCCTGCTGCGCCGCGGTCAGGTAGGCAAGGAACGCGCCGAGGGTCGGCTCGGCGCCCTCGCCGGTGAATTCGGCGGCCACGTCGGTGAAGGCGTCCAGGTCGGCGCGCGCCGCGACGGGGTCCACGCCGGGCTGCGCGGCGACCTCGATGTCCAGGCCGAGGACCCGTTCGGCCTCCGCAGCCAGGTCAGCGAGCGGGCGGCCGATGTGCGCGCGCAGCCGCCTGAGCTCGCCGGCCAGCGCGCGCATCCGCGCGCAACCCTCCGCCGAGTACGCGGCGGCCGGGCCCAGGTCGTCCAGCGCCTCCACCAGGCTGCCGGTTTCCGAGGTCAGGTCGGTGATCGCCTCCGCCAGGGCGTCGGCGCCGGGGGCCGGGGCCGCGCGGGCTGGGGCCGGGGCTGCGG
>JBOHCG010001002.1:0-1807 GCA_050698735.1 Streptosporangiaceae bacterium | reverse complement strand
TGGGCTTCGTCGACCTGGCCGCGCGGTACGGGCAGTCCGTCTACGCCGCGCTCGGACTCGGCGCCGACCAGTTGTCCGCCATGCCGTCGGTGCACGTCGCCTGGGCGGTGCTGGTGTCCTGGGCCGTCATCACCAGCGGCATCAGCCGGTGGCGCTGGCTGATCCTGCTGCATCCGGCCGTCACCGTCTTCGTCGTCGTGGGCACCGGCAACCACTTCTGGGCCGACGGCATCGTCGCGTCCTTCGTGGTCGCCGTCGTCCTCGGGACGCGGGCCCTGGTGCTGCGCTGGGCTGGCGGTCCGGTGGCCTTGCCGTGGAGACTGGACGGGACACGTCTGGCCGGCTTGCGCCGCGAGGGCGGGAACCGCCAGGACGGGACCGCAAGGAGGGAGGCCGCGTGGGAGCCACCGGAGCGACTCCAGGCCGAGACACCGCCGCCGAGGACGCCGGAGCCACGGACTCCGCAGCCCGAGATGCCGCAGCCCGAGATGCCGTACCCCGAGGTGCCGCGGCCGGAGATGCCGCGGCCAGGGAGGTAGCCGCCCGGGAGGTCGCGGAGCGGATGGCCGCCGCCGCGGTCGGCTGGCTCGGCGCGCTCGACCCCGGCCAGCGCGCGCTGGCCACCGGCGGCGTGCCGAACGCGGATCCCGAGTCCGATGCCGAACGCAGGCGCTGGTTCTACACCCCCACCGATCACGGCGGCCTGCCGCTCGGCGCGCAACGGCCCGCTCAGCAGCAACTTGCCCACAAGCTGGTCGCCACCGGCCTGTCCACCGCCGGGTACGTCACCGTCGCGACCATCATCGGGCTGGACAACGTGCTCGATATGGTCGAGGGCTGGACCGTCGACTGGGGCCGCGAACGGGGCCGCGATCCTGGCCTGTATTACCTGCGGGTGTTCGGCGAGCCTGGCGGGGCGGCCCCGTGGGGCTGGCGGTTCGGCGGTCACCACGTATCCCTGAACAACCTGGTGGTGGACGGCGCGGTGCGCTCGACCACCCCGTGCTTTCTCGGCGCCGACCCGGCGGTCTCGCCGCTGCTCGGCCCTCCGCCGCTGCGCCCGCTCGCCGGGGCCGAGGACCCGGCCCGCGAGCTCGTCCGCTCGCTGGATGCCGGGCAGGCCGACCGCGCGATCCTGCTCGACCGGGCGCCCTCGGACATCGTCGGCGGCAACAGGCCGCTGCTCGCCGACGGCGACCAGATGATCTACCTCAGCGGGCTATGGCGGCGGCCGTTCACCGATTCGCCGCTCGCCGAGCGGATAGCGCAGATGGATGTCGACAACGAACGGGCCTCCGGGTACGGTCACGACGAATACCGGCGGCTCGCGCTGACCGGCACGCCGCAGGGCCTGCCCGCCAGCGAGTTGGACGCCGGTCAGCGGGAACTGCTGCGCGCGCTGCTCGGCGCCTACCTTCGGCGGGTCCCCGACGGCCTTTCGCCGCAGCCGGACTACCGGGACGAGGCCAGGCTGGACGCCGTGTACTTCGCCTGGGCCGGACCCACCGGAGTCGGCCAGCCGCACTACTACCGGGTACAGGGTCCGCGGCTGCTCATCGAGTACGACAACACCCAGCGCAAGGCGAACCACGCCCATTCGGTATGGCGCGATCCGGCGGCCGACTTCGGCTACGACGTCCTCGGCGCGCACCTGGCCGCGCACCACCTCTGACCCGCGCCGGACACGGGCTTCCCGCCAAGGAACAACCTCAGCTCTGCGCGGGGCCGAAGTCGATGCATGACACCCCGAAGGAATCCGAGGCGGTGATACACACCGACGTCAGCCCGGAGAATACCTGGTGCACCC
>JBOHCG010001001.1:0-1831 GCA_050698735.1 Streptosporangiaceae bacterium | reverse complement strand
CGCGCCTCGCGGTGCCATGACCCGCCGCCGCCCGCTGGTCTCACAAAGCGTAACCGGAACAGCAGCCACACAGCCCGCCCGTCAGCTACACAACGTAACAACAAGCCAGTCGCATCCAGCAAAGAACCCTGAAGGGACGGTTCACAACCGAACGCCAGTGCTCCCGCGCCAGTCGCAGCATGCCGTCGCTCCGTCGTTCCGTCCGGATGCTCCCACGTACCTGGAGGCCACCGCGGCCCCGCTCAGGCAGCAGCCTAGATCCCGCCGCCGACAGCACAGCCAGCCGGAACCGCGGCCAGCCGAGAAAGTGCGATTTCGCGCCGAATTTACCCGAATTATCCGTGAATGCATCCCGCCCGACATCAGCAAAAAGCCGAACGGCGCACCGCCAAACCGTGTTATATAACGAAGAGAAATAGCGGCCTGTCCGGGTTTGCCGACGAAGCGGAAACAGGTAAGGAATGTCACTATGCCGAGATTAGTCCGCATAAGGCCCGAAACTAGCGCATTTACCCGCCAATGTGACGCCCCGCTGCCCGCGACCCCGCACGTCCCAGGCCCGCGACACGCACGCGCCGAGCGCCCCGAGCGCGCCAATAGCGCCGAGCGCGCCAATAGCGCCGAGGCGCCCCGTCACACCGCCCTCTCCATCCGCTCCGCCGAACGCCGTCGCTGGTCCGCCGACCTGACCGGCCCCGACCTGACCGGCCTCGTGGTGCACGGCCTCGGCGGTATCGGCAAGTCGACCTTGGCCGCCCAGATCGCCGCCAGGGCCTGCCGCCTTCAGCCGTGGCGCGTGGTCACCGTCGTCTGCGCCGAGATCAGCCCGCACAGCCTGCCGGTCCACCCGACCGAGGCGGATCTGCTCGTCCTAGACAACTTCGACGACAATCTCTCCGGCCCGGACGCCAGCAGGGCTGACGGCAGTACCGACGGCAGGGCCGACAGCACGGTCGGCCGCAGGACCGTCCGCGACCCGGCGCTGGCCGCCCTCCTCGCCAACTGGCACGGCAAGCTGCTGATCACCTGCCGTGAGCCGTTCACCCTGCCGGCTCCGGGCGGCGACCGGCTCGGCTTCCGCCACCTCGGCCCGCTCACCAGGTCCGGTGCGGCCGAGCTGGCCCTGGCCATGCCCGCGCTGCGACGCTTCGGCGAGCCCGATCGCGACCGTGCCTGGCGGCTGACCGCGGGGCACCCGCGCACGATGGAGTACCTCGACGCGCTGCTCGCCGCGGGCGCCGGCCTCGACGAGGTGGCGGCCCTCCTCGCGGCGGCAGACCCGGCGCTGCCCACCGCGCTCCCCACCGAGGTGCCCGCCGCGGCCGCCGAGGCCGCCGCCCAGGCCGCCGGCGACCGGCTGCTCGACGAGCTGTATGACCGCCTCAGCCCCGGCGCGCAGACCCTGCTCGTGCGCGCCTCGGTGTTCCGCGCGCCGGTCGGACCCGGCGCCCTCGCCGCCAAGCCGAACCAGATCGCCGAGGCCCTGGCCGCGGGCCTGCTCACGGCCGGCCCTGGCCGGGAGCTCTCGGTGCACCGCTGGACCGCGGACGCCCTGCACCGCCGCCTCGCCGAGGCCGGCCAGCGCGACCAGGTGGCCGCCGCGCACCGCCGCGCGGCGGAGTACTGGCGGTGCAGAGCCGCGGACACGCCGTCCGGCCTGCGCGCGAACCTCGAGGCCGGCTTCCACCTGCACGCAGTCGGCGTCGCGGCGCGGCCCCGCTCGCACCAGATCCACCAGCAGCTTCCGACCGTCGGCCGCCACCGGCTGCGCAAGCATCATCTGCGCTGGATAGGCGTCGGGGCGGCCGCCGCGGCCCTCGCTGCCCTGGCC
>JBOHCG010001000.1:0-1835 GCA_050698735.1 Streptosporangiaceae bacterium | reverse complement strand
CCACGGCCAGAACTCACCGGGCGGCGTGCCCGGCTGCGGGCTCCTCGACGAGGGCCGCCGTGTTCTTGGCCCAGTAGGTATCACCCGCTACCTCCACCTCGCCCTTGATGGGGGTGCGGGTGATGCTGAACTCCGGCATGAGCTGGCTCCTTTTCTCTCTGACGCTGGTCACCGCGACCAGACGTTCCGGACGTGACGTCGTCTTGACCCTCTGGTCACAGGGGCGGCAGGCGCCCTGGAGGCGGGCGGATCAGAGCGTGCCTGGGCGCGGGCCGGGTACGCCGCCGGCAGGGATCCGTTCCCGGGGCCGCGAGCGGGGGGCGCGGCGATCTCACGATGACGCCGCCCGGGTAAGTCGTCTGGCTCGAGGCTGGTGCTGGGCCCGTGCCGGCGGCCCGGCCGCCTGCGGCGCGGCGTCGTCTTTGCCGGCGCAGAAGCGGGAATGCCACTGCGGATAGGTCATGGCGAGCAGGTCCGCCGGATCCTCCGGCACGACCTGGCGGGCCAGCTGGACGTACGGCACAGCCGCGAGGCTCGTGCCGACATGGCCGTCGGTGACCGGGACGGCGATACCGCCGACCCATGCCTCCCGGTACAGGACGCCCCGCTGCCGCCCGATCCGCGTGACCGATGCTGCCGCCCGCATCAGCCGCTCCCGGAGGAACACCGAGGAGGTCATCTGCCGGCCGGGGAGATCCTGCGCCCGGCACCGGTAGGAGAACGGCGCTTCCATGAACAGCCTGGCCCGGCGCGGGTCCTCGGGCACCCCGACCGCCAGGACCGCGCCGACCACGGCCGGCCCGGCGATCCTGGCCTGCTTCATGGCGCACGGCAGGAAGGACCCGTCTCGGAATGCCCGGCTGTGCAGCAGCGCAGCCGAGGCCTCCAGCACCTCGTCCATGGTGTAGACCGGGATCCGCTCGCCGTCGTGGCGGGCGACGACGCCGACGCGGAACTGCTCGGCATCTTGAGGGGCGAGGATGTCGATCCCGGCCACCAGGCCGTCATCTGTCCCGCAGAACGAGCTGATGACGAAGAGATTGACCAGGCCGATCCCGCCCAGCACCTCGCAGGCGTCGAACCCGTAGATGGCGCCCAGCTCCTCGTCCGCGCTGGCCGCCTGGACGTCGGTGACCACGACCGGCGCGGCGACGTACCCGCCGGTCAACGGGTAGCCGACGTGATGTCCGGGGTAGGGGCTGACTGCGCGCCTGATCACGTCGGCGGGATGCGGGAGCTGTTTCGGGCCTGGTGTCATAGCCAGCACGATGTCCTGCCGCTTCCGGTGCCGGGAATCCCCGGCGCCGGAATCCGGCGCGTGTGACCTGGGTTCTTCCGGCCGCCGGGATCAGTTCGGGACGTAACTGGAACCTTTGTCAAACGTATGTTTTCGCGGGACCTGCCCGGCGGCCGGCCTGTTCCGGGCCCCGATCCCGCCGCGCTGCCCGGTACAGGGCGCGCGCTTGCTTGCACGGCCAGGCTGGCCGCGGCTGGTTCATGGTCCAGCGGCCCTCAGGCTCTGCCAGTTCAGCGGACAGAGCGCCCGGGATGAGCGACGGCCCGCCGCCGCGGCCAGTGCCAGGAATCTGCCGCGTGGCGGGCACTGTGCCGGCCCGGCCGCACGAGCCCGGCCTGCCGCCGCGGGCTGGCCAGGACGATAACGGTCATGGCCGCGTTGACAGCGCTCTCATAGGCCGGGTAGATCACTCCGGCGGGTACCGCGAAATCCGCCACCGCCAGGGTGAGTGCCGCGGCAGCGGTGAACTGCGCGAACGGCGGCCAGGTCTCCTCCCCCCGCCACCCGTTCGCGAACGTCGGCACGTACGCCGCCAGGT
>JBOHCG010000999.1:0-1840 GCA_050698735.1 Streptosporangiaceae bacterium | reverse complement strand
GGGCAGGTCCTCTTGAGGTGCCCCGAACTTCCCGGACAGTCATCCATTAGGATGATGTCTGGAAGGAAATTATTTTGACTCGACCGAAGAATAAGAGCTTCTCACCTGAATTCAAGGAAGAGGCCGTAAAGATGGTGATCGAGACGTCGCGTCCGGTTGCCGTCGTGGCGAAGGAGCTCGGCATTAACGAAAGCACCCTGGGCAACTGGGTGAACATATACCGCCGTGACCATGCCGGCGAGGAGCCGCCGCTTACCGTAAGCGAGCGGGCGCGACTGCGCGAGCTTGAGCGGGAAACCCGGGAACTCAAAATGGAAAACGAGTTCCTGAAAAAAGCCGCAGCATACTTTGCCAGCGACCATCGGTGAGCGAGAAATACGAGTTCATCGACGCGGAGTATGCGATTTACCAGGAATCTCGCGATATTTACGTGCCGTCGATCGTGAAAATGTGCAGGTGGCTGGAGGTCTCGCGTTCCCATTTCTACAAATGGCGGAACGCGCCCGAAACGGCGACCGCGAAAAGGCGGGCGGAACTCGCGCTGATGATAAAGAAGTCATTCGATGACTCGAACGAGACCTACGGGTACCGCCGCGTCCACGCCGACCTGGCGGCCTGGGGTGTGCCGTGCGGCCCGGAGCTCGTCCGGTCCGTCATGCGCGAACACGGCCTGGAGCCGTGCCAGCCGAAGCCGTGGCGCTTCAGCCTCACCGAGGGCGACGGCCTGGAGCACGACGTCCCCGACCTCGTGAACCGCGACTTCACCGCGGAAAAGCCGGGCGAGAAAATGGTCGGCGATATCACTTACATTTCCACCTGGCAGGGCTGGGCCTATTTGGCGACGGTTATCGACTGCTGCACGAAGGAAGTGGTCGGCTGGGCGATCGACGACCATTACAAGACCCCCCTCATCGAGCAGGCGATCGAGATGGCCGCGCGTAACCATGATCTCGCCGGCCAGGCGATTTTCCATACCGACCGCGGCAGCAACTACATGTCGCATGATTTCGCGAAGACGCTGAAGAGACTTGACATCCGGCATTCCGTCGGGCGCACCGGGATCTGCTACGACAACGCGATGGCGGAAAGCTTCAACGCGGCCCTTAAAAACGAGCTGGTTCACCGGACCCAGTATCCGACCCGGAAACACGCTTACCGGGACGTTGTAAGGTACATCGAATTCTGGTACAATCTGAAGCGTCGGCACTCCGGGCTCCAGTACCGATCCCCACGGCAAGTCCGGGAGGAATACCTGGAGCCGCAGCAGGCAGCGTGAACTAACCGCAAATCCGCTGTCCGGAATGTTCGGGGCAGATCACACCCGGCCCCTGTGCTCCACGTCCACCCGACCAGCTACCGCTACACCGGCGAAGCCAGCCCGTCCGCGCCGGGCGGCATCACCGTCATCTACAAGGACCTGATCGCCGACGAGCAGCGGACCCGGCAGGTCACCGCCGACGTGCACGCCGCCCTGGCCCGCGGCAGGAACTGCCTCGTCCTCACCAACTGGACCGCTCACCTAGACGCGCTCGCCACCGCCCTGAACGGCCTGAGTCATGATCCCGTGGTCCTGCGCGGCGGCATGGGCGCCAAGGACAGGACAGCCGCGCTCGACAGGCTCCAGCCACAGCCCGGCGGCCCGCCCCTGCTGGCGGTCGCGACCGGCCCCTACGCCGGGGAAGGGTTCGACTGCCCTGTACTGGACACCCTCTTCCTCGCCGCGCCCGTCGCTCAGAAGGGACGGCTCGTCCAGTACGCCGGGCGCATCCTCCGCCCCTATGACGGCAAGGCCACCGCCGAGGTCCACGACTACCACGACGAGCTCACCGGCGTCCTGGCC
>JBOHCG010000998.1:0-1842 GCA_050698735.1 Streptosporangiaceae bacterium | reverse complement strand
GCGAGGTTTCCGTGACCGTGCGGGATCTATCAGGCACCCATAGTGAGCGGCCAGCTCGGCATAGGACCGGTTGAGCTTCGGGTCGTAAAGGTCGGGCTTATCTACCCCGGTCTTCAGGTTGTCCGGCTTATGCTCCCGGCCTGATTATGTGACCCGAGCAGCAGGTTCCCCTGATCATGACAGGGGTTCACGGCCATTGATGGAGGGATCCGGCAACATAACGCGGCAGCTCCAGGGGATCGACTCTTCGTCACCATTCACTCACGAGGAGGAAGATCACGATGCTGGAGGAGTACTTCGTCAGACCGCAGACCGTCGACCGGATCCGGGCATCCTGGATCGGACCGCAGATCGAGCAGTACGTGACCTGGCTTGAGGAACACGGTTACACGACCAGGTGCATCCTGCGGAGGGTGCCGCTGGTCACCGCCTTCGGGGAATTCGCCGCGGCGAACGGCGCCCGCCAGCTCGCCGGCCTGCCGGACCATGTCGCCGCCTTCGTCGCCTACCGGGTCAGCCAGTCCCGCGATGCCCGGCGCGCCCAGGGGGACACGCTCGTGAAGGACATCCGCGGGCCCGTCGAGCAGATGCTCACGCTCATCGTCCCGGGATATGAGGGGACCGGGCGCCCGCGCCGGCCGGACCCGTTCGGCGAGACCGTGCCGGGGTTCTTCGAGTACCTGGTCTCCGAGCGCGGCCTGCGCCCGGCCTCGGTGGAGTCCTACGTCCACTACCTGCGCCGGTTCGAGGCATGGCTCGGCCGGACCGGGGTCACCAGGCTCGATGAGCTGTCCCCGCCGCTGCTCAGCGCCTATACCGCCGAGCGGGCCGGCCTGGGACTGGCGAAGACGTCGGTGCGGGAGGGCTGCGGGGTGCTGCGCGTCTTCCTGCGCTACGCCCGCCGCGAGGGCGTGATCAGCAGGGACCTGTCCGAGGCGGTCGAATGGCCGCAGGCCTACCGGCTGTCGACGCTGCCGCGGTCCATCTCGTGGGAGGACGTCGGCCGCGTCCTCGCGCTGCCCGACCGGCGCACGCCGTGCGGGAAACGGGACTACGCCATCCTCCTGCTGCTGGCCACCTACGGGCTGCGCGCCCGGGAGATCGTCGCCCTGACCCTGGACGACATCGACTGGAAACGCGGCCGCCTGGCCATCCCGGAGCGGAAGGCCGCCCACTCGACCGCCTTCCCGCTGTCCGGCGCGGCCGGCGACGCCCTGGCCGGCTACCTGCGCAACGGCCGCCCGCAGGCAGATGACCGGCACGTGTTCTTCCGCGCGATGGCGCCGGTCCGCCCGATCAGGGGCGCGGCCGTGTCCGGCTGCGCCCGCCGCTACCTGCTGCTCGCCGGGGTCGACGTTCCCCGGCCGGGCTCGCACACGCTGCGGCACAGCGCCGTCCAGCGGCTGTCCGACAACGGGTTCGACCTCAAGACGATCGGGGACTTCGTCGGCCACCGGTCGCCCGCCTCGACCGGCATCTACGCGAAGGTCGCCGTCGAGTCCCTGCGCGAAGTCGCCCTCGGCGATGGCGAGGAGGCCCTGCAGTGAGCCAGGACATCAGCGTCGAGGACGCCGCCGGACGGTTCCTCGAGCACAAACGGGCACTCGGGCGCAAGTACAACAGCGAGGAACGCGAGCTGCGGCTCCTGTCACGGTTCGCCGCCGGGCAGAACGCCGGCCTGGGCGACCTGACCCCGGCCCTGCTGGAGGAGTTCCCCGGGGCCCGGCCCCGGAACAGGCCCCGCAGCTTCAACCACCTGCTCGGCGTCACCGGCGGGCTGTTCGGCTGGGCCGTCGCGCAGGAACTTCTCGAGGCCGCCCCCGTGCTGCCCCGTCCGCGGAA
>JBOHCG010000997.1:0-1867 GCA_050698735.1 Streptosporangiaceae bacterium | reverse complement strand
ATGGGTTCCGTGACCTTGAGCTCGAGGCGCAGGTGCTCGGCATCACCAGGCGGACCGGCATCGGCGCGCAGTTCGGCGGCAAGTACTTCTGCCATGATGTGCGGGTGATCAGGCTGCCGCGGCACGGGGCCTCCTGCCCGGTCGCGATCGCGGTGTCGTGCTCGGCGGACCGGCAGGCGCTGGCGAAGATCACCGCCGACGGGGTGTTCCTCGAGCAGCTCGAGACCGACCCGGCGCAGTACCTGCCGGACGACGTCGGCGACTCCGGCGCCGAGGTCGTGGCCATCGACCTGAACCGGCCGATGGACGAGATCAGGGCCGAGCTGACCAGGTACCCGGTGCGGACCCGGGTGTCGCTGACCGGGCCGCTCGTGGTGGCCAGGGACATCGCGCACGCCAAGATCGCCGAACGGCTCGACGCGGGCGAGCCGATGCCTTCTTATCTGCGCGATCACCCGGTCTATTACGCCGGGCCCGCGAAGACGCCGGAAGGGTACGCGTCCGGCTCTTTCGGTCCGACGACGGCGGGCCGGATGGACTCCTACGTGGACAGGTTCCAGGCGGCGGGCGGCTCGCTTGTCATGCTGGCCAAGGGGAACAGATCCTCAGTGGTGACGGCGGCCTGTAAGCAGTTCGGCGGGTTCTACCTCGGCTCGATCGGCGGCGCGGCGGCGCGGCTGGCCAAGGACTGCATCACCAGGGTCGAGGTGCTCGAGTACCCCGAGCTCGGGATGGAGGCCGTCTGGCGGATCGAGGTGCGCGACTTCCCCGCGTTCATCGTCGTCGACGACAAGGGCAACGACTTCTTCGCCGACCCCTCCGGGCCTGTACTGCAGATTGGCGCGCACCCCTGAGCTGGCCCAGAAACGATTGAGTGACACTTAATCAATGCTCAGTCGGTGCCTAGAGACCTTTCAGCCAACACCGTGTATGGTCCGCGTATGCACCCTATGGCGGACACCGGGTGGGTGATCGCCGGGCGGTATCGCCTGCTGGCACCCATCGGTCGCGGCGCCATGGGGATCGTGTGGCGTGCCCGCGACCAGCTCCTGGACCGCGATGTGGCGATCAAAGAGGTGCAGATCGCCGAGACGCTTACCGACGATGAGCGGGCCAACGCCTACCAGCGGACGCTGCGCGAGGCCAAGACCGCGGCCAGGCTCAACCACCCGGCGGTGGTGACCGTCTATGACGTGGCCGAGGACGAGGGCCGCCCGTGGATCGTCATGCAGCTGATCCTGGCGCCGTCGCTTGACCAGCTACTGGTCACCTCCGGCCCGCTGTCGCCGCGGCGGGCCGCCGAGATGGGCCGCCAGCTGCTGTCCGCGCTGACCGTGGCGCACGCCGCTGGGGTGCTGCACAGGGACGTCAAGCCGAGCAACGTACTGCTCGCCGAAGACCGGGCGGTCCTGACCGACTTCGGCATTGCCACCTTTCAGGGCGACCCCAGGCTAACCCAGACCGGCATGGTGATGGGATCGCCCGGGTTCACCGCGCCCGAACGAATCCGCGGCGGGGACGCGTCGCCCGCGTCCGACCTGTGGTCGCTGGGCGCCACGCTGTACGCCGCGGTGGAGGGCCACGGGCCATTCGAGCGGCGCGGCGGGGCCATCACCACCATGTCCGCCATCATCAACGAGGACGCGCCGGAGGCGACGGCGGCGGGGGTGCTCGGGCCGGTGATCTCCGCGCTGCTGCGCCGGGAGCCCGAGGACCGGCCGGACGCGGGCGCCGCCATGCGAATGATCTCCGACGTCATCCCGCTGCTTCCGGCCAGGACCGACCCCTCGCCAGCCAGCCACGAGCCGACCGTGCTGTCCCAGCCCGCCGCGTACGGGCAGACGTCCGTGGACGCGCTGGGCCCGGG
>JBOHCG010000996.1:0-1867 GCA_050698735.1 Streptosporangiaceae bacterium | reverse complement strand
CGCGTCCCACAGATCACGATCGGCCTTCGAGATGCCCTGCATAGCACAATTCTCTCAGGGAATCGAACACGGTGCCGGCGAAACACCCCGATCAGAGCCTACGAGTTGTTCAGTGCCGTCCTAGGCGTTGCCGCGGGACATCGCGATGAGGCGGTCCAGCACCTTGCCCCCGCTCACCCTATCGAGCAGCAGCACCCGGTAATCATCGAGCGCCCGGTCCAGCCAGGACTCGCGGCCGACCGGCCGCTGCGCGCCGTGACCGGGACCGCCCTGCAGGAAGAGCAGCCACGGCAGGTCCGCGTCCTGACGGCCGGCGGCCACCACCTCGCGGGCGAACACCTCGATCTGCTCGCCGTCCGGCCGGGAGTGGTCCAGCGGGACGGCGAATACGTGGTCGGTCAGCACCGTACCGGGCTGGCGATAGCTGGTCACGTTCCGGCCGTACCGCCCGCCCTCACCCCGGTAGGGTCGGCCTCATGACAAGCGCGGTCCAGACGGTCAGCGCGTCCGAGCGGCGGGCGCGCCTGGCCGTGCGCCACCATCTGGCGCCGGGAGCACGGTCCGGCTCGGTCGCCGACGTGGCAGCGGACCTGATCGGGCTGCACGGGACCGACCCCGCATCGGTCTACCTGGCGGCCTGGGCGCGGACCTCCGGCATCAACCGGGCGGCGATCGAGGATGCGCTGTACGCCGAACGCGCGCTGGTGCGGATGCTCGGCATGCGCCGGACCGTGTTCGTGGTGCCCGCCGCCCTCGTGCCGGTGATCCAGTCCGCCTGCACCGACCAGATCGCCGAACGGCTGCGCAGGCAGTTGACCGAGGTCGTCCGGGAGGCGGGCATCGCACCGGACGCCGAGGCCTGGCTCAAGGAAGTGGGCGAGGCCACGGTGCGGCTGCTTGCCGACCGCGGCCCGGCTACCGGCGCGAAGCTGGCCAGGGACGAACCGCGGCTGCGGACGCAGATCGTGGCCGCGGCGGACAACCCATACGGCGGCGCGGTCAACCTGACCACCAGGCTGCTCACGCTGCTGTCCGCCGAGGGGCTCATCGTGCGCGGGCGCCCCCGCGGCGGCTGGACCTCCACCCAGTTCACCTGGTCCGCCGCCGACCGGATCGAGCTGCCGGCCGCCGCGGCGCGGGCCGAGCTGGCGCGCCGCTGGCTGCTCGCGTTCGGCCCGGCTCTGGTTTCGGACCTGCAGTGGTGGACCGGCTGGACCGCCGGGCAGGTCAGGCAGGCGCTGGCCGCGCTAGACGTTGCCGAGGCGGATCTGGACGGCGCGCCTGCCATCATGCTCGCCGCCGACGAGCCGGTCCGGGCCGAGGTCCAGCCGTGGCCCGCGCTGCTGCCCGCCCTGGACCCCACCGCCATGGGCTGGCGCGACCGCGCCTGGTACGTCGGCGAGCACGGGCCTGCGCTGTTCGACCGGTCAGGCAACATCGGCCCGACCGCCTGGTGGGACGGCCGGATCGTGGGCGGCTGGGCGCAGCGCAAGGACGGCGAGATCGCCCTCAGGCTGCTCGAGGACGCCGGCTCGGAGGCCTCGGCCGCGCTCGCCGCCGAGGCGGAGCGGCTCCGTGAGTGGATCGGTGCCGCCAGGATCACGCCGCGCTTCCGCACTCCGCTGGAACGCGAGCTGGCGAGCCTGTAAGTGCCGGCGTTTCCTAGGCATAAAACTCGCAGAGTGGGAATTCTAGGGACATGGTTGTCTTCATCATCGTCCTGATAATCGTCGGATTCATCGTCGGCGCCATCGCGCGCCTGCTCATGCCCGGCCGTGACTCGATCGGCTTCTTCGGCACCGTCGTGCTCGGCATCGTCGGCTCCTTCGTCGGCGGGTTCCTGCAGAACCTGGTCGAGTACCACAAG
>JBOHCG010000995.1:0-1867 GCA_050698735.1 Streptosporangiaceae bacterium | reverse complement strand
CCCTCCTCCGCCGCCCAGCTGCTCGGCGTACATGGCCCGGACCACCTGCCGGGTCGCCGGGTCGTCGGGGTCGTAGGCCCACGTATTGCAGACGTTGCCCGCCACCAGGGCATCGCCCTCATGTGCGACGTCACGGGCGATCCGGACCGCCGACCGGTTCATCGCCTCCAGGTCGCCCTCCCGGCCGACGTCGCGCAGCTTCTCCCGGTGCGCGTAGTAGGTCAGCGCCACCATCACCTCCGCGCCCGCGCGCAGGAACTCCCTGTGCAGCTCGCGCACCGCGTCGGGGAAATCGAGTACCACCTCGGGCACGAACGGGCCCGCCTTGATGTATCCCCGGCGCTCCAGCTCGAAGACGTATCCCTCGGCGCCGAGCACGGTACCCTCGGCCAGCCGCTTGGTGATCGATTTCACCACGCCATAACCCCTTCCTTAGCGAACCTGGTCGGCGCGAAGCGCCCGATGTTCGTAGACCGTGCCCTGCTGCATCGCGAGCTGGGCGACCACCCGGCCCACCCAGGGCGCGAACTTTGTACCCGGTGCCGTGCCAGCCGACCCCGGTGTAGACGCCTCGGGATCGCGGTAGTCGTTGCGGAAGGACCTTGTCAGCCCGAAGGACGCCGTGGCGGGGTCGCCCACCCGTGATCGGTCCAGCACGGTCACGGCCTCCGCGAGCGGTGCGGCGTAGTACGCCGTCATGAGGCCCATGACCCCGCCGCCGATGATCGTCAGCCGACCGGCCAATCCGAACGCCCCCTCATCTGGCCTTTTGCTAGGCCGACATCGTAGCGCCCGGAGCGTTCACCTCGCTCACCGCGACCCAGCGGCCCTCGGCGGCTGACCTCTGGATGGCCTCGCAGACCGCCTGCACGGCGGCGCCCCGGTCGAACCCGGGCGCCCACGCCGCCTCCGGCCAGCCCTCGAGCAGGTCGGCGACCTGGTTGGCGAACGAGGAGCCGAACCCGACGCCCTGCCCGATCGGCCACCACTGGGCGGCGTAGGGGTGGCTGGGGTGCTCGGCGCGGATCCGCCGCATGCCGTAGAGGCCCGGGTCGTCGCCCGCGCCGGAGTACCACAGCTCGTTCAGCCTGGCGTAGCTGAAGACCAGCGTGCCGCGGCTGCCGTTCACCTCGACGGTGAAGTCGCAGGGCCGGCCGACGGCGGCGCGCGCCACCTCGAACACCCCGAGCGCGCCGGACTCGAACCGCAGCAGCGCACTGGCGGCGTCACCGACCGTCACCGGCACGCTCTCGCCGCCGTCGGCCGTCGGGCGGGCGGAGATGAACGTGGCGGCCTGCGCGCAGGTGCCCTGCACCGGACCGGCCATGGTCAGCGCCATGTCGATGAGGTGGCAGCCGAGGTCGGTGATCGTGGTGCCGCCTATGGCCAGGTCGAACCGCCAGTTCGTACGGCGTGGCCGGGTCGGTGAACTCATCGGACAGCCAGGACGCCCGCCAGAGCCTGATCTCCCCGACCGCGCCCTCGGCGATCAGGCGGCACATCAGCGCCACCGCCGGCAGCCGCCGGTAGTTGAAGCCGACCGCATGGTGCACCCCGGCACGGGTCACGGCGGCGAGCGCCGCGGCCGCCTCTTCATACGTGAGGGCAAGCGGCTTCTCGCACAGCACGGCCTTGCCCGCGGCCGCCGCGGCGATCGCGATCTGGGCGTGCGTGCCGGGCGGCGTGCAGATGTCCACCACGTCGACGTCGTCCCGCTCGATCAGCTCACGCCAGTCCGTGACGGTAAGCGGCACCTCGTATGCCAAGGCGGCTGCGGCCACCGCGTCGCCATCCCGGCCGGACATCACGGTGACCACCGGCGTGACCGGCAGGCGGCGCAGCATCGGCGCGACCCGGTAGCCGTAGC
>JBOHCG010000994.1:0-1879 GCA_050698735.1 Streptosporangiaceae bacterium | reverse complement strand
CGGCGTACGTGCAGATGGGGACGTTGACCTGGCTCGGCCTTGCCGCCTCCGTGCCGGCCGGGCTGCTGGCCTGTGCCCTGCTGATGGTCAACAACCTGCGCGACATCCGCACCGACCTGGCGGCGGGCAAGCGCACGCTCGCGGTCATGCTCGGCGACGCCCGCAGCCGCACCGTCTACGTGCTGATGCTGCTGCTGCCGTTCTGCCTGGCGGCGCTGATCGGCGTCTTCCGGCCGTTCACCCTGATCGTCGCCCTCGCGCTGCCGCTCGCGCGGATGCCGGTCAGGTCGGTACGGGCGGGCGCGTCCGGTCCGGCCCTGATAAGGGCGCTGGCGCAGACGGGACGGCTCCAGCTGGCGTTCGGGATTGCGCTCACGATCGGCCTGGCCATTAGGCTCTGAGGCCTGCGCGGCCGGCGAGGCGCAGGTGACTGGTGTGGTTGGTCGAATGTCGGGCATGCGCTGGACCGTCGCCGGAGCCGACGCCGTCACCACCCTCCGCTGCCAGCAGACCCGAAGACCGGATCTGGGGGCGCCGCGCAACCAGATACGTGCAGCCTGACCAGCCCGATCTTGCTTACCTGCAAAAATTGCCGCGCACCCCCTTCAGGCCGGATCGCCGGGCCGCCGTCTCCGGCTTCTCCCGCACGCGCCGGGCAGATGGAGATCTCCCTGCCGCCCGCCAGCCCGGTGGACGCGACCGACCTGAACGTGTTCGCCCGGCTCACGATCCGCGCCAGTCCGCCCGCAATGCCGCCAGCGTTCGCCGGAGTTTCCCCGGCCGGCCCCCCAACCCGACGGGCGGCCTGTTCGTTGCAGAAGAGGAGGGTCCGGGTCGCCGGGATGGCGGGTGGTGAGGTGGAGAGCTGGGAGCAGACGCTGGCCGACCTGGCCAGCGGGCGCGGCGCCTGGATCCTCGCGGTGCGAACGACCTTCAGCAAAGCGATGGCCACCGCGGGGGGAGGCGACGACATAACGGACAATGCCGCCGATGCCGTGTACCTGGTGCTGATGAAGGGTGACTTCACCCTCTCTAGCGGCGGCCCCTTGCTGTCGTATGCCCACGCGCCGACCGGACACTACTTTTCGGCCATCTTCGACGCCGCCACGTTCGTGACCCTCGAAGCCGGCCTGGGCAACCATCCGCCCCCGGTTCCGCTGCAGACCCTCGGACAGGTGCTGAACCTGACGTAGACCAGTTCGTGCGAGCCCACTTCGAAACCAACGCCGCTTCGTGCAATATGCCCGCTTCTGCAACCTAGGCATGTTCATCGGCTCCGGCACCGTCGAAGCAGGCTGCAAAGCCGTACCTCGGCCAGCGGCTGAAGCTGTCCGGCATGCGCTGGTCAGTACCCGGTGCCACCGGCATCGCCACTTTACGCTGCCAGGAAGCCGGCAACGGCTGGGAAGAGATCTGGTAGCTTCCCCGCAACCAGACAGCCACGACCGCACCCGCCATCTGCCAGCGCGGACACACTCAGACCGCCGCAAGCTGACCCGGCTACCTACAAAATGGACGTGCACCCCTCTGGGCGTGTCGTTCCAAGAAATGTCGGTACCGGGTGCTAGACTCGAACAAAAGATCAAAAGATTAACTTGATCAGAACGAACCGCGGTATCCGTACCCGCGCATGCCCGCCCTTGCACAGCGGCCAGGAAGGGACAACCCGCCCCGCACCCACACCACCTGGAGGTGACCTTGGCCAGCGCCGCTCTCCCGCCGCCAGCCAGCACCTCCGACGCGCTGGACATGCTGGTGGCCGCCATGCGGCACCTCAACGCCGCCGACCACGCCACGATGGCCGCCGCCGAGCAGGCCCGGGTCCTGAAGACCCTGGAACAGGTGCACGCGATGTGGACCGCCGCGCACGCCTCCGTGC
>JBOHCG010000993.1:0-1881 GCA_050698735.1 Streptosporangiaceae bacterium | reverse complement strand
AGGCGCTGCGCGCCGCCGCGGCCTGGCCGTCCGCCTTCGTCGCCGACGCGGCGGGAGACGGCACGACGCTGTACGCCGCGGCGCCCGGGGTGCCGTTCCAGCCCGCGTTCGGCCTGGCGTCCCGGTCGCGGCACGCGGCGGGCGGCGCCGCCGAGCTCGACCTCGACGGCGTGCCCGGGCTGCGCAGGGACGTGGACACCGAGGACGACCTGCGCGACGCGGTGGCGCTGGGCACCGGCCCGCGCACCGCCGCGCTCGCGGCCGAACTACTCAGATGTGCACCACGGGGCAGGTAAGCGTTCTGGTGATCCCCGGCACTGACTGGATGTTCGCCGCAACCAGCCTGCCAAGGTCGTCGACGTTCTCGGCCTGGGCGCGCACGATGACGTCGTAGGGTCCGGTTACGTCTTCGGCCTGGGTGACCCCGGTGATCTCGGCGATGTGCCGGGCCACGTCGGCGGCCTTGCCGACTTCCGTCTGGACGAGGATGTAGGCCTCTACCATGGCGTCCTCCTGGGGGGGCGTGGCGGGACACGGGTGCCCTTGATGGATCACGCTACCGTAGAGGTCCAGACCGGTGAGACGGTATACCCGCCAAACGACCGTGAGGTGACGCCATCGACGCCGATGACCAGGGCACCGTGGCTGAACTCGGTGAGTTCGGCCTGATCGCGGAATTGTCGCGGTGGCTGCAGCCGGATCCGCGGGCGCCGGATCCGCGGGCGCTGGTCGGAATCGGCGACGACGCGGCGGTGCTCGCGGTGCCGGACGGCCGTGTGGTGGCCACCACCGACTTCCTGCTCGAGGGCAGGCACTTCCGCCGTGACTGGTCGAGCGCGCGGGACGTCGGGCACAAGGCGGCGGCCAGGAGCCTGGCCGACGTCGCGGCGATGGGCGGGGTGCCCTCGGCCCTGCTCGTCGCGCTGGCCGCGCCGCCGGACCTGCCGGTCGGCTGGGCGCGTGAGCTGGCCGCGGGCCTGGCCGCCGAGTGCGCCAGGGTGCACCCCCCGGCCGGCGTCGTCGGCGGCGACACCGCGCGCGCCGACGCCGTTCTGCTCGCCGTGACCGCCCTCGGCGACATGGCCGGCCGCCCCCCGGTCCTTCGCGGCGGCGCGGTCCCAGGCGACGTGGTGGCGGTGGCCGGCCCGCTAGGCCACGCCGCCGCCGGCCTCGCCCTGCTCTCTGCTGGCCTGGGCGGGGCTGGCCTGGGCGGGGCCGACTTGGGCGGGGCTGGCCTGGCCGGCGACCCGGCCTGGGCCTCGCTGGTGACGGCGCAGTTGCGGCCGGCGCCGCCGTACGACGCCGGGCCGCAGGCGGCCGACCTGGGCGCGCACGCCATGATCGACGTCAGCGACGGCCTGCTCGCGGACCTGGGGCACATCGCCGACGCGAGCGGCGTGCAGATCGACGTGGACTCCGCCGCGGCACTGAGCGCCGAGGCCGGCTCCCCGCTGCTCGAAGCCGCCCGCGCCGTACGCGGTGCCGACCGTAATTCTTCTTTTAGCAGAACGAGAAGTGGTACCACCCCCGGGCACGCCGATTCCCTTGGCTGGGTGCTGACCGGCGGCGAGGATCACAGCCTGGTCGCGACGTTCCCGCGCGGCGTCGCGCTGCCGCCGCGGTGGCGGGTCATCGGCGTGGTGCGCGAGGGGAGCGGCGTCCTGGTCGACCAGGCGCCGTGGGCCGGCGAGGGCGAGGCGACCGGCTGGAATCACTTCGCCTAGCGGCTGACCTTGCCCGCCTTGATGCAGGATGTGCAGACGTTGAGCCGCTTGGGCGAGCCGTTGACGACGGCGTGCACCGTCTGGATGTTCGGGTTCCAGCGACGGCGGGTGCGGCGGTGCGAGTGCGAGACGTTGTTGCCGAAGCCCGGCCCCTTGC
>JBOHCG010000992.1:0-1897 GCA_050698735.1 Streptosporangiaceae bacterium | reverse complement strand
GTCCGTTCGAGTTCGATCGTCTCGTCGCCGAGATGGTCGAACATCCGCCTGCCGATGATCCCCGCCCCGATCGAGCCCATCGTCTCCTGCAGCACGCCGATGTCGACGTCGAGCGGGGCGAACCGCCCGCCTTCCCCGTCGTAGCGCCACGGCCCGCCCATCACCCAGTTGTGCAGGGCCTCGCCGCGCTCGCCCAGGCCGCGCCCGGGCGAGTCGTCCGGCCCGGTGATGAACCCGTCCAGTGACATCGTGATGTCGGCGACCAGTTTCCCCATGACCTACCCCTCCGCTCAGCCGAGGCTCTCGCCAGGAGGACCGTATCGGCAGCGGAAAGTCATCGCGGGAACCGGCCCGGAACCGGTCAGCAGAACGCGCTCGCCACTTCCGCCCGCGCCCAGCACATCCTGGTCACCGCGGTATCCGGGTCCTCGCCGTAAGCCTGCGCGACCCGCGCGGCGCAGCCCAGGTCGCCGAGCGTGCCGATGGCCGCGGCGACCGCCTGCCGGACCTGGCCCGCGCTGGGCTCGTCCGAGCGCTGCACCGCCGACGCGAACAGCGCGTCGGCACGGACGGCGCTGATGCTGAGGTCAAGAATCGCTGACCGCATCGTGAGCCTCCTCGCCTGCCGGCTATCCCCGATTCCGGCATGGCCCGAGATCGTGGCCGTGCCTGATAGATATTCGGAGCTGACACGCTGATCGTTCGGATCAAAAGATAAATTTTTATCTCTCCGGCAGTGGCGCTACGGCCCAAGCCCGGTCGGCCCTCGCCCTGCGTCATTCAAGCCATATCGGCGGCCGGTCCAAAGCAGCGTGCGCGCACTAGACTCAAAGAAGCGCAGGCCGCCGGGTAGGGGGCGGCGGGGCGACCGCGATTTAAACCGGAGATCCTGAATGCAGGCTGGGACCGAGCTTGCGGGGCGGTACGTCCTGGAGGCAGTCCTGGCTTCCGGTGCCATGGGCGATGTGTGGCAAGGCACCGACCGGCAGCTTGACCGGCCGGTGGCGGTGAAGGTAATGCGCGACAGTCTCGCCGATCCGCGGCGCTTTCAGCGGGAGGCGAAGATCGCGGCGCGGCTGCAGCACCCCGGCATCACCGTGGTCCACGACGTCGGCACGCATGACGGCCAGCCGTTCATTGTCATGGAGCTATTGCACGGCAGCGACCTGGCCGCCGTGCTGGGCCGGGCGCCCGGGCGGCGGCTGCCGGTCGAAACGGCTGTCTCGCTGATCGTGCAGGCCGCCACCGCGCTCCAGGTCGCCCACTCCGCTCACATCATTCACAGGGACCTCAAGCCTGCCAACCTGTTCCGCCAGGATGACGGGCTGCTGAAGATCTGCGATTTCGGAGTCGCGCGAATAGCGGACGCCACCGACGGTCTCGTCACGGCCGGCTACGCGATCGGCACGGCCTTTTATATGTCACCAGAACAGTGCGAAGGAGAATCACAGATCGACGGGCGCAGCGACCTGTACTCGCTGGGCTGCGTGCTGCATGAGCTGCTGACCGGCCGGCCGCCGTTCCCGAATGGCAAGCTACGGGAGGTCATGAACCAGCACCTGACCGCGTCGCCGGCCAGCCTGCGCACTCTGCGGCCCGAAATTCCCGAAGAGCTGGACGCACTCGTGCTGACCATGCTCGCCAAGAAACCCGACGATCGGCCGGATGACGCCGACGGCCTCGCCGCGACCCTGCTGGCAGTCCTGCGCCGCGGCGCGCCCGCGGCCGGAAACGGCGCCCAGCCCGCGTCCGGTCAGGTCGGACCGCCCGCGTCCGCAGTCGGTAATGGCGCCCGGCCCGCGGCCGGTCAGGGCGCGCCCGCGCACGCGGCCGGCCAGGGAGCACACGCCGGCCCGCTGGGCGATCGTGCTGGTCGCGCTGCTGAGCCTGATCGTCT
>JBOHCG010000991.1:0-1905 GCA_050698735.1 Streptosporangiaceae bacterium | reverse complement strand
CTCCGGCCGAGTTAACGAGCCGTACCGCGAGTTCAGCGTAGGAGTTGAGGTCCACTCCACGGTCCCTAGCTGCGGGGAGATTGATGGTAATGGCCAACGGCCGGTATCGAGTATTACACCATCCCGCCGCCAGGCGCCAGCAGCACGCCGACGTTCTGTTGCCCGCCAACTACACATCCCTAACTCCGGGATCCCCTCCAGGGCGGCGAGCTCGCAGTAGCGCAAGTCAACCCACATAACGCGCCTCAGACGTGCCGGAGGCTGCTGGACGGTCCGCTACGTCGGGCCATCCGCTGGCGTGGCGGGCGCGCTGTCCGTATACGCCGGTAGCCGGGCGGAGTAGATGGAGTATCCGTCGACGTGGAAGGCGACGAGCGTGGCGATCCCGGTCGCCGCCATCATGGGGACCATCAGGGCGAAGCCGCTGTGAGTGAGCTCGAGCACGAGGGCGAGCCCGGACAGCGGCGCCTGCATGGCCGCGCCGATCATGGCGGCCGCGCCGATCATGGCGAACGCTCCGGACGGAGAGCCGGGCCAGGCCAGGTTCCAGGCGATGCCGAGCGCGCCGCCGAGAACCGCGCCGGTGCTGAGCGTCGGGGTGAACAGGCCCCCGGATGCCCCGCTGCCCAGGCACCCGGCGGTGACCAGCGGCTTGAGCGCGAACAGGGTGAGCAGCAGGCCGAGGCCGCCGATGCCGAGGAACGCGTCGCGGGCCATGTCCAGGCCGTTCCCGAACAGCTGCGGGTACCAGATCCCGATGACGCCGAGGATGCCGAGGGCAATCAACGGCGTGAACAGCGCGGTGGTTCCCCGGGCGCGGTGATGCGACACCCAGCCGATGAGCCGGATGTAGCCGGCCGCGATCAGCCCGATGACCGGCCCGGCCAGCAGCGCCCAGGTCATCAGCGACGCGGTGAAGCGGTAGTCGGGGATGCCCTCGTAGACAGCGTGATCGGGTAGGTATACCCAGGCCGTGGCGGTCGCGATCCAGGAGCAGGCAATGGCGGGCAGCATGACGGGCACTGAGATGCTGCCGATGAGGATCTCGGCGGTGAACAGGGCGCCGGCGAGCGGGACGTTGTAGACGGCGGCGAGTCCGGCGCCGCCGCCGCACGCGACGAGCAACTGCCGCTGCTGCACCGACAGGCCGCCCCAGTCAGCCAGGAGGCTGCCTGATGCGCCGCCGAGCAGCTTGGGCGCGGACTCCCGGCCGATCGAGGCGCCCATGCCGATGACGACCTCGGAGATCACCGAGCTGCCCAGGCAGCGGCGGAACGACAGCCGCCCGTCCCCGCTCCAGACCGCCTCGTCGATCTCGGACGGCTCGCCCTGGGTGTAACGGCGCAGCAGGTACCAGGCGACACCGCCGAACGCACCCGCGATCAGCAAGGACCCGACCCGCCGCGCCGCGGATGCCTGCTGTACGCCGTGCTGCAGACTGCCGGAGTGATAGCCGAACGCCGCATACTGCACGTTGAACAAGATCAGCATCATCAGCGCGCCGAGCAGGCCGGCGGCGACGCCGGTCAGGACTACCATCAGCCAGAACCGGGGGGTGAGGACCCCGGCCCCGCCGCTGGTGATGTTCGGCTGCTCCATGGCTCCGCGGCCGGACGGCATGCGCCGCTTCAGCAGCGGCTGCGGGCGCCGCACGCGCTCGCTGAGCCTGCCCGGCCGTCTGCCGGCCGGAATGCTGAGCCAGCGCGGCAGGCCAAGGCGGCGTTCCCGGCCGTCAGGACCGCTCATGCGAGTAGCTCCAGAGTGGCCAGGTAATCGGCTACCGAGTCCATGGCCGACAGCCGGAACACGTGTGAAGCCAGATCGTCCGGTTCATCGGCAAGGGTCGATTCGGTGTTCTCGCTGCGGTCACCGACAGCGACCGCAGCTGTCCGGTCCTTGGTCACT
>JBOHCG010000990.1:0-1918 GCA_050698735.1 Streptosporangiaceae bacterium | reverse complement strand
CGAGGCAGCGGCGGCGGGCGCCCTGGACCCGCTCCTCGTGCACGAGTTCCGGTCGTTCGCCAAGGCGGTGGCCAAGATCGACTGGGAGACCGCGCTGATCGGCGACGAGCGGGAGGCCCGCGGCTACCGGCGGGGGCGCCAGGACGCGGCCCGGGAGTCGCGCCCGCGCTCGACCACGGGTCGGCAGGGCGGGCACGTCCGGCCGCGCGGCAACCGGGGCGGCCAGCTCGGCCAGGTCACCGGCGAGGCGCCGGTCGCGGTCCTGCGGCTGGCCGCCGCGGCTGGTGCCGGGGAGCAGGTGACCAGGTGAACGTGGACACCGGCGAGTTCCGCGCCCTGGGCGCCGCGGTGTACAGGCTGAGGAAGGCAGATCATGAGCCGGAGGGATGGATCCATGCCCGGCGCCGCGCCAATGAGCTGAGCGACCGGCTTGAGCAGATGATGAGCACCGGGCAGCTTGCCGCCGAGGGGACCGCGGAATGGATGGCGCTCGTAAGGCTGGCCGATGAGTTCCATTTCTTCACGAAGCTGGCTCTCCGCGAGCTGTCTCTGAATGAGGCGGACCTGAACAACGCCTGCAGCGAGGTGTGGCTGGACGCGTACGCCAGCGGGTTCCGGGAAGGCCGCGCCGGGCGGCACGCCAGGCCGCGGGGCGGCCGCCACGAGCGCGGGCACCTGCGCCTTGTCGCGGAAGGCCGGCCATGAGATCTGCGGTACTCGCCCTGGCGCTGCTCGCGCTGATCGTGTCGGCCCGGACCAGGCTCACCGCGACCGTGCTCGGGCAGCCCGTTAGCATCCCGGCCCTGTGGCTGATCGCCGCCGCCGTGGTGCTGGCACTCGCCGCGATGGTGCTGTGGCTCGTCCGCTCGATACTGCGCGATGGCGGGCTGTGGATCGCTCCCCGGAGGGTAGGCACGTGAAGCTACTGAGCAAGCTGCACCCGCTGCGGCGGGCACGAGCGAAGCTGAGGCACCCGGACGCGCCGCCCGTGCCGTCCGGCATGCTGCGAGGCCCTCGGCGTGCCGCGCTCGGCGCCATCACCGTGGTACTCGCTGCCGCCTCGGGTACCTCGTTCGCCGAGTCGTACCGCGGCCTGTGGCTGTGGGCGAGCCATCACGGGCTGGCCGGGCTGTGGGCCGACATCTGGCCGCTGCAGATCGACGTGTTCATCGCGGTGGGCGAGCTGGCCTTGTTCGTCGCCCTGCTCGACCGGTGGTCGACCCGGTCGCGGACGGCAGCGTGGACCGTGACGCTAGTCGGCCTGGCCGTGTCGGTCGCCGGCAACATCGGCCACGTGGTCACTCACTCGCTTACCAGCCGCGCGACCGCCGCCGTGCCGCCGCTCGCCGCCGCGGCGGCCCTGGCGGTCGGCCTCGGCGTGCTCAAGCGGGTCGTCGAGGCCCACCACCGCGACGTGCCGGAAACCGCCAGTGACCAGGCCGGTTTCCACCCGCTCGACGCCCAGCTCGTCGCGCTTTCGTCGCTCGTCCCGCTCGACGCCCAGAGTGCGGCAGCGATGGCGATGCGAGCCACGCTCGCGGTCGGCTCTCCGCTGTCCGGCCGCCAGCTCGAAACGCGGTTTGGCTTGTCCCGTGCAGACGCTGCCAAAGTGCGCGCCGCCGCGCTCGCCGAGGCCAACGGGCAGGCCCCGCAAGCTACCGAGGAAGACACCTCGGACTAACCCCATAAGCCGCCAGCGGCGGGCTATCGGCCCTAGGAAAGTCGGCCCGCCGCTGGCACTTCTCCCGAAGGAGGACACCATCATGTCCGAACCGATCGAGCCCGGCCAAGACCGCGAACCCGCCGAGCAGCCCGGCGCCGAGGTCGTACCTGGCCCATGGCCGGAACTGCCCGGCGCCGAGGCCGCCGAGGCCGAGGTGGCCGGCGCGCCCGAGGCCGCCGCCAAGCGCAGGCCGGG
>JBOHCG010000989.1:0-1925 GCA_050698735.1 Streptosporangiaceae bacterium | reverse complement strand
TGGTAGGCCAGCGTCGGGTGCAGGCCGCCGAGCGGCCCCGCCTCCGGTGCCGGCCCGTGGGTCACAGGTCGAGGTCCACGTCGTCGGCGGTGGCCGGACGGAACGCGGCCGCGTTGCGCTCGGTGGCGGTGAGCTCGGCGGGCGAGAGGGTGAGCTTGTAGTGCAGGCGCGGGTCGAAGTCGTCGAACTCGGCGACCCGGTCCAGCACGTCGGCGACCAGCTTGCGCAGGAAGACCCGGGGTGCGACGCCGACCTGGCCGCCTAGTTCCCCGGCGACCGCGGCGGCGAGGTCGGTGATGTAGGCATCGTCGACCAGTGCGCCGATCCGGGCGCTCGCGGCGTCGGCCAGGCCGCTGGCGTAGACGTCGCGGATCGATCCGCCCAGGCGGGCGAGCTTGGGCAGGTCGAAGCCGGTGAGCCGGACCTGCACGGCGCGGGGCGAGTCGAACCTCGGATCGGTGCCGAAGTCGGTGGCCAGCCGCTGGGCGAGCGGCGTCAGCCGCCCGGCGCCCTGTGGCCCGTCGTAGAACGCGGGCGTCCCCGTGATCAGCAGGTACAGACCGGGGAACCGGCCGGAGTCCACGTCGTCGGCAAGCTGGCGCAGCGCGTTGAGGCCCTTGTCCCGCACGTCGGAGCGAACCCGCTGCAAGGTCTCGATCTCATCCAGGACGAGCAGCAGGCCCGGGTGACCGGAGTCACGCAGGATCGTCAGCAGCCCCTGCAGACAGCCGAGCGCGGCGAAGTGGTCGAGGTCGCCCTTGACGCCGGCGGCGCGCCGGGCGGCGGCGGACACATTGGGCTGGCCGCCGATCCAGGCGAGCAGCGCCTGCGCGGTCGCCTGGTCGCCATCGCCGGTCGCCTTCCAGTAGCCGCGCAGCGCCGCGGCGAACGCGGGCGTGGTCCGCGCGACCGCCGCCAGCCGGCGTTCGAGCAGCGCATCGACGGCCCCGGCCAGGGCCGGCGCGTCACTGGCGGCGATCACGCCCTCGGCGAGCACGTCCTCTTCCAGGGTGTAAAACCACGCGTCGATGACCGCGCGAAGCGCGCTCGGCGGGTAGGCCGCGGTCGACAATTGCTCGACCAGGCGGCGGTAGACCGTCTCCAGCTTGTGCAGCGGTGTCTCGGTCTCGGAGATCTGCACCTCGGCGGCGGCCATGCCGCGCCGCTTGGCGCGCTCGGCGAGCCAGCGGGCGAAGAACGTCTTGCCCGCGCCGTACTCGCCGCGCACCGCCTTGAAGGCGGCCCGGCCGGCCGCGACGCCGTCCAGTTCCTCGTCGATGGCGCGCTCGAACCGCTCCATGCCGACCGCGAACAGGTCAAGGCCCGCGCTCGGCACGGTGCCACGGCGCAGCGCGTCAATGACCTCCGCCCGGCGGGCCGAGCTGATCGTCGCTGGTTCCGGCATGGGGCTCAGCCTAGACGCCGAGCTTCTGGCCGACGTAAGCGATGCGCGCCGTGCGTTGACTCTCGCCCACTCGGGTCCCTCAGCCGGCAAGGAACTGCTGCCTGAGCAGTTCCTGGTTCAGTTCGACCATCCGGCCATCGTCCTTAGCCTGCAGCACAGCGTAGCCATCCACGTTCAGCAACCGGATGACTTGCGCCAGGTAGCCGGACATCCGTACCGGAGGCTCGCCCGCGAGGGCGGCGGCTTCTGCGATGGTAAGACGGCCGCCCGCCTGAGCAAGGCCATCAAGCAGCGCCGCAATGCTCTCGCCCGCGGGTGCGCGGCGTACAAGCCGGCGCTGATCGGCCATCCGGGACGACGTGGCGACGCGGGCGCCGAGGGTGGCAGGCGTGCCGGACGGGAGTACCACGGCTCGTTCGGCATCTATTATCTCGAAAAGGGCGTTGCCTTCGGCTACGGCGGGTGCGGCCTTTCGGCGTGGCCGGGCCGGCCTGCCCGGGTCCGCGGCCGGGGCCGGGGC
>JBOHCG010000988.1:0-1926 GCA_050698735.1 Streptosporangiaceae bacterium | reverse complement strand
GGACAGCAGGTCACCGGCCTGGTGCAGGCCTTGGAGGACGAGCGCGACGAGACGACCGGGGTCATCTCTGGCGGCAACCCCGACACCCTCGGGCCCTGGTACCACGCGACAGACGCGGCGGCGGCCAGGGTCCGGACGCTGGCCGCTGGCGTCGACGGTTCGTTCCCCGCGAACATCCAGGCCGGCGTGGCCACCGTGGTGTCGGTGATCAACGACCTCGGGGAGCTGCGCACGACGGCCCAGGCTAGCCAGGACGCGCTGGCGGTGATCGCCAACTACGCGGCGCCGATCAGCGACATGATCACCCTGAACGACCAGATCGCGCAGGGGACCTCTGACGCCAGCCTCGCCAACGACGTCCGGACGCTCGACTCGATTTCCCTGGCGAAGGACGAGGCCTCCCAGCAGCGCGCGCTCTTCTACCACACGTTTACGCAGCAGTTTTTCGGTGACGGCGAGCAGCAGGCGCTGACCACCGCGCTGTCCGAGGAACTCAACGACAAGGCGTCGTTCGAAACGACCGCCACGCCCGCGGAACAGAGCTCTTTCAACACCACTGTCGCCGGGCCTGGGGTGAACTTGGCCGAGGGCATCGAAGATTTCCTCCTCACCGACGGCAACGCGGCCGACATCACGCAACTGGGCATCAGCGTTAACCAGGCGCCTACGCGGTGGTACTCGGCGATGTCCGACAACATCGACAAGATGCAGACGGTCGAGCTGGGGATAGCCAGAAACATCGTCGCGCGCAGCCAGGCGCTGCAGCGGGGCGCGGAGCAGTCCGCGCTGTTCACCGCGATCCTGACGGCGGCCGTACTGCTCCTGGTGCTGATCGCGACGCTCGCCGTCGCCAGGTCCCTGCTCCTGCCGCTGCGCAGGCTGCGGGCAGGCGCGCTTGATATCGCCACGGTGCAATTGCCGGAGCGGGTCCGGCAGCTGGGCGAGGCCGAGGACCCTGCGCAGAGCCTGGACGTGGCGCCGATCGACGTGCTGTCCGTGGATGAGATCGGCCAGGTCGCCCGCGCGTTCGACCAGGTGCACTCGGAGGCGGTGCGGCTCGCAGGCAACGAGGCGCTGCTGCGCAGAAGCTTCAACGCGATGTTCGTCAACTTGTCCCGGCGCAGCCAGTCGCTGATCGAGCGCCTGGTACGCATGATCGACTCCCTCGAGCAGAACGAGGAAGATCCCGATCGGCTGTCCAACCTGTTCGCGATGGACCACCTGGTCACCCGCATGCGCCGAAACTCCGAGAACCTGCTCCTGCTCGCCGGGCACGAGAGCGCGCGAAAGTGGAGCGAACCGGTGCTGCTCGCGGACGTGGCCCGGGCCGCGACGTCGGAGATCGAGCAGTACGCCAGGGTGACGCTAAGCGTTCAGCCCGGGGTCGCGGTCTCCGGACAGGCGGTATCCGACGTGGCGCACCTGCTGGCCGAGATCATCGAGAACGCCACCGTATTCTCCCCCAAGGACACCCAGGTGCGCGTGTCCGCCCAGGAACTGGCCAGCGGAGGCGTGCTGATCCAGGTCAGCGACAGCGGGGTCGGCGTTTCCGATGTCCGGCTGGCGGAGATGAACTACCGGCTGGACAATCCGCCGGTCATCGACGTGTCGGTGTCCCGGCACATGGGTCTGTTCGCCGTATCGCGGCTGGCCGAACGACATGGGGTGCGGGTTCGGCTGCGCCCCGGATCCCCGCAAGGGCTGACCGCTCTGGTATGGCTGCCGGACAGCCTCGCCGAGCGGGGAACCCGCCCGTACGGCGGGTGGTCGCAACCGCTTGTCCCTCAAGCCGACTCCCCGCTCAGGCGAGCGCCCGGCCGTCACAGCATCGCCATGCGCCCCGGCGCGGATGGCCATTACACCAATGGCCGGCCGGATGCCGTCGTGCCCACCCAAACCGTCGTGCCCACCCAAACCGTCGTGCCC
>JBOHCG010000987.1:0-1927 GCA_050698735.1 Streptosporangiaceae bacterium | reverse complement strand
AGCGACAAGGCGATGCGGGACCTGGAGACCAGTTCCATCCAGCGCCACGGGTTCCACGGGGAGTGGAACTATACCCTCCCGCCGGCACGCTCGCCGCGAACCAGCGTGTTATTAATTCGCGGCCCCTTAGGAGGACAACCGGGCATTACAGTTATTTTCGCCAGGGACCAAGGGGAGGCAACAGTGCCGCTACGCAACGAGGCCGCGAAGATCGCCGGCGAGATCGCCGAGATGCGGCACGCGATCCACGCCGAGCCGGAGATCGGCCTGGACCTGCCGAAGACCCAGCAGAAGGTGCTCGCCGCCCTCGACGGGCTGCCGCTGGAGATCAGCACAGGCACCGGGCTCAGCTCGGTAACCGCCGTGCTGCGCGGCGGCGGGCATGCCGCCGGCCCAGGTAGCGGCCCCGTGGTCCTGCTGCGCGGCGACATGGACGCGCTGCCGGTCACCGAGGAGACCGGCCTGCCGTACGCCTCGCGGATCCCGGGCGCGATGCACGCCTGCGGCCACGACCTGCACACCGCCATGCTGGCGGGCGCGGCCCGGCTGCTGAGCGCGCGGCGGGCCGAACTGCCCGGCACGGTGATCTTCATGTTCCAGCCCGGCGAGGAGGGCTACGCCGGCGCCAGGCAGATGATCCTCGAAGGGGTGCTCGCGGCCGCGGGCGAGCCGCCGGCCGCCGCCTATGGCCTGCACGTGACCTCCAACCGGCTGCGCTGCGGCATGTTCTCAACCCGGCCCGGCCCGATGCTCGCCGCCGCCGACCAGATCACGGTCACCGTGCACGGCCGGGGCGGGCACGCCTCGCAGCCGCACCGTGCCGCCGATCCGGTGCCGGTCGCGTGCGAGATCGTGCTCGCGCTGCAGACGCTGGTGACGAGGAAGTTCGACGTGTTCGACCCGGTCGTCATCACCGTCGGCAGCTTCCACGCGGGCACCACGGACAACGTGATCCCGGACCGGGCCACGTTCCTCGCCACCGCCCGCTCCTTCAGCCCGCAGGCCCGCGGCGCGCTGGCCGAACTCGTGCCGCGGCTGGCCAGGGAGATAGCCGCCGCGCACGGGCTGACCGCGGACGCGCAGTACGCGACGGAGTACCCGGTGACCGTCAACGACGCCGCCGAGGCGGCGTTCGCGACCGGGGTGATCGCGGAGGTGTTCGGGCCCGAGCAGGGCGAGACCGCCCAGTTCCCGATCACCGGCGCGGAGGACTTCTCCTTCGTGCTCGAGCGAGTGCCCGGCGCGTTCGTCATGCTCGGCGCGTGCCCGCCGGACCGCGACCCGGAGACCGCGCCGACCAACCATTCCGCGGTGGCGGTCTTCGACGACGCCGCGCTCGCCGACGGCACCGCCCTCTACGCCGAACTGGCCGTGCGGAGGCTCGCCCTAGGGTAATGCCGCCGGCATGGGCGCCGACCACGGCTACGGGACATCATGAGTCCTGCCAGGCGGATCCTTGCCGCGCTCGGCGCTCTCGACGTCGCCGACGGGCCGATCAGCCGGCTCCAGGCCGCCCGGCGGCTGCGAGAAGCGGGCGCGGTGGCGGTGAAGGCCAGCGTTCCGCACAGGCAAACGGCGCACTCTCCCAAAATGCAGCAGTGTGTGCCGTTGGGTTCCTTCTAGGCCGCTCACCGGGAAAGATCTTGGAAGTTCCGGGCTCCGTGGAAGATTAGGTGGATCGGGATCCACCAGAATTTCCACTTAACCCGGATATTCCGCGATCAGTTAAAAATCTTGTTCATTTCTTGTCCCGTCCGTATCAACCGCCACCACCGCACCGGGCCACCCGGCCGTCCTGGCCCGGACCCAATGCCTCGGGGTTTAGGCATTTAGGCCTGGATGGGCGGTTCCCCTCTATGGTTACTTTGCGTAGTTCTTGTTGTCCGGGCATGGCGGCGGCCGGCGTGCCGTGCCGGTGACGGGCCGG
>JBOHCG010000986.1:0-1934 GCA_050698735.1 Streptosporangiaceae bacterium | reverse complement strand
GGTCTACGACTACTGGCTGGGCGGCAAGGACAACCTCGCGGCCGACCGGGAGGCCGCTCAGCAGGTTCTCGCGGCCCAGCCGGGCATCCGCTTCGGCGTGCGGGCTAACTGGGCGTTCCTCCGCCGGGTGGTGAGCTACCTGGCCCGCGAAGCGGGCGTCAGGCAGTTCCTGGATATCGGCACGGGCATCCCGACCCGGGAGAACACCCATCAGGTCGCCCGGGCGGCCACACCGGACGCCAGGATCGTCTATGTCGACAACGACCGTTGCAAGTCGGGTTGTTCACACGCGTCCGAAGCTAATCAAGATGCCCAGTGAGCTGTCCTGGGTTACGGTGTGCGTGGCGGCGTGCGATAAATTTCGGCCGCTGACGACGACAGTGTAATGACCGACGGAAATCAGCGTACGAACCACAGAAAGGTGCCATGACGCAGCCCTTCGCGAGCCACGAGACTTCAGATCTCTCGGACTGCCTGACCAAGCAGCGCAACCACGTGCTAGGCATCCTGGAGAACCTGTCTGAGGAGGCGATGCGCCGCCCTGTGCTGCCGACCGGCTGGACCTGCGCCGGGCTGGTCCAGCACCTGGCCCTGGACGTGGAGCGGTTCTGGTTCCGCCAGGTCATGAAGGGTGAGGAGGTCGAGCCGGACGAGTACGGCGACGACGGCTGGCTGGTGCGCCCTGGGGTGTCGGCCGCGGCCGTGCTGGACCTGTACCGGCGGGAGCTAAGGCTGGCCGACAAGATCATCGCCGCCACCTCGCTGGAAGCCCCGCCCGCCTGGTGGCCGGACTTCTTCCCGCCCAGCTTCCACCTCGACAACCTGCGGCAGGTCCTGCTGCACGTGATCGCCGAGACCGGCTGCCACGCCGGCCATCTGGACGCCGCCCGTGAACTCATCGACGGCCAGACCTGGCTCATCCTCACCTGACACAACGGGCCAGCCCGACGCCCTGGGGCAGGCAACAGCAGCCCGCGCCAAGATTGGGACAATATCGGTTGTGCCAACACGCTGGACGGGTCAGCCTGCCTGAAGCGAACACGAGAGCGAAAGCGCTCAGAGCGTCCCTGAGCGCTTCGCAGAGCAGGGGACACGCGAGACACGCTCTCAGAGCCCTCTCGCCGGCCGTGGCGGGGGCGGGTAGCCGGCTGTTGCCGGCTACCCGCTGTAGCCGTGGCGGGGTTTGTGAACGTGAACGGCGTGAAATGTGCCTTATACGTTTAGGCGCGAGGCCCGTTCGCGTTCACGATCACAGTCCGTCACTATCCGGGGGCGAGGCGGGCGGGGCGACCGCTCATGATGGCCGTTCACGCCGTGGCGGGGTTGCGCCATCGGCCACGCCGGGGGGATAGAGCAACTTGGTGCCGAAGGCCGGACCGAGGCCGTGTATGTGCTGGTCGGTGCGGAGCGCGCTCCAGCCCTCGCCGGCGCCGTGCCTCGCGGCAGCTACCTGGTGGTCAGCTACCCGGCCAGGGACATCCAGCCCGACGCCTCGGCCGAGGCGGTGCGCCGGTACAACGAGGTCGTCTCAGTGCCGCAGACACGCCGCACCACACTGAGGTCTGCCGGTTCTTCGACGGCCTGGAACTGCTTGAGCCCGGCATCGTGCAGCTTCATCAGTGGCGCCCCGCAGGCGAACTCGTTCCGCCGAAGGCAGTGTCTTCACATGGCGGGGTCGGCAGGAAACCCTGACCGGAGGAACGTCGCCGGCCGGCCGGGTGTCGCGGGCTGGGCCGGCGGCCAAGACCAGCATGGCGGTTGTTAGACCAGCGGGGCGGTCGGGGAGAGGACGAGCAGACGGCGAGTGGTCCCGGCCTCAGTCATCCAGTTCGGCCATCGCGTCGCCGGAGGACCGCAAGCCGCCGAACCTCTCGACCGTGGCGGCCCACTCCTCCCGCCGTTCCACTCCCGGCCTGGCCATCAGGCAGTCGGGA
>JBOHCG010000985.1:0-1935 GCA_050698735.1 Streptosporangiaceae bacterium | reverse complement strand
CTTGCCCAGCTGAGTGGGCCACCGCGCAGCGGGGACCAGGCCGCCGAGCATCTCCAGCAGCACGGGCAGCAGATCAGCGTCGGACCGGGGTGACAGCCCGCTGGCGCGGGCCTCCCGCAGTAGTTCCTCGGCGGTCTTGTCGGAGAAGGCGGGGATCTCGCCCTCGGGCGGCAGCCCGTTCCATCGCAGGACGTGCCATGCCGACGGGTCGGCGGGGTCCTGGAAGAACACCGCCCGCCGGTCGCGGCGGTCACTGCGGATTACCCACTTGCCCTTGAGCTGGCCGCCTCGGTCCGACAGTTTTCCCTGGTAGGGTCTCAGCGCCGGGTCGGACTTGCCGTACCAAAGTCCGCCGATCTTCACCCCGCGCTGGGCGTGGATCTTCACGTAGTGGGCCGGGAGGAGCTCATAGTACAGTTCCGGCCTGGGGATCTGCAGGGCGAAGCCGCCCTGGTTCATCGCGGCGGCGAACAGGGTGTTGGGACTGTGCTCCTCGCCCGGCCCCCAGGCCGGGGCGTGTTCCCCGAGGGCGCGATTCTGCCAGACCCGGATGACCCATTCCGCGATCAGGCGTTCCATCTGCGCCATGGTCAGCACCGCGTCGGCCTCGGGGTCGGCGCCGCGGTCGGCGACGTCGATGCCGGTGTAGCCCGGCAGCTGCTCGAACAGCAGGCTCCGGAGCGCCCCGAATGCCCGCTCGCAGGCGGCCTTGTCCTGCGGGCGCAGCGTCCGGGCCGGCAGGATGTTGCAGCCCAGCACGCGCTGGGCGTCCACGAGTGCGTGGTTCTTGTAGACCGACCCGTGGTCGGTGGTGACGGTCTCCGGAGCGAAGAATGGCAGGCCGGCGACCCGGTGCCCGGCGAAGTCCGCGACGATGCCGGCGGGCACTCCCGGGTAGGGCCATTCCATTTCCGGCCCCCAGCCGTCCCGCATCGGCAGCGGCATCATCACGTCGCGCAGCAGCATCGCGACGTCGACCGAGGTGTCCGACACCAGCGTGAGCCGGAACGCCACCACCGAGTGCGTGAACAGGTCCAGCGCGAGGGTCAGGTGCACCGATACCGGCTCGCCGAACACCCCGTCGCAGACCTTCACCGGCAGGGGCGTGGTGTCCAGGGCGACGACCTGGCCGGGCCGGTGCACCGTCACGGAAATCCCCGAGGCTTCGATATCAGCGGCGGTCCGATCGTAGCGCGGGCGGGTGCCGCCCGGACCGAACCACTCCTGCCAGACCTCCCGCAGCGTCCAGTAGCCCGGCACCGGGACCTGCGGCCCGAACTTCTCGGCGACGTACTGGGCGATCAGGACGCACTTGGCTTTCATGCTGATCCTGGACCGTTTCCGGGTCTCGGCCCGGACCGCGAAGATCGCCTCCCGGACCTCCTCGGTGATGCTGGGATGCCCGGCACCCGCCCGCAGCCACCGCCTGTCGATGCAGCCAGCCGGGCCTGCGTCCCGCCAGGCAGCCGCCATCCGCTTCAACGTCCGCTCGCTCACCTGCCCCAGCCCCAGCAGCGCTGCTTCATCGGCGCCGAGGGCCTTCAGTTCGGCGGCCTTGGCCCGACGCCGCTGCCCCAGCGTCGTGCTCCGCGGGTCATAAGCGGGGCGGGGCTCCCCGGGACCCGGGCGCAGCGGATCCCCGCTGCGGAACCCGGTCTCGGCCTCCAGCAGGTGCGCGATGCGCAGCCGCACCACCTGGCGCTGGTGATCGGTCAGGTCATCCAGGCCCGGCGGCTGCCCGGCCGGTCTCGCCGGCTCCGTGGCCCCGTCCGGAACTGCCTGGCAGCCGGGGTGATGCACCAGCCACTGGATGCTCCGCCATGCCTCCTGCTCGCCCGCGCTGAGCAGTATCCGGCCGTGCTGGGCCTCGATGGACGACACTGTCCATTCCGTGCCGTCCAGCCGCAGCACCGAACCCGCTGACAGGTCCAGGAG
>JBOHCG010000984.1:0-1936 GCA_050698735.1 Streptosporangiaceae bacterium | reverse complement strand
CAGATCACGATCGGCCTTCGAGATGCCCTGCATAGCACAATTCTCTCAGGGAATCGAACACGGTGCCGGCGAAACACCCCGATCAGAGCCTACGAGTTGTTCAGTGCCGTCCTAGGCAGCCCGGAGCGCTGCGCGACGACTGGGTCAGCCGGGCCGGGCGGGCAGGGTTCTACCGGCAGGCTCACGGAATCAGCGACCCCGGCGTCGCGCTCGGCCCGCGGCCCGGCGGCGGCCCGGAGCTGCAGGCCGCGTGGGACCAGGCAGCCTATGCCCTGGAACTCTGCGGCGAGGGGCACGACGTCCGCAGCGCCTCCAGGGCCGACCTTGAGGGCACAGTCCACGCCTACACCCGCGCCGCAGACACAGCGCCACCAGACATGTCCCGGCAGCTCGGCCACCACCGCAGGCAAGCCGCCGGGCTCGAACGCCAGGCCGAGCAGGCGGAGGCAGACGGCGACGTGCGACTCGCCAGCGACTCCCGCGCCGCGGCCGCCGAGGAGACGCGGGAGGCGGCCGGGCTGAGCGCAGCCCAGGACGTCCGCGATGGCTGGGACCGGGAGCACGAGGCCAGGCGCCTGGCCGCCCGCGCGGCGCGCCAGGAACTCGGCCGCCACGGGATCCAGGCCGAACCCGAGCGCCGTGAGCCTGAGAGCCTGACCGAGTGGTGGCGGCAGTTCGACGCCAACGCCGAAGCGGCGGGCCGGGCACTCGGGCAGCAGCGCCAGGCGGTGATCGACGCGGGCGAGCCCTGGCCGCCCCGGCCGGGCAGGACCGCCGGACCATCGGGCCCCGGCGCGCAGAAGGTCATCGCCCAGCACGAGCACGCTGAGCACGAACAGCCAACCGGCATGCCAGAACCTGCTCAGCCCCGTGCCGAGCTGGAATTCAAGGCGGAACCCGGCCCCGAGACCGGCCTGGGCCAGAGGATGGACGCGAGCATCCGGCGGGTCCGGGAAGCAGGGCAGCGCGCTGCCGCCGAGCTTGAAACGCAGCAGCAAACCCGGACCGGCTACGCGGCCAGACTGGCCCAGGAGGCGCAGCATGGAACCGAGGCTGCCCAGGAATGGCCGGCTTTCCAGGCCTATGACAGGTCAGCTGAGATGGACTACGAGCCCGGGATCTGACCTTATGTCAGGCCGCCTTGCGGACGCGGGTCCTCACGTCCTCGTTACCAGCGCGGCGGCCTGCGCCTTGCTCCCGCAGGCCTCCGCCAGAAGGGCTCCGGCGACCCTGGCGACAAGGAACGAGAAATACAGGTACCCGCCCGGAGCGTCTTCCACCGGGGATGCGGCCCGCTCCGCCGTCCATTGATCACCGGTGATACTCGTGCGGATGAACGCGCCCGCCGCAGGGATCAGCTTCCCGCCTCATACTGGCCGGCAGTCACAGCGCGGCCCTTGCCGCGGCGTCCTCCAGCCACTGATCCAGCACCGGCAGCGCCCGCTCCACCTGATACCCGTCAGCAGACAGCAGTGCCCGGGAGGCGGCCTTCACCAGCGACATCATGAACAAGGCCGCCTCAGGCTGCACGTGATGCTGCTCGATCATCAGCATGCCCTTATCCACGTCATCAGCCATCCAGGACACGGATGAACGCATACGCCGCGATCTCCTCAGCGACATCAGCGGCGGCTTGTTCACGTGACGGTGGCGGCATCTGGTCTTACTCCGGCGTTGAGCGTCCCTGCCAGTGCGCGGGCTGGCTCGGCCCACCCGTCAACGCGGCTCGCTAAGGCAGATGTCCGGTGTGCATTTAGTGCCGAAACTCCCGTAATTTGCCAGGCAGCCGCCTGCCCAAACGACTTGCCCCCCCATCACTGGCGTTCGGTTAGTGATCGTCTGTGACGGGTTTATATATTGGTGCAGTCGGCCTGCGGTGACGTTACGTAGCCTTGACTCGGTTCCGCGTCGGGTGGTTCGCCTGGCGTCCGGTTAC
>JBOHCG010000983.1:0-1938 GCA_050698735.1 Streptosporangiaceae bacterium | reverse complement strand
GCCGTCGCCCGGGCCGTGGCCGTCGCCCGGGCCGTGGCCAGTGCCGCCGATGGCTTGCGCTACCGGCCAGGCGAGCGGCACGGCGAGCACCGGGAGGGCGGCGAGCACGAAGACGATCCCGAATCCGGCCCGCTCGGCAAGCCAGGGCGCCACCGGGACAAGGACGAACTGGGGTGCGGCACCGGCCAGCCCGAGGGCGCCGATGGCCCGTCCGCGGCGGCCGGGCTCCACCAGTGCGGCGACCCCCGTCGCCGCGCAGACGGTGACGATGCCGAATCCCAGCCCGCGCACCGCGGCCAGCGCCGTGACAGCCCACAGGCCGTCGGTCGCGAGGTTCCCGAGTGCGGGCAATCCGAGCAGCCCGGATCCGAGCACCAGCGTCCACCGCCACCCAAGGCCGGGCAGCACGCGGCGCATCGTCAGCTGGGCCAGCACGGTGCAGATCATCATGACGCCGGTGACCAGCCCGGCGCCCAGGCTGTCGCTGCCGCCGCGGATCACCCACAGCGGCGCGACCGGCAGCAGCAACGCGAACCCGGAGAACCACAGCGTCGCGGAACCAAGCAGCCAGGGCATGCCGGGCACCCGCCAGACCGAACGGGCCCCCGGCCTGGGAGTGCCGGTCGGGGCGCCGCGCTCGTCTTCGGGTACCGCCGCGTCATCGCTCACACCTTGAGCCCGTTCACGAGCCCATTGTGTTCTATCTGGTCCGACTTGGTTCCTGAACGTGACCGGCCGCCTGCCGGTGTTCAGCCAGACTCCGCGGATGTGCTGCCGGACGGGCTCCATGACCCTGTCCGCGGTTAGGCTTGCGGTTGCAGGCAGTCTCCGGCAGGCGTTACTGCGCGGCGGCGTCGAGCTTGAGACAGGGTGAGGTGATGCGCATGGCGTTTAGCAGGCAGTGGTTGGTCGACACGCTGCGCCACCTGGGTTACCAACAGGAGGCCGACGAGGCGTTGCGCGTGCTGCCCGAATCGATCGACCGCAAGCAGCTCGAGGAATTTGGTGACCAGCACGGCATCTCCAGTGCCGAGCTGACCAGCCGGATGGGAGGCAGCCCGTAACCGGGTGAATCCGGCAGGAGCGCCGCCAGCGGAGGGCCGTGACTGAGCCGCGGGCGTCCCGTATTGCTACTGGAGCATCGGGCGATGCCGCTGGATGCCCACATGCCCGACGCCGGCGCGCTGGTCCGGGGCATCGACATCCACGTCCCGGTCCAGGCCGACGGCGTCCCCGCGGTGCCCGTCGCGGTCTTCGACGACGGAGCGGTCCGGGTCACCGCCGTCGCGGTGACGCACGGACACGTTATGCCTGCCTTGGGTTACCGTTTCGACACCGCGGACGGCTCTGTCGTGTTCTCCGGCGACACCACGGTGAACGATGACCTGATCGCCCTGGCGCAGGGCGCCGACATCCTCGTCCACCAGGTGGCCGACCTCGGCTACCTGAGCCGGCACGGCACCGACGAGGCCGAACTCGGCCGGATGGCCGGGCTGCACACCGACGTCAGCGAGGTCGGCGGCGTCGCCGAGCGCGCCGGAGTCCGCGAGCTCATCCTGAGCCACTACCTTCCGGCCGACCCGGAGGCGATCACCGAGGCGGACTGGGCGCAGCGGGCCGGCCAGGGCTTCCGCGGCACCACCACCGCCGGCCGCGACGGCCTGCGCCGGACGCTCCCGCGCGCCGCGAGCTAACCGGGCGTCCTGGGTTAACCCCTGAGCCCGCTGATGACGGTCATGAACGCCCCTGCTGCCACCACAGCGCATAGCAGCAGGAGATAGGCGGTCCGGCGCCAGCTTCGTACCCGGACCGCTGGTCCCGTCTCTTGCGGCGTTGCCACCAGACCACGGCTTCCCTCACCCGGGCCTGCCGCCGTGACCGGCGCCGAGGCCGTGACCGGCGCCGGGGCCAGCGCTGGGGCCGTGACCGGCGCTGGGG
>JBOHCG010000982.1:0-1940 GCA_050698735.1 Streptosporangiaceae bacterium | reverse complement strand
CGTCGGCGGCAGGCCGCCGACGAGGGCGTCGACGCCAGGGCGGCGTTCGGCGCGCCGGAATCGTCGGCGCCGATACCGGCTCCGCCGTTGCCGCCCGCACGGCCAGGGCATCCGGCGGCGCTTCCGGTGGATCCGCCGGCCTCGCGTCCGGGCCTCCGCGACGACCTGCTGGAACTCGCCTCTGACGCGGCCGCCAGGGCCTGGGAGCTGGCGATGGGGCTGTCCGCCGACGGCGGGCTGAGCCTGGAGCCGGATGCGGACCTTGCCCGCAGGGCTGCCCGCGCGCTCGGCACGCCGGCGTTCGGCACGCTCGCGGCCCGCGCCGGGGTAAGCGGACGTGAACTCGCCCGCAGGGCGCTGGCCTGGCGGCAGGGCGGCGTGACCGGCCTGGAGTTGCTGGACGGCGAGTGGGATCCGGTCGAGGAAGAAGATCTCCTTGTCATCATCGCGATGCTGCAGGCGGCGCGGGCCGCGCTGCGCGCGAAGACCGGCGCGGCGGAGACCATCCATGGCAACCGGATGACCGCAGGCCCGCTGCAGCTGCGACTCGGCCGGGACCTGCGCTGGTACCCGTACGCGCGGTCGGAGGAGGACTGGGAGCCCAGCGGCTCGCCAGAACTCGACCCGGCGCGGGCCATCGCGGATTTGTGAGGCAGCGCCGCTACAGCGCGGGCGGCAGGCCGAGAGCGGGGAAGATGTCCGCGTTGAACACTGTGATCTCCGCGATGACGCCCTTTTCGATCCGCATGACGTCCAGCTTGAACGCGCGGAACTCGCCGTCCCCGGGACGGCGGAGGTAGCCCGCGGCGGCCGGCATCCGGTTGGCGGCCGTCGGGAGCACCCGCCACTCCCCCATCGCGGCCGCGTCGGCCATCAGCGGCCTGATCGACTCCGCCCCGTCGAGGCACACCGGTCACAGGCCGAAGTCGGGGCGGCGGTTCTCGGGGACCAGATCCTGGTAGTCGGGGTGCTCGGCGAGCCAGCGCTGGACGTACGGGCAGTAGGGCAGCACCGACAGGTGGCGCTCGCGGGCGGCGTCGAGGCTGGACCGGACCAAGCGGTCGGCGACGCCCTGGCCGCGGAACCGGTCCTCGGTCTCGGTGTGCATGAAGGCGATCTGCGAGCCGCGCATGTGGTACACGACCACCCCGGCGAGCTCGCCGTCCGCGCGGATCTCGAACCGCTCCTCGTCTGGAATGTCGGTGACCTGCAGGTCCATGGCTGCTCCCTGGGGCGGCTTGGCCTGGCATGGAGCAGAAAGCACTGCTCGTTCGGCCAAGATAAGATTTTAGTGACGGCGGCGGGGAGCTTCGCCGATGCCTCAGCCACGGCGGGGTTAGCTCACTTCACCTCGGTGGCGTAGACGATGATGTTGCTCAGGTAGTGGCCTGCGGCGCGGTCGAAGATTCCGCCGCAGGTGATGAGGCGAAGCTCGGCGTCCGGGGTCGGGCCGTAGACGCTCTCCGTGGGGAAGTGATCCTTCAGGTAGGTCTGGACCAAGGTGACGCGGAATACCGCCAGGGTGCCGTCCGCGCGCCGGACGTAGACCTTGTCGCCGCGCCTGAGCTGCTTGAGCCGGAAGAACACCCCGGGTCCGTTTTTGTTGTCGACGTGCCCGACGATGATGGCCGAGCCGATCGCACCGGGCCGGGGGCCGCCCGTGTACCAGCCCGCGACGGAGGTCGTCGACGGCACCTGCAACGTGCCGTTAGGGTTGAGGCCGAGCGTGATCAGCTTGGTGTCCACGCCGATGATCGGGATGGTGAGCGATACCGGCGCGGCGACCGGGTGCGCGCTCGCCGACTGGGGCGGGGCCACGATCGGGCCGGTCGGCGCGGGCAGCGCGTCGACGCCGACGGGGGGCCGGGTGACAGCCGCGGTGGCGTGCCGGGTCAGCAGCAGCCCGGTCCCTCCCCCGCCGATGACGACCAGGCCGGCCG
>JBOHCG010000981.1:0-1943 GCA_050698735.1 Streptosporangiaceae bacterium | reverse complement strand
GCATCGACCAGGGCCAGTCCGGTGCCAGCGCCGCCGACCGGGAAGGCTTCCAGCACCTGGTCGCCGAGGTGTCGCCGGGCCGGGCCGGGATCGTGCTCGGCCTGGAATGCTCCCGGCTGGCCCGCAACAACGCCGACTGGCACCAGCTACTCGAAATCTGCGCCATGACCGGCACGCTGATCTGCGACGAAGACGGCCTCTACGACCCGCGCAACTTCAACGACAGACTGGTCCTGGGGATGAAAGGCCAGATCAGCGAGGCAGAACTGCATTTCCTCCGGGCCCGGCTGCGCGGCGGGCAGATCTCCAAGGCCCGCCGCGGCGAGCTCATCATGGCGCTGCCAGCCGGCCTGGTCTACGACGCCGCCGGGCATGTCATCCTCGACCCCGACACCGCCATCCAGGGCGCGCTGGCCCACCTGCTCGCCACGTTCGAGGCCACCGGATCGGCCACCGCCTGCGTGAAGGCGTTCAACACCGCCGGGCTGTCCTTCCCCTGGCGGCACCTCAAAGGACCCCGCAAGGGCGAGGTCGACTGGCAGCCGCTGGCCCACCACACCGTGCTGCGGGTGCTGCACAACCCCCGCTACGCCGGCGCGTTCACCTACGGCCGCCGCCACGACCAGAAACTGCCCGGCGGCAAGACGGTCACCACCAAGCTGCCGCGCGAGGAATGGATCTCCTTCATTCCCGGCGCCCACCCCGGCTACATCACCCTGGACCAGTACGAAGCCAACATCGCCAAGCTGGCAGCCAACGCCGCCGCGCACGGCCGCGACCGCGCCGCCGGGCCGCCCCGCGAAGGCCCCGCCCTGCTGCAGGGCATCATCATCTGCGGCCGCTGCGGCAACCGGATGACCATCCGCTACCACGCCCGCGGCGGCAAAGACCTGCCCACCTACCTCTGCCAGCGTGACGGCATCGACAACGCCCGCCCGATCTGCACCACCATCCCCGGTCACACCCTCGACGAGCACGCCGGCGCCCTGCTGATCGCCACCCTCACCCCGCTGGCCGCCGAGGCCGCCCTCCAGGTCTCCGCCGAACTCCAGCAACGGGCCGCCGAAGCCGACACGCTGCGCGCCGCCCACGTCGAACGCGCCCGCTACCACGCCGACCTCGCCCGCCGCCGCTACCTCGCGGTCGACCCCGCCAACCGGCTCGTCGCCGGCACCCTCGAAGCCGACTGGAACACCGCCCTGCGCGCGCTCAACGACGCGCAGCAGACCTACGACAAGGCGCGCGAGCAGCACGCCGGAACCCTCACCACCGCGCAGAAGGACCGGATCGCCCAGCTCGTCACCGACCTGCCCGGCATCTGGAACGACCCCGCCACACCGATGCGGGAACGCAAGCGCATCGCCCGGCTGCTGCTCACCGACATCACCGTGACCCGCACCAGCGACACCATCACCGCCCACGCCCGCCTGGCCGGCGGCCAGACCCGCACCCTCACCCTGCCGGTCCCCGAACCGGCCTGGAAGATCCGGCAGACCAAAGCCAGCACCATCGCCGAGATCGACCGGCTGCTGGACCACCACACCTGCGCCGAGATCGCCGGCATCCTCCGCAGCCGCGGCCTGCCCAACGGCGAAGGACACCCCTTCACCCCCACCATGGTGCAGCGCGTCATCCGCACCTACCAGCTACCCAGCCGCCGCCAGCGGCTACTCGACACCGGCCTGATCCCGCTCAGCCAGATGGCCGCGCTGCTCGGCGTGTCCACCGACACCGTCAAGATCTGGTACCACGCCGGAATTGTCAGCGGGCAGCGGTATAACGACAAAGACCAAGTCCTCTACCAGCCGCCCGGACCCAACCCGCCGACCCTCCACCAAGGACGCCGGCACGACACCCTGCGACCTGCATGAACCCCCACCTAGCCGCCAACCGTTCTTAAGAGGTGCAGTATGCAACCCGAGGTTTGTCGGTGGCCTGGTAGA
>JBOHCG010000980.1:0-1957 GCA_050698735.1 Streptosporangiaceae bacterium | reverse complement strand
GGGTAGCCCCCCCGTGAGCGGGGGGGGTTTGGGGGGGGTCGTCCCCCCCGGGCAAGCACAGACACAACAGGCGCTCGGCGAGTTCGACCTCGCGTTCGTGCAGGAAGAGGTTGGAGGTATGGGCCAGGGTGGCGACCTGGCGGGTGACCGCCTCGACGATCGCCGGGTGGGCGTGGCCGAGCGAGCTCACCGCGATGCCCGCGATCAGGTCCAGGTACTCGCGCCCGTCTGCGTCCCAGACCAGGCAGCCCTGGCCGCGGCTGATCGCGACGGGAGGCACGCCGTAGTTCGGCATGAGCGCCGCGGAGAACCGCTTCTGCAGGGCTTCGGTCTCGCTCATGACGCGGTTACCTCCAGTTCCTGTCCGGGGAGGACCATCGTGCCGATGCCGGAATCGGTGAAGATCTCCAGCAGGACGGCGTGGCCGAGGCGGCCGTCGAGGACGTGGGCCTGCGGCACGCCGCCGCGGACCGCGGTCAGGCACGCCTCCATCTTGGGGATCATCCCGGTCGACAGGCCGGGCAGCAGCGGCTCCAGTTCGGCCGCTGTGAGCTGGCTGATGACGTCGGCGGAGGAGGGCCAGTCCCGGTACAGGCCGGCCACGTCGGTGAGCATGACGAGCTTGGCGGCACCGAGCGCGACCGCGAGCGCGGCCGCCGCGGTGTCCGCGTTCACGTTGTAGGCCTGGCCGTCCGCGCCGCTGGCCACGCTGGAGACGACCGGTATCCGCCCGTCGGCGAGCAGTGCCTCGATCGCGCCCGGGTCGGTGGCGACGATCTCGCCGACCATGCCGATGTCGACCGGCTCGCCGTCGACGATCGCGGCCTTGCGGATGGCGGTGAACGTGCCCGCGTCCTCGCCCGACAGGCCGACGGCGAACGGGCCGTGCCGGTTGATCAGGGCGACCAGGTCCTTGTTCACCTTGCCGGACAGCACCATCCGGACGACGTCCATCGCCTCGGGCGTGGTGACGCGGAGCCCGGCGGCGAACGTGGTCGGCACGCCGAGCCGGTCCAGCTGCTCGGTGATCTGCGGGCCGCCGCCGTGCACCACCACCGGGCGCAGCCCGGCGTAGCGGAGGAACACCAGGTCCTGCGCGAAGGCCAGGCGCAGCGCCTCGTCGGACATGGCGTGCCCGCCGTACTTGATCACGACGGTCCGGCCATGAAACCTGTTCAGCCAGGGCAGGGCCTCGATCAGGGTGGAGGCCTTGGCGGACGCGGCCTGGATCCTGGTGAGGTGCCCGTCACTGCCCGCGGTCATCGTCATGTCAGCCGCGCCTCATGTCGAATACGCCGAGTTCTCGTGCACGTAGGCGGCGGTCAGGTCGGTGGTCAGGATCACCGCGGAGTGCGGGCCGGCGGACAGGTCCACGGTGATCGTCACGTCCTTCGGCCTCAGGTCCACCTTCGAGCGCTCGTCGCCCGCCGCGCCGTGACGGCAGACCCAGACGCCGTTGATCGCGACGTTCAGCCGGTCCGGCTCGAAGACGGCGTCGGTGGTGCCCACCGCGGCAAGGACCCGGCCCCAGTTGGGATCCTCACCGGTGATGGCACATTTCAGCAGGTTGTTACGGGCGACGGCACGTCCGGCGGTCAACGCGTCGGACTCCGAGGCGGCGCCGACGACCTCGATCGAGATCATCTTCTCGGCGCCTTCCGCGTCCAGCTGAAGCTGCCTGGCCAGGTCCGCGCACACCTCGGTGAGCGTCATCGTGAACTCGGCCAGGTCCGGGGTCACGCCTGCCGCCCCGCTGGCGAGCAGCAGCACCGTGTCGTTGGTGGACATGCAGCCGTCGGTGTCCAGCCGATCGAAGGTCACCCTCGTCGCCGACCGCAGCGCGGCGTCGAGCTCGGCGGGCGTGAGCTCAGCGTCGGTGGTGAGCACGCAGAGCATGGTGGCCAGCGCCGGGGCGAGCATCCCGGCGCCCTTGGCCATGCCGCCGATGGTGTAGCCC
>JBOHCG010000979.1:0-1958 GCA_050698735.1 Streptosporangiaceae bacterium | reverse complement strand
GGGTGCTATGCGGCGACAGCGAGACGGCCGAGGGCTCGATCTGGGAGGCGCTGGACAAGGCCTCCCACTACAAGCTGGCGAACCTGATCCCCATCGTCGACGTCAACAGGCTCGGCCAGAGCGGCCCTACCGAGCTCCAGTGGCACCTGGAGACCTACCGCCGGCGCGTCGAGGCGTTCGGCGCGCGCGCCCTGGTCATCGACGGACACGACCTGGCCGAGATCGATCGTGCCCTGGCCACCGCCGAAGCCGACGCCGCGGGCGAGCAGCCTACGGTGATCCTGGCGAAGACGATCAAGGGCCGCGGCTTCTCCGAGGTCGAAGACAAGGAAGGCTGGCACGGCAAGCCGTTCCCGCCGGACATGGCCGAGCGCGCGATCGCCGAACTCGGCGGCGTCCGCAACATGGTGATCCGCGGCCCGCGGCCGTCCGATGCCGGGCAGCAGGCGGCAGATCCGGCGCCGCCCCAGCCGGCAACGGCCAGCACCGAGCCCCCGCGGTACGCCGTCGGTGACAAGGTGGCCACCCGTAAGGCCTACGGTGACGCGCTGGTCGCGCTCGGCGCCAGGGAGCCGAGGGTCGTCGCGCTTGACGGGGAGGTGAAGAACTCCACGTTCGCCCTGGAGTTCGCGACCGCGTACCCGGACAGGTACTTCGAGATGTTCATCGCCGAACAGCAGCTGGTCGCCGCCGCCACCGGCCTCGCGGCCCGCGGCTACATCCCGTTCGCCTCGACCTTCGCGGCATTCTGGACCCGCGCGTTCGACTTCGTCAGGATGGGTGCGATCTCCGGCACCAACATCCGGCTGGCCGGCTCGCACGCAGGCGTGGAGATCGGCGCCGACGGGCCCTCCCAGATGGCGCTGGAAGACCTCGCGATGATGCGCACGGTGCACGGCTCGACCGTGCTGTACCCGAGCGACGGCACCAGCGCCGCGGCGCTCGTCGAGGCGATGGCGGCCACCCAGGGAATCAGCTATATGCGCACCACGCGCGGCTCCTACCCCGGCATCTACCCCGCCGGGGAGACCTTCCCTGTCGGCGGCTCCAAGGTGCTCCGCTCCGGCGATCAGGACCAGGTGACGCTGATCGGCGCCGGCGTCACGCTGCACGAAGCCCTGAGCGCCGCCGAGATCCTGGCCGCCGAGGGCATCCACGCCCGCGTTATCGACTGCTACTGCGTAAAGCCGATCGACACCGCGACCCTCACCGCGGCAGCGCAGGCCACCGGCGGGCGCATCGTGATCGTGGAAGACCACCACCCCGAGGGCGGCCTCGGCTCCGCGGTCACCGACGCCCTGCTCGCCGCCGGGCGGCAGGACCTGTCCGTCGCGCACCTCGCCGTCCGCGGGATGCCCGGCTCCGGCACCGCCGAGGAACTGCTCGCCTGGGCCGGCATCGACGCCGACCACATCGCCGCCGCGGCCCGGGACCTGCTAGGGTTATGAGTCGCTTTATGTTGCCAATCTTTGCGCAGGCCGCTCATCCTCTTTGCGCTTGCGGCTAGCTCGATAATCTCGTCTGGCCTCAGGACCCGGGGCAGGCGCCGATACCAAAGCTCCTTGTAATGCGGTGAGACGTATTCGGTGTCGGCAACGCACAAGAAACTAACGACGGTGTCGAGCTGGGGATATGATGGTCTTAGCGTCTCCAGCAGGACTGCTGCGCGTCGTCCGACCTTGGCGAGATCTTTGCCGAGTTGTTTCTGACGGGTGTCGATCGCATTATAGTCGCCGACACGCCAGTACTCCAGGCAACCTCCCCAGCCCTTTGAAACAGGCCCTAGTCGCGGCGCAGGCGGTCCTGAGATTGCGACGTCCAGGTCGCGAGCGGCCCGAGCCACCGCCCGCAGCCCTGCCGGAAGACGGCTGCATGCAGATCGAGGTCGTCGACGGCTGGCTGGTCAGGTGCGAGTCCGCCGAGCCACCCTGGAGGGCAACTACACCTCGGCTGGCCTC
>JBOHCG010000978.1:0-1960 GCA_050698735.1 Streptosporangiaceae bacterium | reverse complement strand
TCCGCCTGCTCGATGCCGCACGGGTCAAGCAGGCACTGAGAGAGACGCCCGATCCGCTGGTCCTTGTCGTCTCAGGCGACATTTACAGCTCGGTGGTGCGCCACGGCTATGACGGCATCGACCAGCAGGCCTTCCACCCGCTCGTCCGCGTCCACGTCGCGGGCAAGCGCTACCCCGGCTGGATCCGCATCCCCGAACAAGCCGTGCAGCACAAGGTTACCCAGATAGCCAGCTACCGACGTCCCGCCTAACCTCCCCCGTCCCGGAACCATGATCATGGGTTGAATTGGGCGATATCTGCCCGAACCTGCCCATGATGATGAAAGCCCGAGCCGCCTGCCCGCCGCCGAGCGGCTGCCGTCGGCTACCCGTCCAGCCGGCCGCGCCACCCGCCGGGCAGGGTCGTCTCGCCCACCTCGATCAGGTGGCCGTCGGGGTCGCGGATGTAGCAGCGCTTCTCGGTCTTGTGCTGTTTCGGCGGCGTGAGGAACTCGGCGCCGCGCGCGCTCCACTCGGCGTACGCCGCCTCGACGTCAGAGACCCGGAGGTTCATGAAGCTGGAGGTACGGTCCGGATCGCGCGGCGTCTCCAGCATGACCGCGGGCTTGTCGTCGGTCGGGCCGCCGCCGACGTTGATGATGATCCAGCTGTTCGCCAGCCTGACGTACGACGGCTCGCCCGCCAGCAGGGTCGTGCCGCCGAGCACCTCGGTGTAGAAGCGGCGGGACCGCTCGACGTCCTCGACCACGAGGAAGTTGGCGACGGCGATCTCGAACGCGGGCGGCACAGCCTCAGGCAGCGTCTCCATGATTATTCGACCTCGAGTTCCCGTAGGTTGGTCTTGGCGAGCCGTAGTCGTCATCGGGAGCTCCCTTCCTACGGCGGCGCCACCGCCACCAGCATGACACCTATCCTGCGCGCCGGCGGCGGCGCTGACATCAGTAAGCCCCTGGCCGCTGCCCTGGTTCCCGGGTCAGTGGCCGGCGGTCAAGCCGCCGTCGACGTGCAGGATCTCGCCGGTGACGTAGGGCGAGGACTCGAGGAACAGCACGGCGTCGACCACGTCGCTGACCTGGCCTGGCCGCCCGAGCGGTGGCAGCTGGTCGCCGAGGCCGTCGTAGGCGTCCGCCGGGTACTCGGGGGTCTGGATTATGCCGGGGGAGACGGCGTTGACCCGGATGCCGCGCGAGGCGTACTCGACGGCCAGCGACCTGGTGGCCGCGTCCAGGCCGCCCTTGGTCAGCGCGGTCAGCGCGGCGGGCGCGGCGGAGTTCGCGACCTCGGCGACGGAGGCCGTGATGGTGACCACGTGCCCGCCGTACCGCGTCGCCATCTCGGCGATGGCCCGCTGGGTCAGCCAGAAGAACCCGGCCAGGTTGACGCCGGTGAGCAGGGCGTAGTCGTCGGCGTTGTACTCGGTAAACGGCTTGGAGACGAACACGCCAGCGTTGTTGACCAGGGTGTCGATGCGGCCGAACCGGTCCAGCGCCCCGCCGATGACCCGGTCGGCGCTGCCGGGCGCGGTGATGTCCGCCTCGACGGTGAGCAGGTCCGGGTCTGCGGACGGCTTGATCCTGCGGGCGGTGGTCACCACCGCCCAGCCCCGGTCCCGGTACCCGGCGACCAGCCCGGCCCCGATGCCCCTGGATCCTCCCGTGATGACGGCGACCCGCTGTCCGGTTTCCATGGTCGGCTCCCCAGCCTGCGTGGGACTGATACCACTTCCCGTTCGGCCAAAGAATTTACTGGGTCCGAACGGATGATGGCCTTACGGTCCGCACCCGGCAGCGGCTCCGCCGGGAACGATGTCCTCGATGGCCAGCTCAAGGCGGGTCACGGGCTTCCGGCCGCCGACTGGTCATGGCCACCAGCCTCGCACAGCGGGCGGCCGTGCGCGCCTGTGAAAACCCTGGCCCATACCCTGGTCCCGATCCCAAACCTCGGGTCTGCGCCGGCGGCC
>JBOHCG010000977.1:0-1968 GCA_050698735.1 Streptosporangiaceae bacterium | reverse complement strand
AGCCGGTCCGGCTGTTCGTCATGGGCGCGAACGTGTGGCGCGATGAGGACGACTGGCCGCTGCCCGGCACCGAGTACGTCGACTACTTGCACGTCTCCTCGTCGGCCCCCGATACCGACTTCACCGCCAAGCTGGTCGACGTGGCCCCGGACGGGCGGGCGGAGAACCTGGCCGACGGCATCCTGCGCGCCAGGTACCGGGAATCGCTGTCGGAGCCGTCCTTGCTCGAGCCCGGCCGGGTGTACCAGGTGAGCGTTGACCTGGTGGCCACGGCCGTTCTGTTTGCCGCCGGGCACCGCATCCGGCTGGAGATCTCCAGCAGCAACTTCCCGCGCTTCGACCGCAACACCAACACCGGCGGCGTGATCGCCGCCGAGGGGGAGGCGGACCTGCGCCAGGCGGTCAACCGCGTCCACCACACCCGCGCCCTGCCGTCCCGGCTGATGCTCCCGGTCATCCGTCGCTGAGCATCGATGAGCGGGCCAGGACCACCACGGCACAGCATCCAGGCCGGCTACCGCACGTCCAGGACCGATGCATTCAGGGCAGGCGGTGCTGCTCTTTCACGGTGGCCAGGGTGCGCCGCACGCCGACCCGCCGGACGGCCTCGTGCGCCTGCCGGAAGCCGTCGCCATAGACCGGATCGGGATTCTCCGTTATCTGCCGGCGCTCCGCCTGGGCCAGCGTTCCGTCTTGCCGGGAGATCCAGGCAAAGGCGAGGAGCTGACACAGGCCCTCGGCGATGCGAGGCGGCACGTCGCCGAATTCGTTCTGTGTCATGTAGGTGTGCATCAGCTCGTGGGCTACCGTGGTGCCGAACTTGAGCAGCGGCAGATCCCGCAGCACGAAGAGGTCGACCACGCTGGTGTCGCGGGATATGGTCGCGCCGAGCGCATGGTTGCCGACGGTCCGCTGCAGCAGTTCGGCGGAAGCCAACTGCACCTTGACCGGCGTGACGGTGCGGATGCCCAGCGCCGCGAGCTGCCGCTTCACGGCGGGAAGCTCGCGCTTTACATCGGCTGAGGTGCGTATCGACGTCGCCGAGCACCGTCGGCATAGCGGAATCGCCAGTCCGGGCGCGTCGGCCGGCATGGTACAAAGCGCGCAGGGCTGCTGGCCCAGATGCCGATCGCAGAATTGCTCACCGGTCAGCGCCACCCCGCGGCGCGCGGTCATCGCGCGGCCGCAGACCGGACAGGGACCCGTTCCGAAGACGCCGGCGTCTGACAGAACGGCAGAAAGCCAGCTGCCGCGCGAGGAGTGATGAGCCGTTGCGGACATGAGGGAATCCCGGTGAGCGAGGTCCGTGGTGGCCAGGATACCCGCGGGCGGCGGGCATCCGCCCGGCCGGCCAGGCCCGCGCCGGGGCTGTCCGTCAGACAGTAGGCAGACCAACTTAATCCCGGCGGCGCGACCGTCGGCGGCGCTTGGCTCTTGGAGGGGCGGGAATGAGAGAGGGACCTGGATTCTCGGCGGCGGCTGAGGGGCAGATGGTGATGCCCTTCTACCTGATCTGTGACGTCTCATATTCGATGATCAACGACATGCCGGCGCTCAACGACGGCGTACAGCGGCTGCACGGGTCCATCGTCGCGGAGCCGATGGTGGACGACGTCGCGCACATCGCCATCATGACGTTCTCCGACACGGCGAAGGTCGTCATGCCGCTGAGCCAGATGAGCGAGGCGCGCGTGCCGACGCTGAGCGTGGAGGGCGGCACGTACTACGGCGAGGCCTTCCGCGAACTCGCCCGCGTCATCCCCGCCGACGCGGCGGCGCTGAAGGCGCAGGGGTACCGGGTCTTCCGGCCGTGCGCGTTCTTCCTCACCGACGGCGAGCCGCTTGATGGTGACTACTGGGAGACGTTCAAGTCCACCCTTACCTATAACGGGGTTACCGGCGTCGGCATGAAGCAGTACCCGGTCTTCATCCCGTTCGGCTACCGGGACGCGCCCGACGATGTGCTCA
>JBOHCG010000976.1:0-1972 GCA_050698735.1 Streptosporangiaceae bacterium | reverse complement strand
GCGCTGTACAAGTGGCGGTGGGACGGGTCGGAGACCGCGCTGCGGGAGGCGAAGGCGCCGCTGCGCGGCGCCGGCCCGGGCACCGGGCCGATGCTCCGCTCCGGCTCCCCGGATCTCGTCCGGCAGGAACTCGCGGCCTGGGCCGCCGGGACCGGGATGACCCGCGGCGTCACCCGCGACGCCGCCCTCGCGGCCGCGCCCGCGAGGAGGGGAAAGAGAACCGGGCTCCCGGTCCGGCCCCGTGACCTGTCCTTCGCCCGCGCCCTCCGGGCGGTCCTGTCCGCGATCCGCCCCGGGAACACCTGCTACCAGGCTGTGACCAGGGAAACCGGGCTGTACCGGAACACCGTCGACCGTGACCGGCACCGCGCCCGCAAGTCCAAGTCCCCGTCATCCTTCGCGCACGCCACCGCGAAGGACACCGGCGCCCGAATCGCCCCCGCCATCATCACCATGGCCAACACCCCAGCCTGACCAGCGCAGACACCGCGGACCTGCCCGAAAAGGAACCCTGCCGGACCGTGGACCCGGCGGCCCCGGCACGACACGCCGGCCTCAGGCATACCGCCGGACGTCAACTACCCGCAGTAACCAAAACAGGAACTACCCACAACCAGTCAAACATCTAAAGCCCATGGCATTGGGGGATAACTGGGCCTCAAGGGGACCATCTCCGAGGCCTTATGCCGATATCGGCATAACATTTCTTATGCCGACCTCAGGATTATGCCGTGGTCGCGCTCGGCAGATTAAGTTTAGCCAGCTCATGCGCCCTGGGAGCGCTCACGAATTCGGCATAATCCAGATACCCGAAGCCGGGCCGGCCGACGAGGCGCACGTACCCGCACAGCGGGGAGGATCTTATCTCCGCAGGTCAAGAGCGCGCTCCGCGGTCTTCGGCCGCGATTGCGCCCACCCCGCCGATGCGGTTGACCGCCGAAGATGCACCGCGATTATGCCGACCTCAGCGTCACGTTCCCCGTCCAGGCCTGCGATTCCTTCGCCAGGGTCGGCATAACGACGAGGTCGGCATAAGAGGCAGAATTGCAGCTGCTGCGGTCACGGCTGACCGGGGGACTGCGCGCCAGGGCCGCCCGCGGCGAGCTGCGCCTGGTGCTGCCTGCCGGGCGTAAACATTCAGGCCCTCGGGCTTGATGTTGCGGTGAGTAATCGCTGGTTACGTTTTAACGTCGGGTGCGGTGTTGCCGCGGTGGCTGAGCGTGGTTTCGGGGATGATTGCGTGCTGTGACCGATGTGCCGCCGGAGGAGCCGCCCGCGGATCCGCGTGATGCGCTGATCCGGGAGCAGGCGGAGCGGATCGCGGTGCTGGAGGCGCTGGTCGCTGACCTGCGGGAGCAGCTGGCGGCGGCGGAGCGGGCGGGGTCGCGGAACAGCGGGAACTCCTCGATGCCGCCGAGTTCGGATGACCTGCCCGGGCGGAAGCCGCCGCGGAGGCAGCGGCGGGCCGCGGAGCGGGCGGAGGGGAAGAAGCGGAAACGGGGGAAGCAGCCCGGCTCGCCGGGCGCCGCGATGCGCTGGGAGGACCCGGACCGGACCGAGGACCACTACCCGCAGGGCGCGTGCGAGTGCGGCCGGGACCTGGCAGGCGCCGCTGACCTGGGAGTTGCCCGGTCGTATCAGCAGGAGGAGATCCCGGCCGGGCCGTCGGAGCGGGTGCAGCACGACCTGCACCAGGCCAAGTGCGCCTGCGGCCGGGCTCACGTCGCGCCGCGCCCGGCGGGCGTGCCGGACTCGGCCCTGTCGATCGGGCCGCGGCTGCGGGCGCTGGCCGTTTACCTGGTCGTCTTCCAGCACGTCCCGGTGGAGCGGTGCCGGCAGCTGATCGCCGACGTGGCCGGCGCTGCCGTCTCGGCCGGGTTCATCCACTCGTGCCTGCGGCAGGCCGCGGGGCTGGCCGCAGAGGTGGTGCGGCTGATCCGCACCCTGATCACCGCCGCGGCGGTCGCCGGGT
>JBOHCG010000975.1:0-1974 GCA_050698735.1 Streptosporangiaceae bacterium | reverse complement strand
ACCGTGTACTGGATGCAGGCAGGGCTGCCCGGGACGTTGTCCGGCGGGGCCAACGTGCCCCTGCTCGACGCCGCCGGGCATACGGCTCTGTACGGCGGATCGGCCGCGGCCCTGGCCACGGTCATGGCGTTCCCGGTGGCCCTGCTGGCCATCAGGCACAGCGGGCGGGCGCGGCAGATCCTCGAGCGCAGCACCTACCTGGTCCTGGGCATGCCGGGAGTGGTGGTCGCGTTCGCCCTGTCCTACTTCACGGAACGCTACGCGGCCGGGTTGGGCTACGGAACATCGCTGCTGCTCATCGCCTGCTACGCGATCATGTTCTTCCCGCTGGCCCTGGTCGGGGTCAAGGCGTCGCTGGCCCGGGCCCCGGCCAGTCTCGACGAGGTGGCCAGGTCCCTGGGCCAGCCCCGGCTGGCCGTGCTGTTCCGGGTGACGGTGCGGCTCGCCGGGCCGGGCCTGGTCGCCGCGTTCTGCCTGGTTTTCCTGTCCGCGGTCACCGAACTCACCGCCACCTTGCTGCTGATCCCCACCGGCACGCAGACGCTGGCCACGCAATTCTGGTCGTATGAGTCCAACCTCTCCTATAGCCAGGCCGCGCCGTTCGCCCTGGTCATGATCATCGTCGCCGCTGTGCCAAGCTATGTGCTTGGCCGGTTCTTCCAGCGGCCGGCGCAAGCGTGAGGACGAGAGCATGCGGCAAGTGGCGGTTACCGGCCTGCACAAGGCCTTCGGCGCCTGCCCGGTCCTGACCGGCGTGGACCTGCAGGCGCCGGCCGGTTCCCTGACGGCCATCCTCGGCCCGTCCGGCAGCGGGAAGACGACCCTGCTGCGGCTGATGGCCGGCTTCGAGCGGGCCGACGCCGGCACGATCGGTATCGGCGACGTCCTGGTCGACGGTCCCGGCGTTCACGTCGCGCCTGAGCGGCGCCGCATCGGCTATGTCCCGCAGGAAGGCAGCCTGTTCCCGCATCTGACGGTGGAGGGCAATGTCGGGTTCGGGCTCACCGGCCGGGAACGTCGCGGCGGCAAGGTCGCCGGCCTGCTCGAGACGGTGGGCCTGGGCGGGTTCGGCCAGAGGTACCCGCATCAGCTTTCCGGCGGCCAGCAGCAGCGGGTCGCGCTGGCCCGGGCGCTGGCCATCGAGCCGGCCGTGGTGCTGCTCGACGAGCCGTTCGCCTCGCTGGACGCGCACCTGCGGGCCAGCGTCCGCGCCGACGTTCACGAGATCTTCCGGCGCGCCGGGACCACGGCCGTGCTGGTGACCCACGATCAGGACGAGGCCCTGTCCACCGCCGACTGGGTCGCGGCCCTGCGCGACGGGAAGATCGCCCAGTGCGCGGCGCCAGAAGACCTCTACCGCCGGCCGGCCGACGCCGAACTGGCCAGCTTCATCGGGGCCGCGAACCTGCTCGAGGGAGTCCTCGACGGCGGCGTCGTGAAGACGCTGTTCGGCAGCCTGCCGCTGGACTCCGCCGCCGCCAGCCCGGGGGCTTCCGGGGTCGCGGGCCGGGTGACGGTCCTGATCCGGCCGGAACAGATAGACATCGGGCCGAACGAGGCTGGCGTGACGGGTCGCGTGACCTCCTACGGCTACCACGGGCACGACGCCGTGTTGCACGTCCAGCCCGGGAACGACGCCGAAGCCCAGCCGATCGTGGTGCGGATCGCCGGCGGACCCCATCTCCCGGTCGGCTCGCCGGTGACGCTGCAGGCCCGGGGGCCGGTCTTCGCGTGGCCCAGAGATTAGCGCCCGTTCCTTCGTGCCGCGCGTTTGCCATGGCGTGCCGCAACTGAGAGGCTTGCCGCTGTTGTCCGGCCACTACTCCGCGGGGTGTCCATGATGGCACGTGTCCACCTGCCCGTTCGCGCGACCGGGTTCCTAGCCGGAGTCGTCCTGGCCGCGTGCGCGGCGCTGACCGCCCCGGCCGCGACCGCCGCCCCCGCCGCCCCCGCCGCCCCCGCCGCGAGCGGCAC
>JBOHCG010000974.1:0-1982 GCA_050698735.1 Streptosporangiaceae bacterium | reverse complement strand
ACGCTGATGGCCAGCGTGATCACGGCGAGCGCCAGTCTGCAGCAGGAAGCAAGTAAAGCACGCAGCATTGCGGACGCCGTAGCGGGCCGATGCGAGCCGCAATCCCTCCACGTGCTGACCAGATATCTGACCAATATAACCTATACTTCTGACTATGACGATCGCCGCGACGCCCGTACCGCTATCCGAGGCCAAGGCGCGCCTGTCTGAACTGGCCAGGCGGGTCCGCCAGCAGCATGAGCGGATCACCCTGACCCGCAACGGCGAACCCGAGGCCGTCCTGGTCTCCGTGGACGACCTGGAAGGCCTGGAGATGACCCTCGAGATCCTGGGCGACACCGACGCGGTCGCCCGCATCTCCGAGAGCCTGGCCGCTCTCGGCCGCGGCGAGCCCGGCGCCGACCTGGCTACCGTCCGGCAGGACCTGGCTCGGCGCCGCGCCACCGGCGCGTGAGCACCGAACCCGAGCAGCGGTACCAGATCCGGTTCCAGCCCGCCGCGCGGCGGGCCATCGCGGAGCGGCTTCCAGAAGCAGTCGCAGCCGCCGTCCTGGAATTCTGCGAGGCCGCCCTCGCGCCCAATCCGCACCGCGTCGGTAAACCGCTGTTCGGCCCCCTCGCAGGCTGTCACGGAGCTCGCCGCGGCACCTACCGGATCCTCTACCGGATCGACGAGACTAATCGCACCGTCCACGTCCTCGACATCGACCACCGCGCGGAGATCTACCACCGCCCTCACTCCTGATCACCGCGAGAGGAACGCCTCAGATCGGCTAACCTCTCCGGGGGCTAACCTGACGCCGTACTGGTCATCCCGGGCGTTGAGGTCGACGAGAAACGCATGGCCGACATCTGCGTCCGGTACGGCATCTCCGAACTCCAGATCCTCGGCTCGCAGGCCCGAACCCGTCGCACTCGTGCACCTCGCAGCCCGCACATGTGTGTCCACCCGGCAGCGTCCAGGTGCGGGTCGAACCCGTAGTCCTCCGGCAGCCGGACCAGCCAGCCGCAGCCGTAGGCGGCCTCGAACGCCACCGGCGGGCCGGCCGGCAGATCGCCGATCAGCCGCAAGATGGGCTCGGTCCCGTTCACCGCGTTCTTGTTCAGCTGCACTGCCCCGTCCCCGGTGACCACCGCCACCTGAGAACGCTCGCGGTGCACGTCGATGCCGACGTAGACGGGCCCGCTGCCCTGATGCCTCTGTGCGTCAGGGTCGGTGCGGCGGGCAGGCTAAGGGCGACAGTCGAGCGTAAACTGGGTCGCGTGACCGCACAGGCGACAGAAGACCCCGCGTCAGCTGACTTCTCATCGTTATCGAGGCTGACCAGGAGCAGATCGGTCCTGACGAAGTCGTCTCCGATGCACAGCAGCGGCTCCCCCGCAACGGAAGCGATCGCGTAGGTGCAGCAGTCGCCGAAGTTCAAGGCAGCCGGAAGCCTGCCCTTGCCGAACCGAGAGTAGGCATCGAGTGCCGCGCTGGCGTGAGCCTCGTCGAAGGCCACGGTCTCGATGGAGTTCTCTTGCAGGAACCGCGCCAATGCGGTCTTCCCCCGTGGCCCGAACCGTGCCGTCAGCACGATTCCCGTCTCCAGCCGGGTCGGCGCGCCGATCCGGGTCACCGGTGAGGCGGCAAGCTCATGGACGATGCGCTCGTACCCGGGTTCCTGGCCGATGACGGATAGGATCGCGGAGGAGTCGATGATCATACGCCGTGCTCGCCGAAGCCGAGGATCTCTTCGCGTTCCGTTCTGGACACCGGCTTGCCGAGCTGGTCCGGCGGTATCAGCGGCCAGATTTCCTCCTCGAGGAACCGGGTGAGGCGTTCCTCCCGCTGCTGGACGGACGAGCGGGACTGTGCCTCAAGGACCTGGCGCAGGGCGTATCGGACGGCCCCTGTCTTTGTCGTTCCCGTCAATTCAGCCACTTCGGCCGCCAGACGTTCGGTCTCGGGATCCTTGATGTTCAGCGCCATGGATGCATGGT
>JBOHCG010000973.1:0-1983 GCA_050698735.1 Streptosporangiaceae bacterium | reverse complement strand
ACCCGGAGCACGACCCCGGGCCGGATCCCCAGCCCGGCGAGGTACTGCAGGGCGGCGCTGTCCTCGTCGCTGACCCGGTCCACCCGGAAGGACGCGCCGGCGGTGACGCCGGCGAGCGCCGGCGGCCAGTCCTCGACGTGATCGCCGGAGGGCTGCGGGATCGGGTCGCCGTGCGGGTCCCGCCGCGGGTGCCCCAGCGCCGTGTCGATCCGGTCGATCAGCAGGTCGCTGACTACTTGCTGCAGCGCCTCCGCCTCGTCGTGCACCTCATCCCAGCGCATCCCGGCGGCCTGCACCAGGAAGGTCTCGATCAGCCGGTGCCGCCGGATCACCTCCCGGGCATGACGCTGGCCGTGCTCGGTCAGCGCGATGCCGCCGCTGCCCGATGCGGCCAGCAGGCCCGCCGCGCCGAGCCGGCGCAGCATCGCCGACACCGACGGCGGGGCGACGCCCAGCCGGGCCGCCACGTCAGAGGTCGAGACCGGCGGGGCCCTGAAGCTGAGCAGGTAGATGGCCCGCAGGTATTTCCCCATCGCCTCCGACCGGGCCGCATCACAGCACGAGGACCCGCGCCCGGCCGCTGCCGTCATCATGCGCCGACCTTAACACGACTCGCAGGTGTGTCTAATCTCACAATTAGACGCACCTAATCCCCTAGGCAGGGGGTGTCCCGGGCTAGCAGCAGCCACTTCCCCGCCAGGCGCCGCGGCCCTCCTTGACGGCGGCGGCCGCGACCGCGAGACCGGCGCCCGCGTCCAGCCACCACCAGCCGAGCGCGGCATTGACCGCCAGGCCGGCCAGGACAGCGGCCGCCGAGGCGGCGCAGAACAGGTTCTGCGTGCCTTCCCCGGCTGTCGCGGCGGACCCGAGCTGCGCGGCTAGCCGGTGCCTGGCCCGGCCGGGCACCGGCATCACTATCAGGCTCAGCGCGGTCAGCGCGATGCCCGCGGTGCTGGCTCCCGGCCGGTGGCCGGCGAGCAGGCTGTGCACCGAATCGACCTGTTCACCGTGCACGGGCCAGGCCATAGCCGGGGCACAGGGTCACTTCCGGACCGGTCGCGGCCAGCACCTGCTCCGCCGCGGTAAGCAGGCCAGGCAATTCCGGCCGCGCCAGGAAATAGAACGACTGACGGCCGGCCGGGCGCCAGTCGACCAGGCCGCAGTCACGCAGGCACGCCAGATGCCCCGACACCGTCGACTGGGCGAGCCCCAGCCGCCTGGTCAGATCGACCACCCGCTGCTCGCCTTCGGCTAGGCAGCCGATGATGGCCAGCCGGGTGGGGTCGGCGAGGCTGCGGAACAGGCAGGCCGCAGCCGTGGTGCGGAAGATCGTCACGCCGCGCTGGCGCAGCCCGGTGATCAGCTCGTGCACGTCCCTGGCCGCGATCGGGTCCAGCCCGGCTGTTGGCTCGTCGAGGAACAGCACCTTGGGGCTCCGACAGCAGCGCCCTGGGTAGGGCGACCCACTGGCGCATGCCCTTGGACAGCGACTGGCAGGCATCGCCCGCCCGGTCGGCTAGGTTGACTGCCCGCAACGCGCGGCCGATCCGATCAGGGCATCGGGCACCTCGTAGAGGTCGGCGAAGCATTCCAGGTTTTCCGCCACGCTCAGCCGCAGGTATAGGCCCGGCGACTCCGGCATGATCGCGATCCGGCGACGGATCTCCGCCGCGTTCCCAGTCGTCAAGGCAGCCCGGCGACCGTCGCGGACCCCGAGGTCGGCGCGATCAGGGTGCCGAGGGTCCGCACGGTCGCGGTCTTGCCGGCCCCGTTCGGGCCGAGGAAAACCGGTCACCAGCCCTGGCCGCACCGTGAAGCTCAGCTCGTCGACGGCGGTCTTGGCGCCGAAGCGTTTGGTCAGGCGGACGGCCTCGATCACTGGCTCACTCCGTCGCATGTCATGCCAGCGACCGTACAAACACTCCGCGTCAGGAGTCGACAGACTCCAGGGCAGACCTTTCCCCGCCCCGTTCATACGCTGGT
>JBOHCG010000972.1:0-1989 GCA_050698735.1 Streptosporangiaceae bacterium | reverse complement strand
GGGCCGGCTTCACCGTCCACCGCAGCGGCGACTGCGGATCTCCCCGCGCGGCCGGGTCCACCAGCGCCAGCAGCGCCGGCACCAGCCCCGGGTCGGTCTCGGTGATGTCCTTGCGCCCCGCGCCCGCCCGCCGCGCCCGCCGCAGCGGCTCGCCGCCGGCTTCCAGCTCCGTCACGCCCCGCGAGACCGTCACCGCGTTCACCCCGGCCGCGCGGGCCACCATCGTGATCCCGCCGTGGCCCAGCGATCTCGCCCTCGCCCCCATCGCCAGCCGCCGCTGCCGCTCATCCAGGTGCGGGAACAAGGCCGCGAACTCCGCGGCCAGCTCCTCCTCCACGTCCCCGGCGACGGCCATACCACAAGCCTAGCCACCCCAGAGCCAAAACGCATTGTTATTAATTCGCGACGACTTAGGTGGTGGCTGGCAGATCAGCGGCCGGTGGATTCGGTCTTGACGGCGAATATTAGCCGTGGGCTTTCCGCCGCTCGCCTATCTGGCGGCTTGTTGTCCGGGGTTCTTGCTGCGGGGCGGGGATTCGGGTGGCCGCTGGCGGCCGTTGAGGATGCGGTGACCGGATCCGGGCTGGTCAGGCCGCGGCTGTGGGCGGGCCGCAGGCAGCGGGGAACAGCGTCATCCACTCGTGTTCGCGGTGCCAGCCTTCGGGAAGGTGCACGGTGATGTGCCCGCGGCCGTGCCGGGCGGCGCGGGCGGCGACGTCGATGAGGTCGCGGCGCAGCGTGGCGCCGCGGGCTTTGCCGTAGACCAGGCTGGCCAGGGATCCGGCGGCGCGGGTGCCCAGCATGTGTCCGTAAGGGGATCGCCCAACGGACGCGCGGCCGAGCGGCGCGGGAAACCCGTCAGCGCACCTTGCGGTGTCTCAGTTAGGGTGTACGGTGAATGTGTAACGGACAGGTACCTTAAACGGACACGGAGGGCGATCGGGTGGCGAACATCGGCTACGCCAGGTGCTCCACCCTGGCGCAGGACCTCACCGCCCAGCGCCAGGCTCTGGCGGCGCTCGGGGTCCCGGCGGACCGGGTCTACCTCGACAAGGGGCTCACCGGCACCGGCCGCGCACGGCCCGGCCTCGACCAGGCCCTCGCGGCCGTCCGCGAGGGCGACACCCTCACCGTCACCAAGCTGGACCGGCTCGCCCGGTCGGTGCCCGACGCGCTGGACATCCTCGGCCAGCTCTCCGCCCGCGGGGTCCGCTTCGCGCTGGGCGGCTCGGTCTACGACTGGAACGACCCGTTCGCCCGGATGTTCCTGCAGATCCTCGCCGTCATCGCCGAGTTCGAGGCCAACCTGATCCGCCAGCGCACCAGCGAGGGCATGGCCATCGCCCGCCAGAACGGCAAACTGCGCGGCAAGCAGCCCAGCCTCAAGCCCGCCCAGGACCGCGAGATCCGCCGCATGCACGACAGCGGAGACTACAACGTCGCCGAGATCGCCGCCCTGTTCAGCGTCAGCAGGCCCACCGTGTACCGGTCCCTGGAACGCACGGCTGAGCTTCCGCCGCTTCCCGCTGACACCCGGCCCGTGCCCGACGTCGCCAAGTACGAACAGCTGCTCACCCGCCCCCGCTGACCAGAAGGAAAGGCCGCATGCCCCCGGACCGCAGCCGCCCCGGCGTACCCGGAGTCGACGCGCTGACGGGCGCCCGCGACGCCGAGCGGGAAACCGGGTCAGCCGGACGCACCCGCTGCACGCCGAGCCCGGCCCGGCCCTCATCGACCTCAATCTCGGGACCGCCGCGGAGCGCACCGACATGTGTGCCGAGATCACCCCCGCCGAGGCCCGGGCCATCACCCGGGCACTGCTTGACCTCGCGGCCACAGCCGAACGAGACGGGCCGCGGCAAGCGCGCTGAAGCCGGCCGGACTCAGCCAGCTCCAGCTGGCGGCAGGCCGGGCGTTTCTTACTAGCCCCCTCCCGTTTATGCGAGCAGGAAGGAGGCCCCGCCGTGGCCAGGAGGGCAAGTGACGAGG
>JBOHCG010000971.1:0-1999 GCA_050698735.1 Streptosporangiaceae bacterium | reverse complement strand
GGATAGCGGTGAGCCGCCTCGCCCGGCGGCTGCGGGCCGAGCGGGTCGCACGCGGCCTGCCCGGGCTCTGCGGCACGCAGTTCGCCGCGCTCGCGGTGCTGGAACGGCACGGCACGATGAGCCCGGGCGAGCTGGCGGCACACGAGAAGGTGCAGCCACCGCCTATGACCTGGGTCATCGCAGTCCTCGAGGAGCGCAGCCTGGTAGCGTGAGCGGCCCATCCCACCGGCCGGCGTCAGGTCGCGCTCACGGTGACGGACGCGGGGCGCGACCTTGTGCGCCGGGCGCGCAGGCTCAGGGAAGCGCGGCTCGCCGCGAGGCTCACAGAGCTGAGCCCGCAGGAACGGGCGACGCTGCGCGCTGCAATGCCGATTCTGGAGAAGCTCAGCCAGTCCTGACCGCCACCGCACAGGCCGGCGAAGCCGGCACGGGCCGGCGGCTGCGGCTGGGCGGCCGGACGTTCCAGTCGCTGAGCAACCGCAACTACCGGTTGTTCGCCACCGGTCAGGTGATCTCCAACACCGGTAGCTGGATGCAGCGCGTCGCGCAGGACTGGCTGGTGCTCGAACTGACCCATGGCAGCGGGACGGCCCTGGGCATCACCACCGGCCTGCAGTTCCTGCCGCTGTTGCTGTTCAGCCTGTGGGGCGGAATGATCGCCGACCGCTATTCCAAGCGGGCCATCCTCATGGTGACCCAGACGCTGATGGGCGGCCTGGCGGTCATCCTCGGCATCCTCGCGCTGACCGGCACGGTCCAGATCTGGCATGTTTACCTGCTCGCGTTCGGGCTCGGGCTGGTCACCGTCGTAGACAACCCGACCCGGCAGGCATTCGCCGCCGAGATGGTGGGAAGCACCGCGATACCGAACGCCATCGCGCTGAACAGCGCGGTGTTCAACCTGGCGCGGATCGCCGGACCTGCCGTGGCCGGGCTGGTCATCAGCGTCGCCGGAACACCCGCCGCATTCCTGGTCAACGCCGCGTCCTATGCGGCGGTCCTGGTGAGCCTGAAGCTGATGCGGCCGTCCGATCTGCACCGGGTGGACCGGATGCCCAGGGCGAAGGGTCAGCTTCATGAGGGCCTCGCATATATCCAGGGCCGGCCGGATCTGTGGATGCCGATGATCCTGGTTTTCTTCGTGGCCACCTTCGGGATGAACTTCCAGGTCACGAATGCGCTCATGTCCCGTCAGGTGTTCCACACCGGTGCCGGGGCCTTCGGTATCGCCTCGGCCGTGTACGCGCTCGGCGCGCTCGGCGGCGCGTTGCTGGCCGCCCGCCGGGTCCGGCCGGGGCTGCGGCTGCTGCTGGCCACGGCGGGAGCGTTCGGGCTGCTGGAGGTGGCTACCGGCCTGATGCCGGACTTCTGGTCCTTCCTGATCCTGCTGGTGCCGACCGGCCTTGCCGTGATCACCTTCACGACCACGGCGAACTCCACCACCCAGCTAGGTACCACCGCCGAAATGCGCGGTCGGGTGATGGGACTGTACCTGCTGGTGTTCCTGGGCGGGGCGCCGCTGGGCTCGCCTCTCGTCGGATGGGCCGCCGAGCAGTTCGGTCCCAGGATGAGCATGATCGCCGGTGGCCTGATATCCGTGGCTGCCACCGCAGTTGTCGGCGGAATGCTCGCCCGCCGCAGAGGCAGGCCGGCCCGCGAGTACCTGCGGCCCGCGGAGCTGGCCAGGATGGTTGCCTGAGATCTGGCCCGCTGAGCCGCCTCCTACCTGGGGTCGCCTACTGGCGGCGAAGAAACAACGATGAGCATTACGGCCAGGTAAACGCAGGATCGCGGGTGCTCGCGAGCCGTCCGCTACGGCCTGGTGTCTCCTATAGGGGTCGCTTTAGCAACGGAACGGATCTGGTTGTTTTCGCAGCGCCTGTTGAGGTCGGTGCCTGGTAGCCCAGATGATGACAGGTTGGTCACGCGCCGCGGGCCCGGACTGTTGCGGGCTCGCCGGCACGCTGGACTGCGCGGTAGACGGTGCAGCGGGCGACCG
>JBOHCG010000970.1:0-2003 GCA_050698735.1 Streptosporangiaceae bacterium | reverse complement strand
CAGGAGTCCTGAGGCCTGGCGCGCCTGGTCGTAGCCGGCCTGGCCCGCGACGAAAACCTGGCCCGCGAGAGCCGCCCGCAGGGCTTCCAGGTCGCGGCCGGCAATGGTGTTCTTGATGGTCATTGTTTCCTTCTTCCTTCGTAGCGCCGGCTTGGGATACGGGATTTTGCGCTCCTGCCGCAGTTCCCTTTTCTCGTGCGGGCCTGCCTCGGTGATGACCGCTCCGTCGAGGAGTGGCCGGCCAGGACGACCGGGCCGTCCAGGCTGTCGATGACCCGGCGCGTCACGGCGGCGTTGGCCCGTGCACCCGGGGCCGGACGGCGACGACAGCGAGCTTTGATGGATCGCGCTTAGCGGTCAGCTGTGTCAGCCCGGTATGGGCGAGGCCGGGCAGGTGCGCGATGCCCGCCGCGGGGGGCGGACCTGGATCAGCTCGGTTGCTCTGGCTGCGGCGCCGGGCTCTGCGCCCGCACCAGCAGGCTCCCGTACAGCAGCACGGAGGCGATGAAGCCGGCTGCCATGGCGTAGGACCACCAGTTGTTCTTGGTGATCACTGTCATCACCCCGGCGATGAAGGTGAGGCCGATCAGGACGGCGCCCGAGCGTGCGAGCTGACGCGGCCGGTCCCCGCCGCCGCGGGCGGCCCGGATGACCATGACGGCCCCGGCGAGCAGGCCGATCCCGACCGCGACGTGCAGCGAGAGCAGCACGGTGCTGGCGGTGTGAGCAGCCCCGGTGGTCTGCGACGGCTGCCCGATCAGGTTGACCGCCATCCCGAGCAGGAACTGTGCTGACAGGAACCCGAGCTGGTTCCGGGCCTCGCGGCGCATATTCATCCGGCTGGCCGACGCGGCCTGGGCCGTTGGCTTCTCGTTTTCGCTCAGGTGCATCGTTTTCATCGTTCCTCCAGGAACTCATCGATCATGTTCGGGTTTTCGGGGCGAGTTCGGCGCAGGGCGCGGCGGCCGGTCAGGGGCGGAGCGCCCCGCTCGCTGTAGGGGACGGGTCCGCGGCGGCGGGAACGGCTGCGGCATCGGCGCCGGCGGCCTCGCCGCTGCGGGCCGCCTTTGCGGATTCGCGGCTGTCGCGTGAGGAGATCAGCACGGCGGCGAGGATCGCTCCGGCGAACGCGAAGCCGGCGCCGGCGAGGAACGCCAGGTCAAAGCCCTTGGTCAGCGCCGCGGCCGAGCTGCGGACGCCGGCGTGGAACAGGCTCTGGGTGCGGCTGTTGGCGACGGTCGCCAGGATCGCGAGCCCGAGCGCGCCGCCGACCTGCTGGGAGGTGTTGGCCAGACCGGAGGCCAGGCCCGCCTCGTGCGGCTCGGTTCCGGTCACGGCGGCGATCGTCACGGGCACGAACGCCAGCCCGAACCCGGCTCCGGCGAGCAGCGACGGGCCGAGGACGTCCGCAGTGAACGAGCCGCCTGCCGCTGGTACTTGCGCGAACCACAGCAGGCCGCCGGCGACGAGCAGCAGGCCGGCGATCAGGGGTGGTTTGAAGCCGGCGCGGGTGACGAGCCGGGAGGCGGCGGCGGCGGCGAGGATGATCGCGACCGCGAGCGGCAGGTAGGAGATCCCGGTCTTGACCGGCGAGTAGTGCAGGACGTCCTGGAGGTAGAGAGAGACGAAGAAGAACATCGAGAACAGGCCCATGCCGATCAGCAGCCCGACGATGTCCGCTCCCCGCAGCGTCCGCAGGCGGAAGATCGAGAACGGCATCAAGGGGCGGCGCTGGCGCCGCTCGATCACCACGAACACGATCAGCAGGACCGCGGCCCCGGCCAGACGCGCCAGCGTGGCCGTCGATCCCCAGCCGGCGGTGACGGTGTCGACGACGGCGTAGACGAGCAGCGACAGGCCGGCGGTGACGGTTACGGCTCCCGGCAGGTCAAACGTCGTGGTCCCGTCCCCGGCGCGGCTCTCGGCGAGCGTCCGCGGGGCGAGCAGCGCCGCGAACAGTCCGATCGGGACGTTGACGAACAGCACCCAGCGCCAGCTCAGGC
>JBOHCG010000969.1:0-2006 GCA_050698735.1 Streptosporangiaceae bacterium | reverse complement strand
CGCGTAATGAGGTCCGGTGCCAGCCGACCGCCCGCCTGACGGCAACATGCCGTCAAATGGCGACGGACCTCGCCGGGACCATCAAGGCGGTGGCGGACCGGCCGAGCCGCGCACGCGGCAGGAGTACTACGCCGATCAGCAGAGGGCCAACGCCGAGGAGCAGTCCGGCGCGGCGCAACCCGCCACGGCGGAGGAGCAGGCAGCGTCGGAGAAGTGGGACGGGGACGCGGCGGAATCCCGCTGGATGTGGGGCGAGTACCTAAGGAAATGGCCGGCGGGAGAACGCCCACCGGTCGACACGTCCACGCACGTTCCTGGTAGCTGGCACGGGGACCGCGGCCGAGAACTCAAACCCACCGATAATGTCGGAGTCGAAGCAGAGTGCGGTCGCATCTTCGATCGGGAGAAGGGGAAGATCTCGCCAGCGTTGCGCGCCGTGGAAAGCCAAGATCCTAACCGGCACCTGATCGGCCTCGAACACTGCCGGAAAGGCCTAGACCGCATCAAGGAGAAGGTCTGCGACAAGATGAAGGAGTTTGTCCTGCCCGCAGAGAAAGCTCTCTCAATCGTGTCAGACACAGTCCGATATACCTTTGAGTACCGTGAGTCCCGCTACACGCAAGGCGTCTGGGCGGAGCTTGGACGGCTGAAGAACCAGGGCTTTGAGCTGCTTGGTCTCAAGAATTCATGGTCCAGCGACCAATACAAGGGTATCAACAGCCAGTGGATCGATCCGGATACTGGCCAGCGATTCGAAGTCCAGTTCCATACCCGCATCAGCTTCGAGGCAAAGGAGATTACGCATAAGGCCTACGAGCGGCTCCGTACCCACCAGGCTGATAAGTTCGAGCAGATGGTACTGGAGGCCTTCCAGAGCAAAGTCACCGCTGAAGTGCCGGTTCCGCATGGTGCCACCGACATACCCGACTACCCGTAGAGAGGTGCAGATGCCAGACAGGGTCACATACTACGCCGTCGTGAACGACCTGAGCAGCCGTGAGCAGCCTGCGGGAGTGTTCCGGCGTACTTACACTGAGGATGGCGGCAGGTCCGACGAAGCATTCACCAGGAATCTCATCTGGGAGTACAGCACGTCGCTGATTTCGGCCGAACGTGGTGATCTGGACAACACCTTCATCGAGATCACCGAGGATGAGGCGAACCAGATCGTGGCGCAGATCCGGGCCAGGGTCGCCGAAGTTAGCGACAGCTAGCCGTCCCAGATCCGGTGGCCATGAAGACGCCTGAGTTCGCTGACTGGTGACGGCGTGTCATCCCGGGTTCGGAAGTTTGCTACAGATAGCATCCAGATGAGTTCGTTGCGCCCCGTTCGTCCGAGGTACCCGAGTTGAAGATCGACCCCCTGTCCGTCACACCGAGCCCGCATTCGCTGGCCGTCGGCATCTCTCCCGGAATCTTCCCCTACCTCGGCGGATCCGTCAGCCCGGACCTACTGCGGTCTATCGTCGCGGTCTGCGGCGGCGCCATCGTGTCCGGCAAACAGGGCGCGAAACTGGCCGCGAAAACGCCGGGGGTCCTGGTCGATCCGGCGGCCTACGGCCAGCGGGCCACGATGGATTCCGAGCCGCTCTTCGACTACGACGAGTGGCTGATGCGCCAGCAAGCGGCGGGTGTCCCGCTCATACTCACCGACACCCCGCGGATCCGGAACGACGACCGGTCCGGACTCCGGAAGGCGCTGGCACGGTGGGCCGCGATCGACGAGGCCATCCTGGTGGTCTTGCCCATCGAGCCATGGTGGCTCCGCGACGGGCTGCCGTGCCTCACCGAGGAGGTGCGGGCGGCCGGGCGGCCGGTGGCGATCGTCCTGCTGCACCGGTACAACGGCTTCGATGCCGCCCGGACTGTGGCGGGCCTCCTGACGCTCATGTCCCACGTCAAGCCCGTGCCCGTCGTCCTGCTGCGCTGCGACGTTTCCGCCATCGGCGCGGTCGCCCATGGAGCGTTCGCCGGTTTCGTCGGCTGGTCGGCGAACACCCGGCACG
>JBOHCG010000968.1:0-2044 GCA_050698735.1 Streptosporangiaceae bacterium | reverse complement strand
TCCTACACCGATCTCGGCGTGGACCTCGCCAGGCTCAACGTGAACGGGGGGGCGATCGCGGTCGGGCACCCGTTCGGCATGACCGGGGCACGCATCACCACGACCCTGCTGAACAGCCTGCAGTTCCACGACGCGACCATCGGCCTGGAAACCATGTGCGTGGGCGGCGGCCAAGGCATGGCGATGATCTTCGAACGGCTCAGTTAATTCAGGTAACGCCAGGGGGTTGCCAGGCGCGCTTCGTTAAGGCACCCTCAGGACAAGAGGAGATCTCATGGAGGTGCCAGTTGTCGCTGCTCCACTCACCGCATCTGCACAGTAGCCTCATCGCGCGCATCCCGGTCGTAACCGGGCGCGACCTTGCTGAGTGGTTCAGCCGCCTTGAATCTGGCCCCGCGTTCCTGCGTCGCGAGGAGCGCGCGCACTGGCTGGCGGACGACGCCGGCATCTCCCACGGCTACGCCTACGCGATCGTGCACGAGTACGAGATGCGCCGGCGGCTGCGCCTGAACGGCGCCTGACCTTCTACTGACTGCCGCGCGCGGTTCATGTCCTGTGCTGGCTTGCCGCGCGCCGGTTTGGCTTGCCTGCGCAGGGTACGGTGCAGGTGCTTCCGCATGGCCTTTGTTCCGAGCTCTGCGCAGTGCCTTCGGCCCTAACCGCTCCGCGGCGGACACCGCAGGTACCCCGAGGTGACATATCCGGATTTAACCGGCTATGCGGACTTATATAACGGCATAAACTCTCGCGCACGGATATAACCAATGTCGCGGTGCGATAGTGCGCAGAAGCCGGCCGCGCGGATTGGGGGCGGGAGTCGTTGTTGATCTTCGGGACCAATGTTTCAGGTGGGACTGCTTTAGACAATCGAGGTCGCGGACCTGGGACGTCAACGGGTGCCCCCGGTCGGAGTCGAACCGACACTGTGGACCCTTTTAGGGGGCCGGCCTCTTCCCTTGGGCTACGGGGGCGGCCCCATAATACCGCTCGTGCAATTGCTTAGCCGAGGAGTAACAAAGACCTCTTCGCATAATTTTCCGTAACCTGGTCGCCGTTTTCAGGCAGAAATGCAGAGCGTAGTTAATTACATGATCGACATTACTTTAGGTAACCGGACGGATGCAGCGGGGCCCGCGAGCCCCGCCTGTTCCCGGGCCCGGGTGAATACGATATCCAGCATCTCCGGAGTGACGCGGCCGGTGAACGTGTTCTGCTGGCTCGGGTGGTAGCAGCCGATGAGCAGCACGCCGCCGGGGGGCTGTGTTCCGCGGTCCAGCCGCACCTCGGCGCCGTGGCCGAAGGCCGGACGCGGTCGCGGCAGAGCGAATCCGCAGCTGCCGAGTACCGGCCATATCGCCTGCCAGGCGAAACCGCCGAGGCATACGATAACGCGCAGGTCCGCGGCGACCAGGCGGAGTTCGGCGATCAGCCACGGCGCGCACGTATCCCGTTCGGCTGGCTCCGGCTTATTGTCAGGCGGCGCGCATCGGACGGCCGCGGCCATCCGAGTGCCCAGCAGTTGCTGGCCGTCCCCCAAGGCCACGCTGGTCGGCTTTTCCGCTAGGCCGCACCGGTACAGGGACGCGAAAAGAAAGTCCCCGCTGCGGTCGCCGGTGAAGATCCGGCCGGTGCGATTCCCGCCGTGTGCCGCCGGCGCCAGGCCGACGATCAATATCCGCGGTGTGGCCGATCCCCAGCCGGGAATGGGACGGCCCCAGTACCGCTCGTCACGGAACGCGCGGCGGCGGACCACGGCCACCTCTTCGCGCCAGGCCACCAGGCGAGGACAGGCCCGGCACACCGACTGCCGCGCGGTCAGTTCGGCCAGCGTGCCCGCGTCCGCCGCCAGGTTAGTGACCTCCTCGCGGCTGCGGGCCACGGGGGTGTCGGGTCCGGCTGGATCGCATGGCCAGGTGCCGGCTTGGAACGCTTCCTCGTCGCCTGGCATCTTGTGCTTCAACTGGGTGAGTTCGTGGCCAGCGACCAGGCGATGCCGTCGAGGATGTCGTGCTCGCTCACCAGGACCTCGCCGAACCCGAAGCGC
>JBOHCG010000967.1:0-2051 GCA_050698735.1 Streptosporangiaceae bacterium | reverse complement strand
TGACCCGCAACGAGCTCCGCTTCGCCGGCACGCCCGCCACCGTTCCCGTCCTGGCCGAGCCCACCAGCGAGCAGCGCCAGGCCTTCGAGCTCATCGGGGCGGCCATCCCGCTCACCCTGCGCAAGTAGTCAGGACACGCCGCCGCCTCGCCCGCGTAGGCGAGCATCCGCTTGAGGGAGTGGACGTTCTCGCCCTTGTTGAGCTGCCGGCCGGTCCGCCGCCGGTACGTCTCGTCGACCAGGTAGCGGGCGGCGTAGACGGTACGTCTCAGCGCGCCGTACTCCTTGATCGCGGCGGCGAGGGCGTTCTGCTGCCGTCTTGATGAGCACAGCTTGCCGACGACCAGTGCGCCGGTGGCGTGCCCGCCCTTGACCGAGGCGGCGACCCGCAGCAGGTCGTCCCACATTTCGGTGATCAGGTCCTCGTTCAGCCGGCGGGTGAGCAGGTGCCCGGAGGCCGGGTAGCGGGCCGCGAAGTCGGACCTCGGCCCGGTGCGGTACAGGGTGATCTTGCCCAGGTCGCGGATGCACGGGGACAGCTGCAGCCCCGTCAGGCCGGACAGCGCGAAGTTCGCGAGCGTCGCGCCGTGGGTGTCGGTGGCGTGCTCGGTGATGAGCAGGTCTGTCTCGTTGCCCAGGATGCCGTCGAGCGCGTAGGGGCTCTCCGGCGACGTCGATGAGATCACCTTCGTGTCGAATGTCGCGTGCTGGTCCGAGACGTGGGTGTAGGTGGACACTCCGGTTCGGGCGAAGTAGCGGGACAGGTGCGCGGCGGTCAGCGACTTGCCCTTGACCGGGAACTTCGGCCCGTCCGACGACGACAGGGTGCCGGTGCCGAACGCCTGGGTCATCGGCAGCCGGTGGTGGTAGTTGACGATCGCCGCGTTGGCAGCCTCCAGCGACTCCTCGCTGAAATACCACTCCGCCGTCCACGCCAGCGTGTCGTAGGGGACGCCGCACGACTCCGACATCGCGGACAGGCCCATGTTGGTGGACTCCGCGATGATCACGTACAGCAGGTTGCGCCGCAGGTCCGGCGGGCGGGTGGCCATTCCGCCCGCGTGGGTCAGCAGGTCGGTGAACCCGGTCCGGGCGTCGATCCCGGCCAGCACCGACGCGATCGGGACGCGGGGCAGCATCGCGGCGAGCTCGTCGCGCAGCGCCTCGGCCTCGGCGGGCACGTCCTCGGCGGTCAGCGGCGGGATGACGAGCTCGCCGTCCTTGCCGAGCCGGACCTCGCCCTTCCCGCCGCCCCGGGCGAGCTGGGCCTCCAGGTCCGACAGCGCCGCGTGCAGCTCGTCATTCGCCTGGGCCAGCGCGTCGGCCGCGGTCGCCGGCTTGCCCACCAGGTGGCAGTACTCCAGCCGCTGCGGCTCCCACTGCTGCGGGGTGAGCAGGAACGAGGCCGGGTCGGCGTACCGGCGCGACCCCGGGACGTGGACGTCGCCGGAGCGCAGGCCGTCGCGCAGGGCCATCAGCACGCACAGCTCCCAGTAGTGCCGGCAGGCGACGACGTTGCCGTCCTTCGAGGCCTTCTCCAGGTACCCGGCCCAGCGGGCGGGCACGAAGCTGTCGGGTGCCCCGTCCGGGACCTTGCGGGCCCTGGTCGCGTGCAGCCGGGCCAGGATGGCAATCGCCTGCAGCAGGTCGTCCATGCCAGGGCCGCCGGCGAAGCCGATGGCGCCCGGCACACCGGGGACGAACTGGCGCAGGTAGGACATCGAGGCGTCCATCAGCGCCAGGTGCCCGTGGTCGCGGGGCAGCCGCTCGCGGCGGGCCTCCCATGCCGCCCGCATCCGCCCGTGGCCGACGTCGCGGCGCAGCCGGCCGCCGACCTGGTCGTCGCCTACCTCCGGGTCCAGGACGATCGCCAGGATGTCGTCTAGCTCTAGCGCCCGGAGGTGGGTCATGGCGCGTGCCGCCAGCAGGGACATCGTGATTTTAGGATCGCGGCGCAAGGCGCGGCTGGAGGCGATCGTGCGCCGGCCGTCGCCGCCGCAGGCGCTGGTGCGGCGGGCCAGGATCGCGCTGCTGGCCGGGCCAGGGCTGGCC
>JBOHCG010000966.1:0-2056 GCA_050698735.1 Streptosporangiaceae bacterium | reverse complement strand
AGCCGGTTCCCCATCTCGGAGAACCGGCTTCTGACCTGCAACTTCTTGGTAGCGGGGGTAGGATTTGAACCTACGACCTCTGGGTTATGAGCCCAGCGAGCTACCGAACTGCTCCACCCCGCGTCGGTGTGCCTTCACTTTATGGACTCCGGGAGGGCAAAGCAAATCGACACATGCCGCCGGGGGGCGGCATGAGGGCCGGCCAGCGGCTACTCTTCCGGCATGACCGAGGTCGTGATCTACACGGACGGGGCGTGCAGCGGGAATCCCGGGCCGGGCGGGTGGGGCGCGGTGCTCCGCTGGAACGACGTGATGAGGGAGCTGCACGGCGGCGAGCCGCAGACCACGAACAACAGGATGGAGCTGATGGCGGCCATCCAGGCGCTGGAGGCGCTGCGGCGCCCGGCCAAGGTGGAGCTCTGGACGGACAGCACGTACGTGCTCAACGGCATCACCAAGTGGATCGACGGCTGGCAGCGGAACGGCTGGATGACTAAGGCCCGCAAGCCGGTCAAGAACGCGGACCTGTGGCGCGCGCTGACCGACGCGATGAGCAGGCACGAGGTGACCTGGCGGTGGGTCAAGGGCCATGCCGGAGACGAAGGCAACGAGCGGGCCGACGAGCTCGCCAGGCTCGGCATTGCCGAGACTGCCACCACCGTTCGTTCGGCAAAATTAGAGAGCTCAGCCTCAGCGGCGGGCGCGCGATCCGTACGGCGGCGCGAAGATGACCACCATGGCAAGGTCCTCGGTGATCTCGGTGAACTTGTGCGCCTCGCCGGCCGGGACGTAGATCACGCTGCCCGGGCCCACGTCCTCGATGCCCGAGGTCGTCACCAGCGTGGCCCTGCCCGCCTGCACCACGTAGATCTCGTCCTCGGTGTGCGGGGTCTGGTCGTCGACGCCGCCCGCCGGGATCGAGTAGGTGCCCAGGCTCAGGTCGGCACTGTTGAGGTGCACGACCCAGTGGTTGGCGTCGGTGCCTTCTGGCGGCGTGTAGCTTCCGGCCTCCGCGATGACCTGCATGATGGTCTCCGTTAGCTGTGCACGATGTCGGTGTGGTGGCAGAAATGCACGACGATACGCCGGTTACGGATGCGCCGGCGGTACCGCTCCGGGCGATATCGCCTCGCCGCGGCGGGCCGGCCGCTGGCTGAAGTCGTCGACGCCGCACTTGGCGCAGATCCGGAAACCCTCCATCAGCTCCGCTCGCGCCACGATGTCGGCCCGGACTCCGCTGGTGCTGATCGGGCTGCGGTTCGCGCCGCCGTAGCCGGCCCCCGCGGTCCGGCCGGTGAAGGTGATCGCGGACATGCCGCGGATACCGCGGCGCGCGATCTTCCGCGGCAGCCGCCAGCTATAGCCGCACTCGTTGCAGGTGCGGACCCACTCGCGTGCGAAGAACCCGAAGGCCATCAGGCCATTGTTCGCCCGCGGCATGCCGGGGGTCAATGAATCGCGGATGACTCGTTTGAACGGTGGCGCGCCCGGTGCCCGGGCTCGGCATCGCCCTGCTGTAGTTCCACGAGTTGTCGGCTCAGTGGGCCGGCGGGGTGCGGCGGATGACGAGCACCACAGCGCCGACGATGAGCGCGCCGCCGGCCAGGATGACGGGGGTCAGCCGCTCGTTCAGGATGAGCGTGCCGAGCAGCACCGCGATCACCGGGTTCACGTACGCATACGTCGCCACGGTCGCGGTCGGCAGCGTCCTGATCGCGATGCCGTAGGCGGAGAACGCCACGATCGAGCCGGCCACGATCAGGTAGCCGAGGGCGAGCCAGGACCTGCCGGATATCTGCGCCAGCCGGAGGTCGCCGAACTCCCCGGCCGCGGCCCCGATCGCCAGCAGCGTGACGCCCCCGCAGAGCAGTTGCATGCCGCTGGCCAGGGCCGGGCTGGACGGGAGGGTGACCCGGCGGGCCATGATCGTGCCCAGCGCCCACGCGGCCGCGGCGGCCAGGATGACGATCACGCCGACCGCGGAGATCCCGCCCGACCGGCCGCCGAGGCCGGAGAGCAGGCCGACGCCGGCCAGCCCGAGCGCTAGCCCACCCAG
>JBOHCG010000965.1:0-2079 GCA_050698735.1 Streptosporangiaceae bacterium | reverse complement strand
GGCGATCGCCGGGGCCGCGGGAACGACAACGGGCGCGGGAACGACAACGGGCGCGGGAACGACAACGGGCGCGCGGGGGTCGGCGGGCCGCAGTACCAGACGGGACCGCAGCAGGCCCAGACCGGGCTGCGGCCGGACCGGACCGGACCGGAGCATCACACCGGGGCCCAGCCCTACCAGACCGGGCCGCAGCCTTACCGCACCGGGCCGCAGCAGACTCAGACCGGGGCCCAGCCGTACCAGACGGGGCCGCAGCCTTACCAGACCGGGCCTCAGCAGGCTCAGAGCGGACCGCAGCCGGCTTATGCCTCGGCCGGTGACAGGACCGAGACGCGCAGGCGGTCCATGGAGGAGGATCCGCTCACCAGCGCGGCGTTCTCGCTCCGGACGAGCGGGCCGGTTGACGGCCGTTCCTACCAGTCATCCCGCCGGCCGAGGGACATGAGCCGGGAGCAGTACGAGGCCGCCGTATCACAGGACACGCAGACGTTCACCCTCGCCGATACCCAGGCTGCCACGGGCGGGTATCCGGGAAGCGTTCCCCCGATCCGGCAGGTCGATCCCGCTCCTGGCGGCAGCTACGGGAGCTATGGGGGTGGCCGGGCTGGCGGGAGCGACCGGAGCGACGGCTACCGGAGTTCGGCTTATCGGTCCGGGTCTGCGGATACTTCCGGGAACACCCCGCCGTACGGGCAGAACTACGGCGACGGGTATGGCGGCCCGGCCGAGGACGCGAGGCGGTCGGCTAGCCAGGCCAGCCGGACGGGTGGCGGCGAGGCGAGCCGCGCCACCCGGCCGATCCAGCCGCCGGACGGCTACCAGCAGGGCAGCACGTACCCGCAGCGGACGTATCCGCAGGGCAACGGGTACCGCGGCCCTTACGAACCGCGGGGCGGCGACCGCCGCTAAATGGTCCTTGGCGGCGGGCGCGGCTGAGGTGGTCTGGGCCGCGGGCGCGGCTGAGGTGGTCTGGGCCGCGGGCGCGGCTGAGGTGGTCTGGGCCGCGGGCGCGGCTGAGGTGGTCTGGGCTTGCGGGCGCGGCTGAGGTGGTCTGGGCTTGCGGGCACACTTGGTTCATGCCCGAGGGAGACGTGGTCTGGTATACGGCCCGGCGCCTGCACCAGGCGCTGGCCGGCCGGACGCTGGTCCGCAGCGATTTCCGCGTGCCGCGGCTGGCCACCGCCGACCTCAGCGGCGATGTGGTGACCGAGGCCGTCTCCCGCGGCAAGCACCTGCTGGTCCGGACGAGTGGCGGGATGACCGTGCACACCCACCTGCGGATGGAGGGCAGCTGGCGGGTACGGCCCGCGGCGGAGCGGGTCCGCGAGAGCCACCGGATCAGGCTGATGCTCGCCAACGAGAAATGGCAGGCGATCGGGTACCAGCTGGGCGTGGTCGAACTGATGCCGACGGCCGGGGAGCAGGCGGTAACCGGACACCTCGGGCCGGATCTGCTCGGCGCGGACTGGGATTGCGCCGAGGCGGTGCGGCGGCTGTCCGGAGAGCCCGACCGCACCATCGGCGAGGCCCTGCTTGACCAGCGGAACCTGGCTGGCATCGGCAACCTGTACAAGGCCGAGGTGCTGTTCCTGCGCGGCATCAACCCGTGGCGGACCGTCGGCAGCGTGCCGGACCTTGCCGCGGTGGCCGAACTGGCCAGGCGGTTGCTCGACGCCAACAAGGAACGGATCGGTCAGGTCATCACGGGCAACTGGCGGCGCGGCGAGGAGACCTGGGTCTACGGGCGGCGCGGGCTGTCGTGCCGCCGATGCGGCACGCCCATCCGCTCCGAAGGACAGCAGGACCGAGTCACTTTCTGGTGCCCCTCCTGTCAGCCCGCCGTGGTCGGCCAGCCTGGCGTGGCTGGCCCGCGCTAGCGGCTGCCACTCGCAGCCGGTACTGAACGTGATCAAGCGCCAGCCGCAATAATTCTAGGCAGACAGGGCCGGGGGCACTGCCCTTAACTTCCCGGTGTTACGTTCCCGGATATCCGGTTCCGGCGGCTTGTGTTGCGTGTTGATCACGATGCTGTCGGTGAGGTTGATGATGCTCTGAGCGCAACGAAGCCCCTGGTATGAC
>JBOHCG010000964.1:0-2086 GCA_050698735.1 Streptosporangiaceae bacterium | reverse complement strand
GATTCCACCAGCCCGACCGGGATCTGCAGGTACTCGGCCGTCTCGGTCATGGACCCGTTGTTGTCCCGGATTGTGGCGATGACTCCCAGAACCCCAGTTCGCGGCCGAGCAGCTGGCCCGGCGACCGCTCGGGCCGTCGAGGAACTGGATAAGCGGGTGAGAATCGTGACGTAGTCCTTCATCGACGTAGCGCTGCGCCAGGGTGCGCTCCTGCAGGCCTGCCCGGCGCGCCCACTCCGACAACCGTTGCGGGACGTCCGGTGCCAGCCGCAGGGTGTAGTTGTCAGCCATGCAGCCGAACGTACTACGCAGTGGTACTTAGTAACACGAGCGAGGAGCGTTCGAGAAATTGTCAAGACCTGTGGATCAAGATCTTTTAGTTGTCATCTGGTTCAGCCTCGTAGCCGCCGGTGCTCGGCGACGCGGCAGGCGGGTGAGCAGTACCGGCGGGGCTGGCCGCGGCTGATGAGGGCGACGTGGACGGGGCGGGAGCACCAGAGGCGCCGGCAGCAGGCGACCAGGCAGTCTGGGTGCTCGGTGCAGTGCCCGCGGATCTGGCCGGGGGTGTAACGATATTCACTGTCGTGTGGCACGGGATGTCTCCTGCGGCGCGGGCCAGCCGGCTGTCAGGCGGCTTCGGCGGTGGTGCCCTGTGACGGGCCGCTGGCTGCGGGCGGCTGGTCTTCGGGCCGCTCGACCAGCTTGCCGTTGACGAAGACCGCGCCGGAGCGGACGAGCGCGACCAGATGCGGGGCGTTGACCATCCGCCAGCGGCGCTGTGCGGACTCGATGAGCTTGAACGCCATGGCCAGGGCGGCCGCCTTCGATCCGTGGCCCTTGGTGACCTTGGTCCGGAGCCTGACCGTGGCGAAGGTAGATTCGATGGGGTTAGTCGTGCGCAGGTGCACCCAGTGCTCCGCCGGGTAGTCGTAGAAGGCCAGCAGCTCGTCCTCGTCGCCGGTGATCTTGGCGGCGGCCTTGGGGAACTTGGCCCCGTAGGCGGCGGCGAACTTCTTCACCGCGGTGCGGGCGTGGTCTTTGTCCTCGGCGTTCCAGATCTCCGCCAGCGCCTTCTTCGCTCCCGGGTGCGCGGACTTCGGCAGCGCGCCGAGCACGTTGGCGATCTTGTGGAACCAGCAGCGCTGGGTCCTGGCCTGCGGGAACACCTCCCGCACCGCGGACCAGAACCCCAGCGCCCCGTCGCCGATCGAAAGCACCGGGGCGCGCATCCCGCGGCGGGCGGCATCGCGCAGCAGGTCGGCCCACGACTCCGCGGACTCGCGGTACCCGTCGGCGAGGGCGACCAGTTCCTTGCGGCCGTCGGCGCGCACCCCGATCATCACCAGCAGGCACAGCTTGCCCTCGCCCAGCCGGATGCCCAGGTGGATCCCGTCCACCCACAGGTACACGTAGTCCGCGCCGGACAGGTCCCGGGTCATGAACGCCGCCGCCTCGGCCGTCCACGTCTCGGTCAGCCTGGTCACCGTCGAGGACGACAGCCCGGCATGCGAGCCGAGGAACTGGCCCAGCGCCGGCACGAAGTCCCCGCTCGACAGCCCGTGCAGGTACAGCAGCGGCAGCACCTCGGCGATCTGCGGGGTCTTGCGCGCCCACGGCGGCAGAATCGCCGAGGAGAACCGCATCCGCTGCCCCGTGGCCGGGTCGGCGCGCTTGTCGTTCACCCGCGGCGCGGTCACCTCCACCGCCCCGGCGCTGGTCACCACGGTGCGCGGCTCCGCGGTGCCGTTGCGCACCACCAGGCGGCGGCCGTCCTCGCCGCGCACGTGGGCGAACTGGTCGACATAGGCTGCGACCTCGGCCTGCAGCGCCGCGGCCAGCATCTGCCGGGCTCCTTCCCGCACGATCTGGTCGATCACCGACGATGGCCCGTCAGCCGGAAGCGCGGCAGGAACCTCAGGGACTACAGTGAGCACGGACACGGGTGTACCTTCCCGGCCAGCGTTCCAGCGCCGGCCATTGCTTGAGACCTCTACGACTCGATCACCGGGAAGGTACACCCTCCTTCATGCCATCGCCCTTCCCGGCTGATCCACAGGTTTCAAGCATTGCTCCTACACCGTCGCCC
>JBOHCG010000963.1:0-2098 GCA_050698735.1 Streptosporangiaceae bacterium | reverse complement strand
CGCCCGCCAGCTCATCAAGCGCAACTCGGTGGCCCCATGACCGGCCCAGCACCGAAGAGCCCAGTCCCGAAGAGCCCGGCACCCAAGAGCCCGGCACCCAAGAGCCCGGCACCCAAGAGCCCGGCATCCAAGAGCCCGGCACCGAAAGGCCCGCTCGACGGCATCCTGGTCATCGCGCTGGAGCAGGCAGTGGCGGCGCCGTTCGCCACCCGCCAGCTCGCCGACTCCGGCGCCCGGGTGATCAAGATCGAGCGGCCGGGCACCGGCGACTTCGCCCGCCACTACGACCGGAGCACCCACGGACAGGCCAGCTACTTCGTCTGGCTGAACCGGGGCAAGGAGTCCATCGAGCTCGACGTCAAGACCGAGCGGGGGCAGGCCGTGCTTGCCGCCCTGCTGGCCCGCGCCGACGTGTTCGTGCAGAACCTCGGCCCCGGCGCGGCGCGGCGGCTCGGCCTCGGCGCCGCCGAACTGCGCGCCAGGCACCCGCGGCTGATCGCCTGCGCCGTCTCCGGCTACGGCCCGGACGGGCCTTACCGCCACAAGAAGGCCTACGACCTGCTCGTCCAGTGCGAGGCCGGGCTGCTGTCGATCACCGGGACGGCGGACGAGCCGGCCAAGGCGGGCATCTCGGTCGCCGACATCGCGGCCGGCATGTACGCCTACAGCGGCGTGCTGACCGCGCTGTACGAGCGGGAGCGTACCGGCGAGGGGAGCACCCTGCAGGTGAGCCTGCTCGACGCGCTCGGCGAGTGGATGGGCGCGCCGTTCTACTACCACGTCTACGGCGATCGGCCGGCCCGCCGCAGCGGTGCCAGGCACGCGTTCATCTCGCCGTACGGCCCGTACGCCGCGCCGGGCGGGCAGGTGTTCCTCGGCCTGCAGAACGAGCGCGAGTGGGCGGTGCTGTGCGAGCAGATCCTGCGTCGGCCCGACCTGGTCGCGGACCCCAGGTTCGTCACCAACTCCGACCGGGTAGCCCACGACGAGGAGCTCACCGCAATCATCGAGGACGCGCTGAAGGCGATGCCGCCGGACCGGCTCGTCGCGCTGCTCGACGAGGCGGGCATCGCCAACGCCCGGCTGCGCACGCCGCAGGAGTTCGCGGCGCACCCCCAGCTCGAGGCCAGGGACAGGTGGCGCGAGGTGGACACGCCAGGCGGTCCGGTAAAGGCCCTGCTCCCCCCGGTCACCACGCCGGACCGGGAGCCCGCCATGGGCCCGGTGCCCGCGCTCGGCCAGCACACCGCCGCGATCCTCGCCGAGCTGGGAATCGGTGCTGGCCCCGGGGGCACGCCCGGACCAGGGCCAGCCGGGTCGAGCTGACCGGCGGCACCCCGTCCCGTTCACGCTGGGTTGCAAGGCATGCAGCCATTGCTAATCTGGATAAGAGTGAAAGAGTTAGGTTTAGGATCTTCGTTCTCGGGCCGCCAGGCTCGCGTCAGCCATCGCGAACAGCATCGATCGGTTCCCGGCAGGACAGGACGATTTCAATGAGCCATCTCGCTATCCGCCCCAGGGCCGGCCGGCTGGCCACAGCCGCAGGCGCCGTCGTCGCCACGTGCGCGCTTTCGCTGGCCGCCTGCGCGGCTACCGCCACGACGGCAGCGCACGCCTCGCCCTCCGCGCCCGCCATCAGCACGTGCACCGGAGCCACCGACCTTCACCTCCGCATCCCCCGAGGCCACAAGAGTGCCGGCATCACCTACTACACGCTGGACTTCACCAACACCAGTAGTTCCACGTGCTCGCTTTCCGGCTTCCCTTACGTATCCATGATCACCCGGGCCGGGCGGCAGCTAGGCAGCCCGGCGGGCCGCGCCAGGATGACCGTTGTTCCGCTGGTCAAGCTCGCTCCCGGCGCGACGGCGCACACCACGCTCGCCTACTACGGCGGGAAGGTCAGCGCCGCGAGCGGTTGCGGGCCGGTGGCGACGGCCTACGAGCTGCGGGCTTATGTGGCGGGCGAGAAGCGCGCCCTCTACACGGCGCTGGGCTTGCACTCCTGCTCACGCGCCGGACGGGTGTACCTGATGATCACGGAGTCCTTCCGCGCCGGTGCCGGCGCGAGCTAGGGCTGGCCCGGGGCGCCCAGGGC
>JBOHCG010000962.1:0-2104 GCA_050698735.1 Streptosporangiaceae bacterium | reverse complement strand
AGGACCGCGTCCAGGTCGGCGGCGTAGTCGAGCACCGTGAACGGGCCCCGCTGCCCGGACAACCCGTGCCCGCGCAGGTCGAACGCGATGCACCGGTGGCCGGGCAGTGCGGCGATCACCCGGTCCCAGACCGGGGACGCCATGTTGACACCGTGCACCAAGACGATCACGGCGCCGTCGGCCGGCCCGCTGTCGCGGTAGGCAAGCCTGCCCGCCGGCCCGTCGGCGAACAGGGTGCCGGAACTGCCGTCAGAATGCGAGGTCACTGGCCGCCCATGTTTCCGGCCTCGTGCTCAGAGCAGTGGAAGTGCGCGAGCTTCCAGTCGCCGTCGATCCGCCGCCAGATCTCCGTGGCCCGGGCGGCCGTGGTGATCTTCCTCAGTTCGCCGAAGTCGTAGTCCACGTGGAGCATGTAGACGACCCACGCCGCGTCGCCGACCACCGTCACGATCTCATCGCTGACGGAGAGCGCGGCGTCCTTCGTCAAGTCCGGCCGGGCCTCGTGCAGCATGCGCCACAGCTTGAGGATGGCCTCCTGGCTCATGTAGTTGCTCTTGTTGAGGTTGTACCAGGTGACGTCCTGCCAGCTGTTGCCGCCGAGGAACTCGACATCCTCGTGCGTGTTCGCCGTGATGAACTGCCCGTGCAGCTCGATGATGCGATCGGTGTCGCTCACCGGCGCCTCCCTTCGTTCGGGTACCTCAATCTTAAGATACTTAATATTAAGTTATGTCCGCCCTGCCGCCCTCAGTCACCGAGATAGTGGCTGCTCAGGCGGCCCCCGGAGGTGAAGTCGGCCGCCGTCCCCCGGTCGACGATCTCGCCGCCGCGCAGCACCACCACGTCGTCGGCGACGCTCAGCGCGTGCTCGGCCACCTGCTCGATGAGCAGGATCGCCATCCGCAGCCGGGTGACCACGCGGATCGCCTCGTACAGGGCCTCGACGATCACCGGCGCGCAGCCGAGCGAGGGCTCGTCGAGCACGAGGACCTCCGGCTCGGCGGCAAGACCGCGCGCGATGGCGAGCATCTGCTGCTCGCCGCCGCTGAGCACTCCCGCCTTCCTGTCGCGGAGCTGCGCCAGCCTGGGGAACAGCTCGGCGGCAAGCCCGGACGCGTCGGTGCGCCGCTTCCTCGCCGCGAACCTGGCCACCTCGAGGTTCTGCGCCACCGTCAGGTTGGCGAACACGCAGCGGCCCTGGGGCACGAGCACGACGCCGTGCCGCGAGCGGCGCTCCGGCGACCACGACGTGATCGGCGCGCCGTCGAGGCGGATCTCGCCGTCCTGCGCCCGGAGCGCGCCGGAGATCGCCTTTGCCAGGGTGGTCTTCCCCGCGCCGTTCGCGCCGAGCACGCAGGTCAGCTCGCCCGGCTTCAGGGTCAGGTCGATCCCGTGCAGCACCTGCACCCGGCCGTAGCCGGCATGCAGGCCCCGGATGCTCATCGTCGTCATCTCAGCCCGACTTTCCCAGGTAGGCCGCGATCACCGCGGGATCGCTGCGTACCTGCGCCGGGGTCCCGGTGGCGATCACCGCGCCGGCGTCGAGCACGACTATCCGCTCGCAGCTCTGCGCCACGAACGAGACGTGATGATCGACGAGCACGACGGCCAGCCCGCCGGAGACCAGCCGGCGGAGCAGCGGGGCGAGCTCGGTGCGCTCGAGCTCGGTGAGCCCGGCGCCCGGTTCGTCGAGGAGCACGAGCCGCGGCCGCTCCATGATCGCCCGGGCGATCTCCACCAGCCGGCGGATGCCGTAAGGGAGCACCGAGCCAGGCGTGCCGAGGTAGCCGCGCACGCCGAGCAGCTCGGCGACCTCGGCCGCCCGACTGCGGGCCGCGCGGCGGCCCCGGCCCAGGCAGGCGATCATGAGGTTCTGCTCGACGGTCATGCCGCCCGCGATCTCCGCGCTCTGGAAGGTGCGGGCCACCTGGTGACGGTGGATGCGCTGCGGGCTCCAGCCGGTGATGTCCGTGCCGCCGACCGTGATGCGGCCCCTGGCTGGCCGCACGAAGCCGGTAATCGCGCCGATGGTGGTGGACTTGCCCGCGCCGTTGGGGCCGATGAGGCCGAGGGCCTCGCCGCTCGCCACCCCGAACGAGGCGTC
>JBOHCG010000961.1:0-2108 GCA_050698735.1 Streptosporangiaceae bacterium | reverse complement strand
TCCCGAGCCATCCGCCGCTATCCGTCTGTGCCGGTCAGCCTATCGCGGCCATGCGATGCCGAAGCAGCCGAAGCAGCCGAAGCAGCCGAAGCAGCCGAAGCAGCCGAAGCAGCCGAAGCAGCCGAAGATGTGCTGGGATCAAGCGGTGCTGGCTCCCGACTCACGCGTCCGGATCGTCACCGCGGTGGTCCGGTTCCGGTTCCGGTTCCGGCTTTGCCGCTTGCCCGTACGCTTGCGCTAGGTAGGGGAACTCTGCGCGGATGATGGCCAGCGCCTGTTCCTCGAGGACCGGCGGCTCTTCCTGGGCGATCTTCCAGACGACGGCCCAGTCGACGCTGAAGTAGCGGTGCACGGCCAGGTTGCGAAACGCGCGGATCTGCCGCCACGCCACGTCGGGGTACCTGTCGCGAAGGTCGTCCGGGAGCGCGCTTGCGATCTCACCCAGCAGGAGCATCCTGTACAGCACGGCGTCGCGCAGGACCCGGTCGGCGTCCCAGCGCTCGCGGGTTACCTCGTCGAGGTATTCCCGGACCGCGCGGGCGTTATCGACAAGATCGGCGACGTAGAGTTCCTCACGCTGCATACAGGACCTGGGCGTCGGCCAGTACCTGATCCCGGATCACCCGGTGCAGCCCGTCCTTCGGGACGAGGTCGACGGGCCGGCCGAACAGGTCTTCCAGGTCCTCCTGCAACGCGAAGTACGACATGCCGAGGTCATTGCCCGGAACGCGTACGTACAGCAGGTCCACGTCACTGTCTGGTCGCGCCGAGCCGCGCGCGACCGAACCGAAGACCGCCAGCTCAGCGATGCCGTACTTGCGGCACAGGTCAGCGAGTCGCGAACTCAGTGCTCGGATCTCATCCAAGGTCACCGCGCCGCCTCCCTGCATCTCCTACGACCAGTCTACGATTCGCACAGTAACCACGCCCGCGCCGCGGATGTCTGGGTGACGCGCCAGACGGCGGTAATTCTGACACCGGTCTCCCGGTCAGCCTGCAGACCGTCATCGGCGATGCCGCCGCTTGAGTCGTGACGCTGAGGAGATGTGCGATGGATGACGCGAACTGGCGGCGCGCCAGGCGTCCGGTGGGAGGGCCTGGATCCGGCGCAGGCCGAAGTGGCTGCAGTGCCCAGCCGCGGTCAAGGCCGCGCAGGTCACGATAGCCGCAGTCCGTTCGGCCACGACGCGTCCGCGGAGCACGGAGTAGCGGATGGTTAGGCCGAGGTTAGGCTGGCCGGATGGAGCTGTACGCGGTCCGGGAGCGCCGGGGCGGCCCGTGGGACTGGTCGCGCGGCCTGCGGGAGCAGGCGGGTTTCGCTGACCATGCCCGCTTCATGGACGACCTAGTCGAGGCGGGCTTCATCCTCCTCGGCGGCCCGCTGGAAGGCGACCGCGAGGCCCTGCTCCTCGTCAGCGCCCCCAGCGCCGACGCGATCAGGGAGCGGCTCGCCGCGGACCCGTGGCTGCAAGACGGAACGCTCTCGATCGTGAGCATCGAGCGCTGGACCATCCTCCTCGACGGGCTGCATCAGGCGGTCGCCGAGGAGGAACCGTGACGACCAGCCAGAGTGCGATCTCCGGTTTGCCCGCCCTGATGCTGCGCATACCCGGCTGATCTCCCGGGCCAGCGGGCCGCCGTATCGTAAATCTCTTTGGCCCGAACGAGCAGTGGTACCACAGGCCAGCAGACGATCCCGGACCCGGCGCAGAACATCCGGATCGCTCATCGCCTCGATCGAGGAAGTCCGGCAGGCGTTGCTGGGCGTGGACGTGAAACCGGCAAATCCCGCAGCTTGAAGGTAGCTGTCGCCTGACTTGGGTTCGCCGGCTGGCGCTATTAAGCGGGCCATTCATAGACCAGTTCCCACTGGTGGGCGGGCAGGATGATCTGGTTGACTTCGACGATGCGCCCTGCGGCGGTACGGGCGGTGCACAGGCGCCTGGTCCCGCTCATCTGGTAACGACCACGTGCAGCAGCGGCCTGCGGGGTAGCCTCCCGGCTGCCGCGCGGGCCGCGTGCTTGCCCGGGTATCGGGCAGCCTCGGCCGCGGTGCCAGCACGTCCGGCAGGGCCAGGCCGGCGCCATCGGGGCCGGACCGGATCCGG
>JBOHCG010000960.1:0-2112 GCA_050698735.1 Streptosporangiaceae bacterium | reverse complement strand
CGGCGGCCGCCGGCCCGCTGGCCTCGGCTAGCGCGGCGGCGGGTTCCCACGGGGCGGCGGTGAGCGCGGGGGCGCGGCGGGCCAGGGTGAGCAGGCCGTCCAGGTCACAGGAGGCGGTGATCAGCGCGCCCATCCTCGCGATCGCCGCCGCGGCGGCTGCCTCGCGTTCCGCGGCGGGGATCAGGCCCAGGTGCCTGGACGGCGTCGCGATCGGATCGGTCCGCGGGATCGCGCCGTAGACCGGCATCCCGGATGAGGCCAGCGCGTCCCTCAGCAGGCGCTCGTGACGCTGCGACGCGACCCGGTTCAAGATCACCCCGTCGACGCGCGTCCGCGGGTCGAAGCCGGCGAAGCCGGCCACCAGCGCGGCCACCGAGCGCCCGGCCCGCGCCGCGTCCACTACGAGCACCACGGGCGCGGCGAGCAGCCGGGCCACGTGCGCGGTGGAACCGAAGTCCTGCTCCGCGTGCGCCGGTGCGGTCGCCGGGTCCACGCCGTCAAACAGGCCCATCACCCCTTCGACGACGGCCAGCTGAGCCCCGCCGGCGCCGTGCAGGAACAGCGGCGCTACCAGGTCCTCGCCGCAGAGGAACGGATCAAGGTTCCGTGCCGGGCGGCTCGTGGCCAGGACGTGATAGCCGGGGTCGATGTAGTCGGGGCCGACCTTGTGGCCGCTGACCTCAAGGCCGCGGGCCCGCATCGCCGCCATCAGGCCGCAGGCCACGGTCGTCTTGCCGCATCCCGACGCGGGAGCGGCGATGACCAGGCGCGGGATGCCTACCACTCGATGCCCTTCTGTCCCTTTTGGCCGGCGTCCATCGGGTGCTTGACCTTCGTCATCTCCGTCACCAGGTCGGCGCGGGCGACCAGCTCCGCGGGCGCGTCCCTGCCGGTGATCACGACGTGCTGGTTGCCCGGCCTGGCCTCCAGCGCGGCGACCACGTCGCCGACGTCCACCCAGCCCCACTTCATCGGATAGGTGAACTCATCGAGCACGTACAGGCGGTAGGTCTGCGCGGCGAGGTCCCGCTTCACCTGCGCCCAGCCCTCCGCGGCCTGCTCGGCCTGGCTGTCGGCCTCGCGCTGGATCCAGGACCAGCCCTCCCCCATCTTGTGCCAGCTCACCGCGCCGCCCTCGCCGGTCTGGCCGAGCAGCCGCAGCGCCCGTTCCTCGCCGACTCGCCACTTCGCCGACTTGACGAACTGGAACACCCCGACCGGCCAGCCCTGGTTCCAGGCCCGCAGCGCCAGGCCGAACGCGGCCGTCGACTTCCCCTTGCCCGGCCCGGTGTGCACGATGACCAGCGGACGGTTCCGCCGCTGCCGGGTGGTCAGGCCGTCATCGGGGACCTGGGCCGGAGTTCCCTGCGGCATCAGGCGGCCCTCCCGCGGGTGCGTGTTACCTGCCTGGCCGCGGCCGCAAGGCCGGTTCCCGCCGCGAGCTCGTCGAGGCGGAACAGGGTGGCGCCGAGAGTGATCGCGAGACGTTCGGCCAGACCGAGCCGTAGCACCGACGCCTCGCAGTCCACCACGACGGTGGCGTGCTGAAGGCTGCGGGTGGCGAGCATCGCCGCGGCCCGGGCCAGGTCCGTATCGGTGCCGCTGGTGGCGCGGCCGTCGGTGACCACGATGAGCAGGGCGCGGCGGCGGGGATCGCGAAGGCGTTCGGCGGCGAGGACCTGTGCCGCCTTCGCCAGGCCGGCCGCCAGCGGGGTCCGGCCGCCGGTGGGCAGGTCGGCCAGGCGGCGGGCCGCCGCTTCAATCGAGGAGGTGGGCGGCAGCGCGAGCTCGGCCCGCGCGCCCCGGAACGTGATCAGCCCCACCTTGTCCCGCCGCTGGTAGGCGTCCATGAGCAGGGACAGGACCGCGCCCTTGACCTCGCGCATCCGCTGCCTGGCGGCCATCGATCCGCTGGCGTCGACCGCGAAGAGCACCAGGTTTCCTTCGCGTCCCTCGCGCACCGCCTCGCGCAGGTCGGCGGGGGTGAGGGGAACCCGCCTGGCCGCCGGGGCACGGGGGGCGGCGGCGCGGGCGGGAGCGGCGTCAGGGGCGGAGGCGGCACCGGGGGCGGGGGCGGCACCGGGAGCGGGGGCGGCACCGGGAGCGGGGGCG
>JBOHCG010000959.1:0-2116 GCA_050698735.1 Streptosporangiaceae bacterium | reverse complement strand
CCCTGGCCCGCGACAACGCCGCCGCTGCCGGGGTGACCAACGCCGAGTTCCTGCCCGGCCGCATCGAGGACATCCCGCTCCCCGAGGCCAGCGTCGACGTCGTCATCTCCAACTGCGTCGTCAACCTCGCCGTGCACGTCATCGCCGGGCTAACCGCAGTGATCAGCGGCGCCGTCGCCGCGCTGACCCGCAAGGGCAGCCCGCAGCACATCAAGGCCGGGCGGTGGTTCTACCGCGCCATCACCGTCGTCTTCGCCACCGCGACCGCCCTGGCCGTGATGCGCTGGCGGCAGGACGACTACCTGCTCATCATCGGAGCCGTCACCGCCCTGGCGACACCGGCCACATCGCCGGCATGGGCATCGGCTACACCGCGATGTTGACCGCCTTCTACGTCGACAACGGACCCCACCTTCCCCTGTGGGACCACCTCCCCGCCATCGCCTTCTGGCTACTGCCCGCCGCCATCGCAGCACCACTGATAATCCGGGCGGCAAAACGTGCGCGGCACGCCACACCGCCCCGTCTGAGCCCCACACCGACCCAGCGGACAGGCGAATACCCCGGCTGAGAACCGCGCGGGCCTTGACAGCCAGCCAGCGGCCAGCCGCTGGTCGTCGACGGCGTAGTTGGCATATCCCGGCCGGAGTTTGGCCGCGGCAGTGCCGAATAGTCGCGAGTAGAACACCACTGCGGCGCCGAAGTCGGTGACGTTGACGGACAGCCGGACACGGACATCGGGTGATCCCAGAGGGTCAGGTCATGTCACGGCAGATGCCGGGCAGCTCCAGGCCCGCCAGGATCCGCAACGCCTCCGCCAGCCGCCGGTCGGCCAGCTCGTAGCGGACCCGGCGGCCCTCCGCCGTCGCGGTCACCAGCCCGCACTCCCGAAGGCAGCTCAGGTGGTTGGACAGGTTCGCCCGGCTGGTCCCGAAGTCCTCGGCCATCTCCGCCGGGTACCCCGGACCGCCGGTCAGGTGCGCCAGCACCCGGCGGCGCGTCGGATCCGCCAGCGCCGTCCCCACGCGGCCGAGGGTTCCGAGGTCCACCTGAACCGATACACTCATGGCTGTACTATACAGGCGTCGGTGAATCAGGGAAGTGAGCGCACATGGACGGGGACGGCCGCCTGCGCCGTCGGGCCTTGTCGCTCGCCTACCTGAGCATGGGCTGGATGGTGATCGAGGCTGCCGTCGCGGTCACCGCCGGCGTCCTCGCCGCGTCGATCGCGCTGGTCGGCTTCGGGCTGGACTCGGTGATTGAGTTCTTGTCCGCCGTCATCGTGGTCTGGCAACTGCACGGCCGCGGCGGGGAGCGCGAGACTCGCGCCGTCCGGCTGATCGGGGTGACGTTCTTCGCGCTGGCCGCCTACCTCACTGCCGAGAGCATCCGGGACCTGATCGCTCAGGCTCGGCCCGAGCACTCCGTGCCAGGGATCGCCGTCACGGCTGCAGCGCTGATCGTCATGCCGCTCCTGGCGGTCGCGAAACGCCGCACCGGGCAGGCCATGAGCAACCGTGCCGTCATCGCCGACTCTGCCGAGACCGCATTCTGCGCCTTCACCTCCGCTGCCGCTCTCCTGGGCATCGGCCTGAACGCATGGCTCGGCTGGTGGTGGGCCGACCCCGCCGCGGCGCTCGTCATCGCCGCCCTGGCGGTCAGGGAAGGCCTCGAAGCCCTGGACAACGACGACGACTGACCAGGGGCGCAAGGAGGCGGTCAAGAGGGCATGAGGAACGCGAGCCTGGCCACTCTCAGGGCGCGAAGACATCGGGCGCCGACCTCGGGCACGGCCGGTCTCACACGGGCGGAGTCTCGTGCTCGCGATGCTCCGGATGATCAGCAGCGGGCTGGTGTTCGTGCCGGGCAGGAGGGCCGCCCATCATCTTGAGCATCGGGCCTCCGCCGGAGCGGAAGAAGCGCACGAGCAGCGCCGCGCCGAGCAGCAGGAAGACGATATTGAGATACGTGGTGTAGTTCCAGCTGATGCCCGCCGCCGAGACCCTGGCCGCGCGCTGCGCCGGGACCAGGCCCAGGCCGCCGAACAGGAACTCGATGGCGTACCCGGCCAAGACCATCGCCGCGTAGAAGATGCCGAGGATGACCAGCATCATCC
>JBOHCG010000958.1:0-2157 GCA_050698735.1 Streptosporangiaceae bacterium | reverse complement strand
CCATAGCCATGCGTGATCATGGAGCCACCCGCTCGGCCAGTAGCTGGTCCCTGGGGCCTTCCAGGGACGCGGACGCGGCTATGCGGAGGCGGGCGGTCGCCCGCGAGCCGAAGCTCGCGGGCGAATCCCAGACGTGCATCAAGCCCGATAACAGCGGTCAGTTCTGCGAAGGTGACCGACCGTGACGACGATGACGACACTCAAGGCGGGCCACGACGTCCGGTACTTCACCCAGGGCTCGTGCGCCGGCGGGTGCGCCGGGGCCATGTCCTACTACACCGCGTCGGGGGAGCCGCCGGGGCAGTGGTCCGGTACGGCTGCAAGGGGCCTGAGCCTGTCCGGCGAGGTGGACCCGCGCGTGATCGAGAACCTGTACCAGGAGAGGATCGGGCCCGGAGGCGAGCGGCTGCTCCGGCCGAGGGTGCCCAAGCCCGTCCAGGAGCGGGAAGCCGCGGCCGTGGCCGGGTACCTGGCCGGGCACCCGTTCGCCTCGGCCACCGAGCTGGCCGAGGTGCGCGCCGCGGAGCGGGCCAAGGAGGCGGCCAAGCGGGTTCCGTATTACGACCTGACTATCAGCGCGGCCAAGTCGGTCAGCGTGCTGCACGGTTCGCTGAAGGTGGCCGCGAAGCGGGCCCGCGACGACGGCGACGACGAGACGGCCGACGCGCTGGACGCGGAGGCGGACGGGATCGAGGCGGCCCTGGTCGAGTCCGCCCGGCTCGCGGTCGAGCAGCTCGAGCGGGAGGCCTGCTACACGCGCACCGGCCACCACTCGGCGACGACAGGGGAGTGGCGGGACGGGAAAGGCATGATCGCAGCCCGATTCCCGCACCACATCAGCCGGGACGGTGACCCGCAGCTGCACGTCCACGTCGCCATCGCGAACCTCGTCCAGCGCGCCGACGAGGCCGACGGCAAGTGGCGCTCCCTCGACGGCAAGCAGCTGTATGCGATGAAGCTGTCCGTCGCCGCGGCCGCCGACCGCGCGATGGAGTCCCGCCTGATCAGCCGGGGCTACGCGATGGTGCCGCGGCCCGACGGGAGCGGCGCCGAGGTCGGCGGGGTGAGCCAGGAGGTCATGGACCTGTTCAGCTCACGGAACCGGGCGATCACGCCCGAGCTGGCCCGGCTCATCGAGCAGTACACGAAGTCCAAGGGCCATCCGCCGTCGAAGCGCACCATCTGGCTGCTGGGGCAGCAGGCGGCGCAGAACACCCGGCGGACCAAGGCCGAGGCCAAACGGATCGTGGCGGGGGCGACCGGCAAGGAGGAACCGACCGAGGCCGAACGGATGGCCGGGTGGGAGCGGCAGGTGGCGCGGGAGGAAATGCGGGCACTGTCGCGTGTCCACCACGATGCCCGGGCCTACGCCGCGTCCCAGCGGGCGGTCCCGCACGTCGGCGAGCACGACAAGGCCCGCGCGGCCCGCGTCGCCGTCGCCGAGGTCCAGCGGCAGCATGCGCCCTGAACCGCCCGGCCTGGGACGAGCTGATCGGCAGGAGGAACCCGTGGTAAGCACCCTCCGGCCCAGCCCATCCGGACTGCGGGCGGTACTCCGCCAGGCCATGAGTGCGGCGTGCACCGCCCCTGCACCGCACGTGCACGACGTGGTAACCCGGCGGTGCAGGCCGAGCGAGCCGCGGCCGAAGGGAGGCGGTTGACGTGGCCGCCGGAACGCGCCAGGCGCGGACCCGCCCGCCCGGCACCGAACGGGACGAGTGGCTGACCGTCGATGAGGTCTGCTCCGAGCTGAAGATCTCACGGCGGACCTTCGACCGGTGGCGGGCCCTCGGCACCGGCCCCAAGAGCAAGCGCATCGGCGGGAACGGCCCCGTCCGCGTCCGGCGCAGCTGGCTCGAGGAATGGGTGAACGCACCGGATCAGGACATCGCGTGACCACCTCGTTCGACTTCCGGCCGTGGAAGATCCAGACCCGGAAGGGCCGCAAGGCGCCCTACCGGGTCCGGTGGACCGTGGCCGGGCGGCAATTCTCCAACTCGTTCGTCACCATGGCGCTTGCCGAGTCGTTCCGCGCCTCGCTGATCACCGCGGCCAGGAGCGGCGAAGGATTCCACACCGATAGCGGCCTGCCCGAGTCGATGGAACGCCAGCGCCGCGACGTCTCGTTTTACGAGCATGCCGCGGAGTTCACCGCCG
>JBOHCG010000957.1:0-2158 GCA_050698735.1 Streptosporangiaceae bacterium | reverse complement strand
ACTCGACCCGGTTGGTGATCGTGCCGATGGTCTCCCGTAGCACCGGTTCGGATAGGAACCGCAGCAGTACCTGGGTGCGCACCACGCGACCGAGCTCGCGCAACGCCTGGTAGAGCCGGTTTTTGCGAGAGTCGTGCCGCAGCCGGCTGAGCAAGGTGACCGAGGAGATCCGGCCCTCGCGCACCGAGTGTGACCTTTATCAATAGATGACATCAGATCTTCAGTGCTATATGGCGCAACGGCACGACAGTCCTGGCGTGGGACAGGTCGTGCCGCCGCCCTTACGGGGATGAAGTTGCCCGATGGTGTGCTATGGCTTACTGATCAACTTGCTGTGTCAGAGTTCGATCGTGTCTGACGGCCGGGGAAGGAGGGTCTGAATGAGGAGACCAAGGCGGCGGCGGCCCGCGTCGCCGCTGAATCCTGAGGCAACAGATCCGACGCGCCAGAACTCAGCGCCATCGACCGGGACCTGCTGGCCATCGATGACGGCGTTGCCGGTAAGTGCCGGCAGTTCAGCCATGACCTCGGCGTAGAACTTCGGCTCGCCTAGCTTTCCGCCGTTCGAACGGATGACCTCCACGACCTGCGGAAGTACCTTGTGCAGCGCGACCGTCCCTTGGCCCTTCTGGATCACGAACTCCTCTGGATCGCCCTCGAACGGCTCGGGGAGGACCTGGGCGATGCCAAGCCAGTAGGCGTTTATGACGTTGGCGATGGTGAGGGGATCGGCGCGCTTGAGCAGCGGCATGTCGAGCACGGGCTTAAGGGACCGGACGAACTGCGGCATCGGCATGACGACCCCGTCGCCCTTGCGCTTGCGCGTGTTGGCGGGCTGGAAACGCCCCCTCCAGGGGCCGATGAGCCCTTCCAGCTCCTTCATGACCGCCTGCCCGCGGATGATCCAGTCCCTGTCAGCGCCAGCGAGAGCCTCCTGCAGCTCGGGATCCTCCTCGGCCATCTTGCTCAGCAGGGTGAACGCCAGGTTGGTGCTCACGTTCTTGGCGTTGGTGTTGACCTCGTAGAACTCGGTCATCTCTGCCTGAGTGTCCAGGCCAAGGGTGAGGCTAACCGGGGCCGGGAAGTCGTCAAACCCGGCTTCTCGCTCCAAGAACCGCTCCAGCCCGGCCCTGCGGTGCTGACCGTCGTAGACCCACAGGGGCAAGGCACGACTGAACTCAATAAACCCGCTGCCGATCCAGTTCGCCCTATCTTCGATGGCCTGCTCGTACTCGGCCTGGGCTTCGTCACCGCCGTCCACGGCCACCATCGCCGGCTCCGGACGGCCAGGATCGCCGCAAGTTCACTTCACGAAAGGTGGCCGGTCCCGGCCGGGGCCTCGCCGACGCCGACGACAGCCTCACGTTCTGGGCCCAGCGGTACCTGGACCTGGCCGTGCGCGGCGTCCGCTCGGATGAGGTGACGGGGAAGGTCGCCCGGCACCTGGACAGGTTCACCGCCTGGCTCATCGACGGGCTCGGGCACGACCGGGTCTCCGCAGTTACCCCGCGGGAGGTCGCCGAGCCGGACCTGGACTTCCGGGAGTTCTGCCGTCGCAGCAAGCTGCCCCGGTCCGAGCGCTCCTGGGACCTGTTTGCCGCCGAACGCTACCGGCGCGGCGAAACCGATATCCTTTCCTATGAGGCGTACAACCCGTTCCGGCACCACCAGCAGGGGCCATACGCATGACCCCTGCCCTTACCAGCGGCGTTCAGCAAACTGGACGGCCTAACGCTGTTCCTGGCGCCGTTGTTACCGGCACCCCGGTTCGGGCTCGAGCGCCAGGTCCTCACAGAAGGTGTCGCGCTGGTCGGTCCAGGTTTGCCGGGTGAGCAGTTCGGCGGGGGGTCCCCCCACCGGGTGCTGTGCGGGGCGTAGATGTCGCGGCGGCGCAGGCGGGCGCGGAGCTGGCCGGGCACGCAGCAGGCGTAGGCGGCCCGGTCGATGGTGCCGGCGTCCCGGTCGTGCACGTGCGGCTGCCATGACGGCGTGACCACCTCCAGGGGAACCTCGGTGTCCGGCCGGCGGGTGGTGCGGGGTTTGCCGGCGAGCCACTCGCCAAGGGCGTGGTAGGCCTCCAGCACCGGCCGGGCTGAGTCGATGGCCTCCAGCTCGAGTGCCTCGATCAGCCGGGGCAGGAACCGGGTAGGCCGCCACC
>JBOHCG010000956.1:0-2163 GCA_050698735.1 Streptosporangiaceae bacterium | reverse complement strand
ACGCGGCCCCTGCTGGTCCCTATGGCCCGCTGCCGCGGGCCAACCCGGCGGCACGCCCCGACGTGCCCGGCGTCGGTCCGAGCGCGCGCCCGACGCCCCGAGGGGCCACCCGCCGCTCGCGCCGACCGGATTCCGCCGACCCGAGATACCGCGAGCCTAGGCCCGACAGGAGTGACGAGTGGGAATGAGCCAGACCAGGAGCCTTGACGCGCCCGCCATTATGCGGATAGGTGCGGCGCGGCTGACGGCTGGCCTGGACCGCATGCCACGGATCGACCTGGACGCGCACCGCGAGATCTTCGGCCCGCTGCCCAGGATGTCCGCCGAGGAACTGATCTCGATGGCAGAAAGCGTCGACCTTCGCGGCCAGGGCGGCGCGGCGTTTCCGTTTGCCGACAAGCTCAGGGCGGTGGTCAATACCGCCGAGGCGAACGACTGCCCGACGGTGGTGGTGGTCAACGCCGCAGAGGGCGAGCCCGGCAGCGTCAAGGACAAGATGCTGATGATCCGGTCGCCGTACCTCATCCTCAGCGGGGCGGCCCTGGTGGCCGAGGCCATCGGCGCGGAGGAGATCGTCGTCGGGGTCGCGGGCCACGAGCTTGCGAACCGGTCGATCGAGGCGGCCATCGCAGCCGAGCCCGGGCTGCGGAAGATGGTCCGCGTGATCCAGCAGCCGGACCGGTTCATCTCGGGCGAGTCGGGTGCCCTGGTGCGGGGGGTCAACGGCAAGCGCCCGATCCCGCCCGGCCGCAAGGTTCTCGCCAGCGACTGCGGGGTCGATGACCTGCCCACGCTGCTGTCGAACGCATCCACGTTCGCGCAGTTGGCAGTCCTCGCGCTGCTCGGGCCCGCGCGCTTCGCCGCGGTCGGGACGCCCGAGGAGCCGGGTACGGTGCTGCTCAGCGTCGGCGGCTCGGCGGCACACCCGGCCGTCGTGGAGGCGCCCACCGGGATTCCGCTGGCTGCCGTCCTCGACATCTGCCAGGCGCCGGCCGGCGACGGCGTCCTGGTCGGCGGCTATCACGGCATGTGGCTGCCGGCGGCCACGGCGTACGTCGTGCCGGTCTCTCGTGACGGACTTGCCGCCGTAGGCGGCACCCTCGGCTCCGGTATCGTGCTGCCGCTCGGCGACGGGACCTGCCCGCTCGGCGAGGTGTCACGGATAGCCAGCTACCTGGCCGGCGAGTCCTCGGGCCAGTGCGGCCCATGCAAGCTCGGCCTGCCGACCATCGCGCGGGCGCTCGCGGCGCTGATCGACGGATCCGGCGGGATCGAGGCGCTGGACGTGGCGCGGCGGTCGGCGGCGGCCGTGAACGGCCGGGGCGCCTGCGCGCACCCCGATGGCGTGACCAGGTTCGTGCTCTCCGCGCTCGACGTGTTCACAGAAGACCTGGCCGCGCACGTCTTCCACTCCTCGTGCGGCCGCCCCGTCCGCGGCGTGCTGCCCCTGCCGAACGGCCCCGAGCAGGAGGACAGGCGGCGGCTCGTGGTGGACTGGACGCGCTGCGAGGGGCACGGGCTGTGCGCGCACCTGGTGCCCGAGATCGTCCACCTGGATGCCCAGAGCTATCCGGTCATCCTCGACATCCCGGTGCCCGCCTGGCTGGAGAAGGACGCGCAGCAGGCGGTGGACATGTGCCCGGCGCTCGCCCTGCGCCTGGCCACGCCGACACCCGTGCCACGCCGGACGAGTCCCATCCCAATCCCCGCACCGGTGCTGCGCTCTGGCCTGGTAGGCGGCAACCGCAGGCAGATCACGGCCGGCTAGGACCGATTTTCGACACCTCGCGCGGGGCCGTCATGGCCGCCCGGATGCCTTCAAGCAGAGCCCGTTCTGTGAAGGGCTTCTGCAGCAGCGTGATGCCCTCTGCGATGGCACGTTTATTGCCGAACAGATCCGGACTGTAGCCCGACATGAACAATACGGAAACGCCCTGCCGCAGCTGGCCGATCCGTTCGGCCAGCTCAAGACCGGAGATCTCCGGCATTACCACGTCGGTCAGGAGCATGTCGAAGTCGCGCTCGGCCGCCAGCGTCAGCGCCTGGGTCCCCACTGGCGTTCGGTTAAGGTCCGGGCGATTCTGGCCTGCGGGTTTGCGTCTGGCTTACGCAGGACGGTTCCTGGCTCCGCGGTCACGGATTGCAACTGCGGGGCCGGGGCGG
>JBOHCG010000955.1:0-2172 GCA_050698735.1 Streptosporangiaceae bacterium | reverse complement strand
GGTACCGGGATCACCCGCCCGCTCACCGAGGAGGTGGCCGCGCGGCTGCGCGCTGATGTCCAGGTGCTCCTTGAGGATGAGCACCCGTCCGATGCGATCAGTCTGCTCGAAGCGGGACTGGGCCGCGCCGTCCCCGGTTCCGTCCTCGAACTGCAGATGCGACGCACGCTGGCCGCCGCGCTGCTGATTGGCGGCCAGTACAGTCGCGCCGCGCAGCTTTTCGAGCAGGCCGGGGCGGTCTACCGGCAGCACCTGGGAGCCGGTGATCCGTGGGCACTTGACTGTGCCTACCAGGCGGGGCACGCCTACGCACAGGCCGGAAAGCCGGACAAGGCACTCCCCCAGCTTCGCTACTACATGATGAACGCCGTCCCGCTGGCGGCACGGGACGCGGACGAGGCGGCCAAGGTCATGGAGTCCCGGTTCGTGATCGCCCAGTTGCTGGCGAGCACCGGTGAGACCGAGTCAGCGATAGCGGAATTGCGAGCCGTCCGGCCGCTGCTCGCCGCCGCCTACGGACCGGAGTCGGCGCAGGTCCGCAACCTCGACAAGCAAGCCGCCCGCCTTCAGTCTGCACCAGGCGAGACGTTTTGAGTCTATTGCGCGCACCGGCTGAGCTCGTCCTCATTCGCGGACGCTTCGTCGGGGCCTGAAGCACCTCGTCATCCTGCCTGACTACATCTATAACCCCGCAAACTGCAGGCAAATCGCGCCCGGCGCGTGGTCGCGTAGCGTCAGCGGGCGCGAAGCGCCGCCACCAGGGCGGGGATGACCTGGTGCAGGTCGCCGATGACGGCGTAGTCGGCGTGGGCGAGGATGGGGGCGGCCGGGTCGGTGTTGATCGCGATGATGTGCTTGGCGCCGGCGCAGCCCGCGATGTGCTGAATGGCGCCGCTGATGCCGCAGGCCAGGTAGAGCTCAGGGCTGATCTTGGTACCGGTCTGGCCGACCTGCTGCTTGTGCGGGCGCCAGCCCTCGGAGGTGACCACACGGGACACCCCGACCACGCCGCCTAGCAGCTCCGCCAGTTCCTCGAGCGGGGCGAAGCCATCGGCTCCGCCGACGCCGCGGCCGCCGCCGACCACGACCCGCGCGGTGGCTAGGGACACGCCGCCGCTCCGCCCGGCCGACTCGGTGGCCCGCACCACCAGGTCGGCCTCGGCCAGTTCGGGCTTGTGGACGTGCACGCCGATGGCCGCCGGCATATGCGGGGGTCCGGGGGTCGTCCCCCGGGCTGGCAGAGCCGCGGAAACGGCTGACACCGCGTCGGTGGCCACGGTGAACAGCGCGATAGGGGCCTCCACGACCGCCTCTTCGAGCAGCAGACCGGCCCAGCGGTGCCGGACGAGCCGGTGCGTCTGCCCGCCGTCAGGGGTGACGAGCGTGCAGTTCGCGGCCATCGGCAGGCCGGTGATCGCGCCGAGGTGCGCGAGCACCTCGTTGCCGCGGTCGGTCCCGGCGGCCAGCACGGCGGTCGCGCCGGTTTCGGTGGCGAGCCCGGCCAGCACCCGCGCCCAGGCCTGCGGCGCGTATCCCTCCAGGCTGCCCGGCTCGATCACGTACACGTCGGCGACGCCGTAATCAGCCAGCGCGGAGGCGGGCACGCTGTCCGAGTCCGCGAACACGACGGCCCCCAGGGAGGGCCCGCCCAGGCTCCGGCCGAGGGTAAGGGCGCGCAGCGAAGCGTCCGCGGGACCGGCGCCGTCGAGTTCGACCAGGCAGAGGACGCTCATGACAGTATTCCCAGTTCGTCGAGGACCCGGACCAGCTCGGGTACCGCGTCGGCGCCGTGGCCGAGCACGGCGGCCTGGTGCTTGCTGGAGGCGGGGACCCGCAGCGTCTCCTTGCGCAGCCCTTCGGCCGCCCAGGCCGGCGAGGAGCGGTCGACCGCCGCGCGCTTGGCTCGCAGGCGGCCGGGCAGCGACGGGTAGCGCGGCAGGTTGATGCCTTCCTTGACGGTGATCACCGCGGGCAGCGGCAGCTCGTACGCCTCCTCGACCCCGCGGTACTCGCGGCGGGCGACCAACCCGAAGACCCCGGAGACGCCATCCGACGACACCGACAGGTTCTTGATCCCGGTGGCCACCGGCCAGCCGAGCTCGTGCGCGAGCCGGATGCCGACCTGGTAGTCGCCGGTGTCAGCCGCCTCGTTGCCGAGCAGCACCAGGTCAT
>JBOHCG010000954.1:0-2173 GCA_050698735.1 Streptosporangiaceae bacterium | reverse complement strand
GACGCTCGGACATCGGGCCGATCGGCACGGTCACGCTCATCTTCGTTCTGCTCATCCAGGTCGCGGCGGTCAGCCAGGCCGAGGCCTCCGGCGACGCGCGGGGACCCGCGGCGCTGATCGCCGCCGCCGTCACCGGCCGGCTGGCGATCACCTGGGCGTGCCGCCGCGGCGTGCCCGCCGCCCGGCCGGACGGGCTCGGCGCGCTGGTGGCTGGAACCGTCCGTGCCGCGGTCCCGGCGGCGGCCACGCTGGTCACGCTGGCGGCGGCCGCCGGGGCGGTGGCGGTCTCGGCCACGCTGGTCGGCGAGCCGCTGGGCTGGACCCTCCCGCTGGCCGTCGCGGCCGGCCTTGCGGCGGCGTTCGGCCTCCAGCGGCACGCCGTGCGCAGGCTCGGCGGCATTACCGGGGACGTCCTCGGCGCGCTGGCCGAGGTCGCCACCACTGTCACCCTCGTGGTGGCAGCCATGGGCCCGCGGGCGTGACCGGCCGTCGGCCCTGTCAGCCCGTCAGTTGCGGAAGCGCGCGCCGATCTGCCGGGCCACGGCTTCCGGGGCTAGGTCCACCGCGCCCTCCCAGTGCAGGCGCTCCAGGAAGGTCGAGTCCGAGCGGTAGAGCGGCCGCGGGTTGGAACGGCAGGCCAGGCGCAGGTTCAGCGGGTAGCCCTCGGTGCCGGGCGGCGCCCCGTAGACGGCGAGGTTGAAGCTCTGGAAGCCCATCTGCGCGTACCCGCCGAGCGCGAGCGCGAGCCCGTGCGCAAGCTCCGCGACCAGATCGTCGTCAAGTTCCGCGGGCGAGCAGGCGCCCGCGGCGAATGCCCGCAGCTCGGCAGGGGCAATCGGGGCAAAGCTGGCCAGCCACTCGACCCGCCCCGTATTTCCCAGATAGCGCTCTGAGCTGCGGCGTTCGGCGTCCAGGTAGTCGGAGAACCGCTGCGGCGGCAGCTCGGCGAGCATCCGCTGAATCGTGGTCGGCCTGGAGTCGACGATGCCCTGCATGTGCGGGTGGAACAGCGAGCTTCCCGAGGGGAGCATGTGGTTGGCGTTGATCGACGCCCAGCGCGAGCCCGGCTCGGCCGCCATCACCGCCTTGGCGTAGGCGACCTGCGTCGCCAGGTTGTCGGCCACGATCTCCGGGGTCATATCGCCTAGCGGCAGGTAATGCAGCCCCGGCGAATAGACGGATACCGAGCTGTGCGAGGAGTAGGCGTGCAGGTTGGCGAACAGCACGGCCTCGCCGCGGGTGATCCGGCCCTCGGCCGCGATCGCGGTCGTCAGCCTCGGCGTCAGCCGCTCGATCCGGTCCGGGCAGAACGGGCAGCCCGGCTCGGTCTGGCTGGCCAGCGCCGCCAGGTCGAAGTCGATGGCAGGCATCAGGCCGCGCTCGGGCAGGATCCGCGAGCTGTGCCCGGTCAGCGGATCGGTGCGCACGTCGATCGTGGTGCGGACCGTCTCGCCCGTGCCAGGGTCGATCATCTCGGCGATCAGCAGCTCGCGTCTGAGCTCCATGTCCTCCCCTCACCCACGCCCGCCGGGCCGGCCGTCGGAGGCCGCGCCCGCCACCCTCTCTCGCCAGAAAGCCAGACCGACCTGCGCCAGCGCTTATCCCGGTTTAACACAAGGACATCTCGGAACGCCCCCACGAGCATGTTTCAATTGCGAAAAGGGCCGAACCGGACACGACGGGAAGACAGGAACGCCGATGCCGGCGACACACGACGTGCTCAACCAGCCGCCCGAGCTAACCGGGTATGACGTGGCCGACGACGCCGCGCTGCTCGGCGCCCTGCGCCGCGAGGGCGCCGCCTGGGCCACCGATGCCGTCCGCGAACTCGGCCGGATGGCCGGGTCGGCCCAGGCGCAGGAGTGGGGCCGCCAGGCGAACGAGAACCCGCCGGTTCTCCGTACGCATGACCGGTTCGGGCACCGGATCGACGAGGTGGAGTTCCACCCGGCGTGGCATCAGCTGATGACGGTGGCGGTGCGGCAAGGGCTGCACGCCGCGCCGTGGCAGGACGCGCGTCCGGGCGCCCACGTGGCGCGGGCGGCGGGCTTCTATGTCTGGGGCGCGACCGACGCCGGGCACTGCTGCCCGGTCTCGATGACCTACGCCGTGGTGCCCGCGCTGCGGCACTCCCCCGGCCTCGCCGGGCGGTACGAGCCGCTGCTCGCCGCGC
>JBOHCG010000953.1:0-2173 GCA_050698735.1 Streptosporangiaceae bacterium | reverse complement strand
CCGGCGCCCGGTCGATCGAGCACGGCGTGTTCCTGACCGAGGCCGACGCGGCGCTGATGGCGGCTCGGGGCTGCGCGCTGGTACCCACCCTGGTGATCTACGACCAGCTGGACGCCATGGCCCGGGCCGGCCAGCTGGCCGGGGCCCGCGCGGACCGGGCCCGCGCGGTGGGTGCGCGGCTGGGCGAGGCGGTGGCCATCGCGCGGGACGCGGGCGTGCCGATCGCGCTGGGCAGCGACTTCGGTCACCGTGACGACCACGGGCACAACCTCGCTGAGATCGCCCTGCTGCACCGGGCTGGCCTGGGCATCGAGGCGGCGTTGCTGGCCGCGACCGCGGCCGGCGCCGAGCTGTGCGGCGTCGGCGACCGGCTGGGCCGGATTGCGGTCGGCTATCAGTTCGACGCGATCTTGCTGGATGAGGACCCGGCCGATCCGGCGATCTTCACCCGGCCCGCCGGTACGACAGCTACCCGCATCAGCTGTCCGGGGGCCTGCGGCAGCGGGTCTTGATCGCGATCGCGCTGTCCACCGAGCCGGCGGTCCTGCTCTGCGACGAGCCGACCACCGCGCTCGACGTGACCATCCAGGCGCAGATCCTGACCCTGCTCCAGGACCTGCGGGAAGCGGCCGGGCTGAGCATCGTCTTCGTCACCCACGACCTCGGTGTCGTCGGGCAGATCTGCGACGAGATCGCGGTCATGTACGCGGGCCGCCTGGTGGAGACCGGCCCGGTCGGCGCGGTGCTCGACGCGCCCCGGCACCCGTACACGGCCGCGCTGCTGGCCTCTGCCATCGACGTGGACAGCGCCGGCCGTGCGCCGCAGGCCATTCCGGGCGCCGTCCCCGATCCGCTCCGGCTCCCGCCGGGATGCCCGTTCCAGCCGCGGTGCCCCATCGCCCAGCCGGATTGCGCCGCGGGCCCGGTGCCGCTGCACGACATCGCGCCGGGGCGGAGCACCGCGTGCCTGCACGACGACAAGCTGGCGGCCGGACCCGCCGGGGCCGGACCCACTGGGCCCGGACCTACCGGACAGAGCCATGGCTGACGCCCGCTTGGCCGCGGAGAACCTCGAGGTCAGCTTCCCGCTGGCCGGCGGCCGCACGCTGCGCGCCGTGGACGGGGTGTCCTTCCGGGTCGGCGCCGGCCAGATCCTCGGCCTGGTCGGCGAGTCAGGCTGCGGCAAGACCACGGCGGCCCGGTGCATGGCCGGCCTGCTCAAGCCCGACTCCGGGACGGTCCGGCTGGACGGCGCGGAACTCGGCGGGCAGCGCACCGCGGCTCAGCGCCGGGCGATCCAGATGATCTTCCAGGACCCTACTCCTCGCTGAACCCGCGGCTGACCGTGCGGCGGATGCTGCGCGAACTGCTGGCCGTGCACAAGCTGGTGCCCCGGGCCGCGATGGAGGAACACTGCCGGGAGCTGATGAGCCTGGTCGGGCTGCCCGCGGCGGCGCTGGACGGGCTGCCCGCCCAGTTCTCCGGCGGCCAGCGGCAGCGGATCGCCATCGCCCGGGCGCTCGAGGTCGAACCCCTCGTGCTGATCGCAGACGAGCCGGTCTCGTCCCTCGACGTCTCGGTCCAGGCCACGATCCTGCGGCTGTTCGCCGAGCTGCGCGACCGGCTCGGCCTCACCATCGTGATCATCTCGCACAACCTCGCCGTCGTGCGGCAGTTAAGCGACCAGGTGGCCGTCATGCATCTTGGCCGGGTCGTCGAGGAAGGCCCCGCGGACGAGCTGTTCGGGTCGGTCCGGCACCCGTACGCGCGGGCCCTGCTGGCGGCCGCGCCCCGGCTGCACCATCGCAGCCTGGCCCGCCAAGACCTGCGCGGCGAGCCGCCCAGCCCGGTCGACCTGCCATCCGGGTGCCGGTTCCACCCGCGCTGCCCGCAGGCCGCCGACATCTACCAGCACACCGATCCGCCGCCGCGGCCGGTGCGGCCGGGCAGCTCGCACATCGTGGCCTGTCATTTCGGCGCAGATCCCGTCCCCGACTAGGCCGGACGGCGGTCGCGGCGAGGGCGTGTCGGGTCCGGGCGGGCAAGCACCAGGCCCGTTCGGCATATCCGGTATTTCCGTGGTCCGCGGCGTCCGGGAGCGCGGTGCGTGAAGCGCCCGGCTGCCCCGCTGGGCTGCGCCGCGTGTTCTGGCCAAGATCCGGGGGGCCAGCAC
>JBOHCG010000952.1:0-2196 GCA_050698735.1 Streptosporangiaceae bacterium | reverse complement strand
CGAGGAGACCGCGCCGAGGTTCGTGGGCGGCTTCTCCTACCAGACCACCGGGTTCATGCTCAACGACAATGGCCCCACCCACTGCGACTCCTTCTCCCACCTGGACCCTGACCCGTCGGCGGCGACCATCGACCAGATGCCGCTCGATCTGTTCTACGGCACCGCGGTCTGCCTGGACGTGACCGGTTTCGCGCCGCGCACCGACATCACCGGCGAGGACCTGGACCGGGTGGAAGCCGGGTCGGCGATCGACGTCAGGCCCGGCGACATCGTGCTGTTCCACACCGGCACCTGGAACCGTTACGCCGCGGACAAGCGATACCTCAGCGAGTTCCCCGGCCTGGGCGAATCGGCCGCGGAGTGGATCGTGCGCCGCCAGGTGAAGACGTTCGGCGTAGACAGCCCGACCCCGGACAACCCGTCCAGCCCCAGCTATCCCATCCACATGATGTGCCGCCGCGAGCACATCACGCACTACGAGAACCTGGCCAACCTCGACCAGGTGGTGAACACCAGGTTCACGTTCGCGGGCTTTCCGCTCAAGCTCCGTGGCGGGCACGGCGGACCGACCCGGGCCGTCGCGCTCATCGAATAGCCGCCGTTCCGCCGTGCGCCGGCTCGCCGACGTCGGCGGCCAGGACGGAGCGGCCCAGGCCACCTGCTCTTCGACCTCGTCGACGGCAGTGGCGGCCGCAACCGCGAAGGTGTCGATGATCTCGTCGGTGACCAGGGCGGCGCCGGCCGCGACGCCTTGCTCGGCGGTCACCTCACGGATCCGGGCGATATCGCCGGCGAACTTGAGCCGCGACCAGCTCCTGGCCAGCCTTGAGCTGTTCCAAGCTGAGGTCGCCCCGGCCCTGCGCCGGACCATCCCGACCCGGGCCGCCGCTAGTGATTGCAGAGGAATTCGGGTCACTGGATGGGATCGGCCAGTCGTCGTGATCGGTGATCAGGGGTTTCATCCGAGACAGCAACGACGGAATCCGCGCTCTCGTGCTGCTCAGCGGACCAGAATCAGGAGAAGACGCCGCTCCTGACCATGGCTGGAAGGGTCTCTGCGCAGAGAGCCCCATGTACATGAGTGAGACCGTCGTCTGCCCGACGGCCCTCCCGGAGCATCCTCGCCTGGGCTACGGCAGGTAGCGTCGATCTGGTGAGCAGTGACAGCTCCTCTGAGCGCACCGTGTGGAAGATCCACGGCGAACGTCTCGTTGACGAGAACCCGCACATCCGGCTGTCTGTTGCCAGCGTCGAGCTACCGGACGGCAAGCGCTTCGAGCAGTATGTGATCCGGATGCCCCGCTGTGTGATGACCGTCGTGCTGGATGACGCGGGTGAGCATATCCTGCTGATCTGGCGGCACCGGTTCATCATCGGCCGGTGGGACTGGGAAGTGCCGGGCGGCTACGTCGATCCGGGTGAGGACGGCCTGGCGGCAGCTGCCCGCGAAGTCGAGGAGGAGACGGGCTGGCGACCGCGCAACCTCAGGTTCTTGCTGACCTTCCAGCCCGCGCTGGGCTCGGCCGACGCACCGCAGGATGTCTACGTGGCGCGCGGCGCGGATCTCGTCAGGCAGCCCGAGATCGACGAGGCCGAGGAAGTCCGCTGGGTTCCGGTCGGCGAGGCACAGGAGATGATCCGCTCCGGGAAGATCATCGGTGCTGCCACGGTCATCGCGGTGTTGCATGCTGCTGCAGAGCTGGCAGCGCCGCCTGGGCGTAGCAGCTGAACTCGCGAACCTGGACGTCATCCTGGCTGGATGCGAGCTGGTGCAGGAGATGGCGGATGTAGGTCACGGCCCGTGCGGAGTCGAGGGCGGCGGCCAGGCCCACGGCGTCCCGGCCGCGGGCGCACGCCTGGTCAAGCTCCCCCTGGAGCGCGTGCCCGATGGCCAGCAGCGCCATGTTGAACGCCCGTCCCCGGGCATAGGAGATGCTCGCGGCGCTCGGCCCCGGGTTCCACAAGGACTATGGCCCGGTGCTCCGGTCCGCGCTGTTCGGCGCGGACGAGCGGCGGCGGGTCAGTCAGGGCGCCGGGACCGCTCCGGGTACGGAGGCGGGGTCCCGGTGAGACGCGCCCGGCCGGGAGGCAGCCCACTGGTCAATGCGGCTGCCGGGATTCACGGCCTCCTGGCCGAGCGCGGCAGGGACGGCGGCGGGCGGCGGGGAGGGACGCTGCCGGGGGGCGGCATCAGGC
>JBOHCG010000951.1:0-2203 GCA_050698735.1 Streptosporangiaceae bacterium | reverse complement strand
GCTACGACCGGATCGCAGACCCCCAGGCGCGATGTCGTCCCAGCCCAGCGGGACCGGGACCGGCACCGGGGCGGCCCGCACCGCGGAAGCAGACCCGGACGCCGGCCCGGCCCGGCCGGCCGAAAGGCTGGGCGCCGGCTCCGCGGGCACCGGCGCGGACATGATCATCGATTCCATCTCGAAATCGAGCTGGCGGCCCGGGCTCGGCGAGATCGAGGCGTGCAGCACCGCGTTCGTGACCACCTCGGAGACGAGCAGGCAGGCGAGCTCGGTCTGCTCGGTGTCCATGCCCCACAGCCCGAACGTCTGGGCGGCAAGCCGCCGCGCCTCGGAGACCATGATCGGCTCCGCCGGGAACGTCCGCTCGGCCGTCGCAAGCTCGGCCGCCGAGGACTTCACCACGAGGATGGCCATGTCGTCGTCGATGTCCCCGGGCACCGCGTACTCGGCCGCGGTCGCGACGGCGTCGGCGTCCCCGCTGGCCGCCGCCGCCCGGACCGCGTGCTGGAGCATCTCCACGGCCTCGGCCTCCGAATAGTGACCGGCACCGTCCGCCCGCGTCCGCCGGTCGGTCAGGCCATCGGTGAAGAACACCAGGATGGCCGCGGGCGGCACGATGATCGTCTGTTCCTTGTAGGTGGGCAGCCCCCGGATGCCCTTGCCGCGCACGCCGAGCAGGACGCCCTTGTGCATGAACTCAAGCTGCCTCGCCTGGCCCTCGCTGATCAGCAGCGGGGCGTCGTGGCCAGCGTTGGCGAAGGTCAGCTCCCGCGACCACGCGTCGTAGATCATGTAGATGCAGCTCGCGGTCGGCGAATCGCCGGCCAGCGAGGTTCCGCTGTCGTCTGCGAGGGCCAGCGAGCGGCACCACTCGTCGAGCTTGCGCATGATGTCGGCCGGCGACTTCTCGTCCTGCGCGAACGCGCGCAGCGCCGCGCGCAGCTGCCCCATGATCGCCGCCGCCCTTGCGCCGCGGCCCTCGACGTCGCCGATGACGATGCCGACCCGGCCCGCCGCCAGCGGGATGATGTCGTACCAGTCCCCGCCGACCTGCGTCTGGATGCCCTGGCCGACCGCCTCGAGCGGCTTGGCCGGCACGTACCTGCAGGCGACCTCGAGCCCGTCGAGCTCCGGGATCGCCTGCGGCAGCAGGCTCTTCTGGAACGCCAGGGCGGTCCGCCGCTCGGTCTCGAACAGCATCGCGTTGTCGATGGCGATCGCCACCCGGCTGGCGATCGCGCCGATCAGGTCGCGGTCCTGGCTGTCGTAGTTGCGGTCCTCGCGGTCGGTGAGCCTGGACAGCGCCAGGCTCATCACGCCGAGCAGCTCGCCCCTGGCGTAAAGCGGCGCCGCGAGCACCGAGGTCATCCCGGCCGCGCGGGACGCGGCCATGCTCTCCGGGCTCGGCGCGGGGTACTTGTCCTGCTCGCTGTCCAGGTCGGTGACCGTGATCGTGTCCAGGCGCGCCATCGCCTGCTGGCAGAAGTGGCCCTCCGGATAATGGATCTGCTGGCCGGCCTGCGCCCACGTTCCCGGCGGCGGGACCCAGTGGCTGGCGTTCCGCTGGATCCTGCGGACCAGCTGGTCGCCCTGGAACAGGTCGATGAAGCAGTGGTCGGCGAACTGCGGCACCAGCATGTCCGCCACGTGCCGCAGCGTGGTGCCGATCTCCAGCGAGCCCGCCAGCCGCTCGCCCACGCGGTCCAGCAGGGCGAGACGGTCCCGCTGGCCCTGGCCGTCTCGCTGGCCGGCCTCGCGGGCCAGGATCACCATCCCGTCGATGTCGCCGGCCGGATGGCGCAGCGGCACGGCGGAGGCCCGGATGAGCACCCGCGACGCGTCGCCGCGGGTGGCGGAGAAGGTCCCCTCCCAGGACCGGCCGCGCAGCACCTGGCGGGCGAGATCATCCGCCAGCCGCAGGTCATCGCCGGCGAACAGGCCAATGGAGATCACCGGGCCGCCGGCCAGCCTGGACAGGTCACCGGAAATCCGGAAAAGCCTGGCCGCGAAGTCGTTCATGTACAGCAGATTGCCGAGCCGGTCCGCGACGATGACTCCGATGTCGGCCTGGCCCAGGACCAGGTCCGCCGGGAGGTACGCGTCGAATGCGGCCTCACCCGGGCCAGGCACGCCCGTGCTCCCTTGCCCCGGCGGCGCCGCTGGCTGACATGATCACACTCCGGCCAACGATTGATACCGGCTG
>JBOHCG010000950.1:0-2207 GCA_050698735.1 Streptosporangiaceae bacterium | reverse complement strand
TCATCAATTGCAGGTTCACGGGGAACACCGCTGGCGGTTCGGGCGGCGCCTACTGGGAATGGAGTAATGGCACCGGGATAATTGATTCCACGTTCAGCGGAACACGGCCACCACGGGCGGTGCGCTGTACCTCGACGATCAGGGGTCGGGAATCACCGGGACCGTGATCCGCGGCAACAGCCCAACCGGAGACGGTGGCGGCATCTTCGACAGCCCCGGCGGAACCCCCATCGGGATCACAGACAGCCAGATCACCGGGAACCACGCCGGCGGGGTGGGGGGCGGCATTGACGAGGAATCGTCCGACCCGGCGGCGCCAGTGAGCGGCACGCTCATCGCGGACAACAGCGCGACCGACGGCGGCGGCATAAACGACCGCCAGGCCGTCTACATCAACTACACCGACGATACCGTTTCCGATAACCATGCCACCGGGGACGGCGGCGGCATCAACTCAGCCGGCGGCGGCGCCCTCTCCTTTACCGGGAGCACGATTTCAGGTAACTGGGCCGGCAGTGACGGCGGCGGCATCGACAGCAGCACGGTTTCGGTACCGGAAGGTCCGCAGTCCGTCTCGTTCACCGACAGCTATATTTCGGGGAATCATTCCGGGGCCAGCGGGGGCGGCATTTACAACCAGGGATCCCTCGGCGTGTCGACTACCCCGATTACCGGCAACCAGGCCGCCGGAGGAGGTGGAGGGATCTACGACGACGGTCCGGACGCGACGGTGACGCTGACGGGCTCGTCCCCGACCGGTAACAAGCCGGACAACTGCGAGCCACTCGGCTCGATCACCGGCTGCATCGCCCGAACCCCGGCCCCTGATTGATCCGCCGCTCGCGCGTGTGCTACCGGCGCATCCCGCTGCGCCGGGCGCGATTCGAAAGCCTCGCCGTCGGAAGCCGCTCACCCTGGCATCGGGCGCAGCGTGACTAATGAGGTTATATTCGAAAACGGAGATAACGTACTTGCCGGGAAGCTAGGCCGCGAGGTGGACATCTCATGCCCGGCTCAAGGGACATGGCCGGTTAGCCGTCCTAGGGCAGAGCGTGGTCATCCTGTGTTGACGAGCGTCGATCATGGGTGGGATCATCCGATCCGCCCGCCTTGTTCTTGCGCGTCTGGATGTGGTCGGCGGCCGCGCGGGCCTGGCTGATGGTGTGGGGGGTTTGGCATGCCAGAGTGGAGCGTTCCCGGGTACACCGAGCTGAGGGTGCTGGGGTCTGGCGGGTTCGGTGAGGTCGTGCTGGCCAGGCACGACATCTCGGGGATCCAGGTCGCGATCAAGTACCTGCGGCGCGGCCTGCTGGATGACCCGGGGTTCGTGGAGATGTTCCGCGCGGAGGCGCGGGTGCTTGCTTCCATGCAGGACCCGCACGTGGTCCGGCTGTATGAGTACATCGAGACGCCGGACGGCGCGGCGATCGTGATGGAGCTGGTGGACGGGGTCCCGCTGCGCCAGATCCTGTCCCGGCAGGGACGGACCAGCGCGGAGGCGGCGCTGGTGGTCCTGCAGGGGTCGCTGCTCGGGCTGGCCGCGGCGCACCAGCGGGGGGTGGTGCACCGGGATTACAAGCCGGAGAACGTGCTGGTGGGCGGGGACGGGGTCAGCAAGCTGACCGATTTCGGGATCGCGGCGCGGACCGGGGACCGGCCATTCCCGGCCGGGACGCTGGCGTATGCGCCGCCGGAGCAGCTGGCCGGCGGTCCGGCGACTCCGGCCACCGATGTGTACGCGGCGACCGCGACGTTTTATGAGTGCCTGATCGGCCGTCCGCCGTTTACCGGGGACACGGCGGAGGCGCTCATGCAGCAGCACCGCTCGGATCCGGTGCCGCTGGAGCCGGTGCCGGTGCCGCTGCGGCCGGTGGTGGCGGCGGGGATGGCTAAGGACCCATCGGCCCGGCCGCCGGATGCGGCGAGTTTCGTGGCCGGCCTGAATGCGGCGGCGGCGGGGGCGTACGGGCCGGACTGGGAGCGGCGGGGCCGGTCGCATCTGGCTGAGGCGGCGTTGCTGCTGGCGGCCCTGTGGCCGTCGGGCGGGGCGCCAGCCGTCGGTGGCCAGGCCGTGCAGCACGTCGGCCTGTCAGGCAGCGGCCAGCCGTCGCAGAACGTCCCGCCGTCCCATAACCTTCAGCCGTCTCAGGGTGCTCAGCCGTCGCAGGCCGGCCAGCCGTCGCAGGCCGGCCAGCCGTCGCAGGCCG
>JBOHCG010000949.1:0-2211 GCA_050698735.1 Streptosporangiaceae bacterium | reverse complement strand
CCACCTCGGCGGGCGGCAACGTCGCGACGTCCCACTGGCGCCACAGAACGCCTTCGAGCGAGCCGCAGTTCCGCCGTCCGTCCGCGGTAGGCGGCGCGTGCGTGGCATGCGGCGCCGCGAACGGCAACTCGGCCTGCCACGGGTGCCGGGCCCGCCCGACGGACTGGACGGGCACGCCGCTCACCACCCCCGTGACGCGCGTATCCGGCACCGCGTCCCCGGCGGCGCGGCCGGGCGCTGCCGCCTCAACCCACCGCGGCCGTGATCGGGTGGCCGCCTGCCTCGGCCTGGCGCCTTCCGTGATCTCCATAGCGTCCTGCGGAGCCTCGCGCACCCGCGCCCTGGCCGCCCCCGCCCGCACCGCGGGCTGGCCGGACCCGGCACCACGCCGCTCGCGGGCGCCGCGTCCCGGCAGCACCGGAGCCGACTCGTCCCACCCGGCGGGATCGAGTACCGCCTGGCCGTCGTGCCCTCGCCCGCCGCCGTACCTGGCGGCATACCGGGATTCCGCCGTCGGCGGCCTGCCCTCGGCCTGGTCAGGGCCGGAACGCCGGTCGGCCTCTGCCGGCCCGGGCGACGGCCGGACCTGGCCCGCGGCGGGCCGATCGCCGGGCGCGCCGGGCGCTTGGCGGCGGTTCCTGCGGTGCCTGCCCTGCGAGCCGGAGACCTCGGCGGCATCCGTCGCGCGGCCGCGCGGCCGGACGAGCCGGCGGATGCGGTCTAGCCACGTTAGCCGCATGTCACCGGTTCTCCTGCTCTCTCGCCCTGACGGTCAGGGTATGTCGAGACGCCCCGCCGCGTCACCTTTTGTGCCTAATGGCTGGGTGCTGCAGGATTTCGGCCGTAAAAGTTGATCAATTCCGACGCGCGGCTTAGATGCCTGACGTTAGGCTGGCCGCCATGTTGCTGTCCGGTGCCCTGGTTGCCCTATTTTTGTTGGGTTTCTGGCTCTACTGTCTGGCAGACGCCATACTGACCCCGGCGGCAGAGTGCCGGGGGCTGTCCAAGCCAGCCTGGATCGCCGTCATCTCGGTCACGTTCATCGTCGGCGCGATCGCCTGGCTGGTCGCCGGGCGGCCGGCCCGCAGCTCATATCCGCTTTACCTGCCGGTGACGGAATGGGACCCGGACGCCTGGGAGGACGACGGCTCCTTTCTGAGCCCGCGCTGGACGGACGCCGACGATGCGGCGGCACGCCACCCGGCGGGACGGGCCAGGATCTACGACGGCCCGCGGCCGCAGCCGCAGCCCAAGGGGCCGGACGACGACCTGGAGTTCCTGCGCGCGCTCGACCGCGCGATCCGCGGCAACTAGCGGCCCGCGGCAACTAGAGCGGGACCCGGGTCAGCTCACGCCGGCGTAGGAGTGCAGGCCGGCGATGAACACCTGCACCACGAGGATGTTGAACATCAGGCTGGCGAAGCCGAGCAGCTGAATGTAGTGGGCGCGCCGCCCGCGCCAGCCCGCGGTCGCCCTGGCGTGCAGGAACGCGGCGTAGAGCACCCAGGTGATGAAGGCCCAGGTTTCCACAGGGTCCCAGCCCCAGTAACGCCCCCAGGCCTGATCCGCCCAGATGGCGCCCGCGATGACGCCGAACGTCCAGACCGGGAAGCCGAAGACCACGGTCCGGTAGGTGAGCCGGTCGAGTTGCTCGATGCTCGGCAGGCGGCGCACGATCCCGTTGCCCGGCGCTGCCTTGCCCGCCGACACCCGCCTGTCGTACCTGTCGACGGCGAGGTAGACGCAGCCGAGCGCCGCCGCGACGAAGAAGATGCCGGTCGACACGGTCATCGCGGTGACGTGGATGTCCAGCCAGTAGGACTGCAGGGCAGGGACCAGATCCCCGGCGGCCGTGTAGATGAGGGTCTCGGCAAGCCCGAGCGTCACCACCAGGGCACCCATGACGAAGACCCCGAGCGCCCAGGCGCGGTAGCGGATCATGACGAACAGGAAGAAGATCGCCGCGAAGCAGGTCAGCGCGGTGACGAACTCGTACATGTTGCCCCAGGGCGCTCGGTGCACGGCGAGCCCGCGGGTCACCACGGCCACAATGTGGGCGGTCACCCCGGCTGTCGCGAGCGCCATGCCGGCCTGTACCCAGCGTCCCGCCTGACGGATGGCGCGCAGCGGCGGGACGGCCAGTGCCGGCATGGAGTCGGCGGTCCCGGCCGGCGGCCTGGCGTCGACGGGCGCGGTGCCGCTGGCGTGGGT
>JBOHCG010000948.1:0-2211 GCA_050698735.1 Streptosporangiaceae bacterium | reverse complement strand
GCCGGCCGGCGATCTGGTGACCACGCTGGCGCCGTCAGCGCCGTCACGGTGTATAGCCTCTGGTACGGGAGCGAACACCATCAGGAGGTGGCACGATGACTGCAATGCAGCGGCTGTCGATCAACGACGTTGACCCGGAGGCGTACACGGCCGTCCTCGGCCTGGAGAGGTACGTCCACAAGGGCGGTCTGGACAAGCGGCTGCTCGCCCTGGTCAAGATCCGGGCCTCCCAGATCAACGGCTGTGCCTGGTGCCTGGACATGCATGCGGCCGAGGCCCGCCAGGCCGGCGCCGCGCAGCGCCAGATCGACCTGGTTGCCGCCTGGCGCGAGGCCGGGTCGCTGTTCAGCCAGCGCGAGCAGGCCGCGCTCGCGTTTGCCGAGGCGGTGACGCTGATCAGCCAGGCCGGGGTGTCTGATGGCGTGTGGGGTGACCTCACCGCGGTCTTCGACGAGAAGGAAACCGTGCAACTGCTGATGGCGATCGCCGCGATCAACGTGTGGAACCGGATGAACGTGGCAGTGCGCACCGACCTGCCAGCGCAGCCGTTCGTGCCGGACTGACCGGCAAGGACGGGCGGCGCTGACGCGCAAGGCCGCGCCCTCCGGCCCCGTGGATGCTCGCGCGATCGGCGGGGGAGCCGGTGAGATCTGGACGATCGGGCACTGGACGTGCCCGGAGGACGCGTTCATACGATCGCTGCAGGGCCCCGGTATCCAGCTTCTTGCCGACGTGCGCTCCCAGCCAGGGTCACGGCGGAACCCGCAGTTCGGGCAGGAAGCGATGCGAGGCTGGCTCAGGCGTGCGGGCATCGGCTATGCGCACCTCCCCAAGCTGGGCGGGCGACGCGGCCGGCAACCCGTGGATCCCGCCGTCAACGCTGGCTGGCGGCAGCCGAGCTTCAAGAACTACGCCGACTACACCCTGCTGCCCGCCTACGAGGAGGGGATCCGTCAGCTGGCCGAGCTGGCCACTGCCCAGCGCGTCGCGATCATCTGCGGCGAACCGTTGCCATGGCGCTGCCACCGGCTGCTGATCGCCAACACCCTCGCCGCGCGGGCCTGGACCGTCTGGCACCTCATCGGCGCCCGCGAACCACGGCTACACCAGCTCGGCCGGTGGGGTGCGGCGCCCTTGATCGACGCCCGCGGGCGATTGACCTATCCGCCGCCGGCTCAGGTCATCCAGCCAGACCGAGACCCCGGCCTCCCGGAGCCTGGCCTCCCGGAGCCTGGCAATCGGGTCTGTCATCACACCTCCAGGTGATCGTTGCGCCGTGTTTCTCGTGCTCCCGCGCCGTGACCTGGCTACTGCCGTACCCGGTCCCGTACCGCCGGGTCCGGGCAGGCCTGCCGCGGGCACACGCGGTCCCGTGCCGTCATGCCGGATCAGGCCGCCGCCTTCCCCGACGGCTTGTCACCGGAAGGAAACTGCGTCACCGTTGCGCCGCTTTCCTCGTCGCGGCGCCCGGCATCGGCTGCCGCGGACCTGCCGCGCGGATCCCGGTCGGCGAGCAGCACCAGGGTGAGCCATGCAGCCAGAGAGGCGACGACAACTACCGCCATGATGGCGAGCTGCCAGGCTGACAGCGCTGAGTTCGGATACATGATGTTCTCTCCTCCTTCGGGGACGATGCCTGTGGCATCACGCTTGCGCGCTGGCCTGCGGCGCGTGCATGCCGGCGAGCAGGGCCGCCAGGTCCGCGCCGGAGCCGGTGAGCGCGGGGAGCAGCAGCTCGTTCACCCTCGCCACGTGCCCCGCGAACAGGGTCGCGGTCCACTCCGCGAGAGTGGCGGCCTCGCCGCCGTCCACGCCGGGCCGAAGCCGTCCGGCCATGCACGCCAGTTCGCGGTGCTCGTGAATGAGCGCACGGACCAGCTCGCTACCGCGGGCCTGGGTGGCCGCGGCCCGGCAGAGGGTGCGTTCCTCCGCATCGGCATGTGGCAGGATCTCCTCGCCCAGGTAACCGCGCAGGATCGCGACCTGCCGCTGGCAGGGTACGCCGCTGGCCGCCGCGTCGCAGACCGTGCCGACGCGCCGTTCCAGGCCCCGGCGCAGCACCGCGTGATGGTGGACGATCTGCCTGACCTGCTCGGTGGCGCCTTCGTAGGTGATGGTCATCAGGCACCTTCTCTCAAGACTATTAGTTTTTACAATCCTCTCTGTGTAAATATTCCCGGGCGGGTCTCACAACACGATGTCCAGTGGTTC
>JBOHCG010000947.1:0-2213 GCA_050698735.1 Streptosporangiaceae bacterium | reverse complement strand
CTGACCCCGGCCGCACCGGTCAGCTGACGGACCCTGTGGCCGTAAGGAGACCAACATGACGACCGCCATGCGAATCACAGCAACACGGCCGGGCCCACCAAGGGCATGCCGGCACTGTGCTCGCCGCTGTCATGGCCACGACCGCCGCCTGGTAGCGAAGCCAGACCAAAACCACTGGTAGCGAAGCCAGACCAAAACCGAAGGCGATGAACGCATGAGCACCGCAGCGAACCATTCAACGCGCGCCAACCACTCCAGCTCCGTGCCTGCTGTCGAGGAAACCAGTTATCTCCGCCGCCCTGAGGGGCGGATCGGCTACGACGTCGCAGGCGCCGGCTCCCTGGTGGTACTGGTGCCTGGCATGGGTGACCTGCGGGCCGGCTACCGTTTCCTCGCTCCTGCCCTGCGGGCAGCGGGTTACCGGGTCGCCTGCACCGACCTTCGCGGCCACGGCAACAGCGACACCACGTTCGCCTCCTACGGCGACGAGGAAACCGCTGGCGATGTCATCGCCCTGATCGAGGAACTCGGCGGCCCGGCAGTTGTGGTGGGCAACTCCATGGGCGCCGGGTCCGCGGTCCTCGCCGCCGCGCAGCGACCTCGCCTGGTCTGCGGCCTGGTGCTGGCCGGGCCGTTCGTCCGCAACGGCAAGACCAGCATGATGCAGCGCCTCCTGCTGCGCGCGGCCATGGCACCGCCATGGGCGGCCATCTCCTGGAAGTCGTACCTGCCCAAGCTGTATGCGGGCCGGCGGCCAGCCGATTTCGGCGAGTACCGCGACCAGGTCGTGGCGAGCCTTCGCCGGCCGGGATACGCGAAGGCGTTCTCGGCCACCACGCGCACTAGCCACGACCCGGCGGAGGCGCGGCTGGCCGACGTCGCGGCGCCCGCCCTGGTCGTGATGGGCGAGCAGGATCCCGACTTTCGTGACCCGCGGGCGGAGGCTGAGTGGATCGCCCGCGCCCTGCGCGCGCACGTCGTCATGGTGCCCGAGGCCGGGCATTACCCGCAGTCGCAGCGGCCCGACATCACCACCGGCGCCGTCCTGCGCTTCCTGGAATCGGTCCAGGGCCGTGCCTAGGGCAGGGCGCCGAGCCACGGTCCTGCCCGGCATGGGGGCCACGGCCTGGGGGTATTGCTCATGACGGATTCGCCTGCGATACTGCTGGCCGCCGGCGGGCCGAAGGCGCGTCCGCGGGGCCGTGTCCTGGCGCCGTCGCGGTACCGGCATCCGGGCGATGTGATCCGCCTGATCGCGGCGGCCTTGGTGCTGGCTGCCGCAGCGGTGATCGCCGCGCTGCTGCCTGCCCTGCTCCGTCCGGCGGCGGCGGTTACCGGGGTGGGGCCCGCGACCGCGGCCGGGCGGGTGCTGACCGGCCTGGTCCAGGTGATGATCGCGGCGGCGGCCCTGGTGCTGCTGGCCGCCGTCCTGCGGCATCGCCGGTTCCGGGTGCTGGCCACCGTGGCGGGCGGGTTCGCGGCGGCGGCGGCTCTGATGACGGGAATCACCTACCTGGCCGGGCCGGGCGGCCCCGTGCCCGCGGGGCTGCGCCAGGGTTCCTGGCTGGCCGGCGCCGGCTTTCCCGATCCGGCCGTGCTGGCGGGACTGCCGGCGGTCGCGGTGGCCGCGGCGCCGTGGCTGAGCCGGCCGTGGCGCCGGGCGTCCTGGGTCGCACTGCTGCTGATCGGCGCGGCCCGGCTGATCACCGGCGGGCTGCTGCCGATGCAGCTGGTGCTGGCGCTGGCCGCCGGGGTGGCCGTCGGCGCCGGGCTGCTGGTCGCGTTCGGAGTGCCGGACCGGCGGATGGGCGCGGCGGGAGTGGCAGCGGCGCTCCGCGCGGGTGGCGTGCCTGTCAGCCAGGTGACCGGACCGCTGCGCCCTGCGAAGGGATCGCGGCCGTTCGAGGCGACCACCGGCGACGGGAACGGCCTGTTCGTGAAGGTTTTCGGCTCCGATCAGCGGGACGCGGACCTGCTGTACCGGGCCTGGCGCGGCATCCGGCTGCGCGGCGTCGGCGACACCAGGCCCGCGGCCTCGCTATTCAAGGCCGTCGAGCATGAGGCGCTGCTAGCCGTGATGGCCGAGCGGGCCGGCGTCATGGTGCCGCACGTCGGCCAGGTCATCAAGGCGGAAGACGGGTCAGTGCTGCTGACCATGGACCTGGTTGCGGGCATGTCCCTGGACCAGGTCCCGGCCGATCGAATCACCGATC
>JBOHCG010000946.1:0-2219 GCA_050698735.1 Streptosporangiaceae bacterium | reverse complement strand
CCTGCCCTCGACCCGGCGGGCCGTCGCCGATAAGCGCCTGGCCGAGATCTGCCACGCCGCGGCGACCACGGGTGATGACCCGGAGCTGGATACGCTGCTGCTGCGCCTGCACACCGAGACGGCCTGCTTCTCCAGGCGTCCACAGCCTGTCGTACGACGTTGCATGAACCGGTCCCCAGTGGTGTTTTGCGGCGTGTCTCCCCGGGTGTGGTGCTCGTTGCTGGTAGTTCTTCTTGAAGCCTTGCGAGATGGGGGGACCCGGGGTGCGGGCGTTTCCAGTGACCCTGCCGTCTGGTGCGCGGTACTGGACGGTGCTGGATGAGGACTTGGCCGTCGTGAGCGTCGCGGACCTCTTCCTGCGGCAGGTCCGGTTCGGCCGGGACGGCGCGGAAGCGACGACGAAGAGCTACGCGCATTCGATCGCGTTGTTCATGCGCTGGTGCGCGCGGACGGGCCGGAGCTGGCAGGCGGGCGCGGAACAGCTGCCGCTGTTCATGGGCTGGCTGCAGCATGCCGGCCCGGCCGTGTCCGGTGCCACTGCGGACGAGCCGGGCGGGGCGGTGATGGCTGGCCCGGGAACGGCACCGGCCCGGTCGGCCAGCCGGGTGAACGGGGTGCTGACCGCGGTGCGGTCGATGGTGGTGCACGCGGTCGCGGCCGGGCAGGCCGATGGCCGCCTGGTGCCGCTGCTGTATGAGGTCGCCGGTGACCGGGACCTGCCTCAGGCCGCCCGGGACGCCGACGGGCGGATGGCGTGGCGGCTGCGGGCCCGGCACCGGCTGCACGAGCCGCAGACCCCGGTGGACCGGGCCTCCGATGAGCAGGTCGTCGCGTTGGTGAAGGCGTGCCGGTCCGCGCGGGACCGGCTGATCGTGCTGCTGATGGCCCGGGCCGGGCTGCGCCGCGGTGAGCTGTGCGGGCTGCGCCGCTCCGACGTGCACCTGGTGGCCGATTCACGCCTGCTGGGCTGCGGTGTCGCGCGGGCGCACCTGCACGTGATCCGCCGTGAGGACAACCCGAACGGGGCGTGGGCCAAGTCGCGGCGGCAGCGGGCGGTGCCGCTGGACTTCCTGGTCGTGCAGGCGTTCGACACCTATGAGCTGGAGCGGATGGGGGTGGCGGAAGCTGCGGCGAGCGATTTCGTGGTCGTGAACCTGGCCCGCGGGGTGATCGGTGCCCCGGTGCGCCCGGACGCGATCGGGGAGCTGCTGGCTGCGGCGTCGCGCCGGGCCGGGCTGGCCCCGGCGGTGCGGGCGCATCAGCTGCGGCACGCCTTCGGCAGCAACGCCGCCGATGCCGGGTGCGGCCTGGATGTGGTCGCCGGCCTGCTCGGCCATGCCTCGGTGTCGTCGTCGCAGGTTTACGTGCATCCGGACCCGGGCCGGCTGCGGGCTGCGGTGGACGTGGTGCCCAGCCCGCGTGAGCAGTACGGGGTTCCCCGGTGAGCCCGGCGCCGGGCCTGGCCGCCGCCGCTGCGGCGGGCCGGCCGCCGGGGCGGGAGTGGGGGCATGTGCTGGCCGGGGTGGTGCTGGACGGGCCGGCTGCCCGGCTGGCCGCGATGCTGGACCCGGCGTTCCTGGCCGAAGCGGGCTGGGATCCGGCCATCCGGGTGCTGTCCCTGCCCGCCAGCCATCCGCTGCTGGGCCGCACGCTGTGCCGGGCCGATGGCTGCCCGGCCACCGCGCAGGGCACCAAGACCGGCGGGCTGTGCCAGAGCTGCTTTGCCCGGCTGCGGCGGGCCGGGATGAGCGCAGAGCAGATCACCGCCGTGCCGCAGGTGCCGCCCGCGCCGCCGCGCCCGGCGGGGTGCCTGGTCCCAGGGTGCGAGCGGATGTCGCCGGGCGGCCGGCCGGGGCAGCGGACCGGGCTGTGCGTGGCGCATTCGCGGCGGTTCCGCGGCACCGCTGGGATGACGATGGAGCAGTTCCTGGCCGTCCCGGCCGTCCGGCCGCTGGCCGCGCTGGGCCCGTGCGGTGTGGCGGCGTGTTCCCGGCGGGCCCAAAGCGGGCGCGGATACTGTCCCGCCCATGACCTGCGGTGGCGCATCACCGTCACCGCCGCCCCGCAGACCGGCCAGCGGCACTGGGAGCTGACCGAGCCGGCGGTATCCGAGAGCGGGCAGGTCAGCCTGCGCGGGCTTGCCCCGCTGGTGGCCGTGCAGGTGCTGTTCGGGATCTGGCAGCGCACCCGCAGCGGAGCGAAGATCACCGACGTGACCC
>JBOHCG010000945.1:0-2220 GCA_050698735.1 Streptosporangiaceae bacterium | reverse complement strand
CCGCGGCGTGCACAAGAGCGTGCAGGCCCTCGAAGCCGACATCCGCGCCTGGATCGAGCACTGGAACGCCAACCCGCGGCCCTTCACCTGGACCAAGACCGCCCACGAGATCCTGGACTCACCGGCAAAATATATCGCGAAGATTTCCGGCGCGGCATACTAGAAGTCGTAGGGCCATCTTGAATCGGCGACCGGGGACTCCGGATCGAACCGCAGGCGGGCTTCCTCGGGACTGGTGCTGATCGCGCGGGCGATCTCGTCCCAGCCGTGGCCGTTCATGCGGGCGTTCGCCATCATCTGGGGCAGGAACCGCTCCGCCTGGTCAATGAGGCTGGCGATCAGCGTCATCGCGGTGATGTCGTCGCCAATCCAGGCACCACGTCGCCGGGCGAGCTCGCCTAGCGCGTCATCCATGATGTCGTGGGTGTCATCGTCGCTGCGGGGACCGTAGCCGTGGCTGCTGGTCATGGGGCTCACCTGCGGGGTTGTGGACTAGCGGCTGTTTCCGGACGGCCTGGGCGCGGACGGGAACTGGCGGCGGCCGGAAGCGTGGAGAACGGCGGCGACAAGCGCCTGGATGTTACGGTCGTCGAGTCCGGTGACGGCGTCGCCAAGGACGACCGGAGCCTGGCCGGCCAGGCTGGCGGCGAGCTGCAGCAGCCGGCCTTCCCCGGCCGAGCCGGGAAGCCCGCCAGCGGCAAGCGACCGGGTCACGGCTTCCCAGTCGATCGCCGCCGTCCCGTGGCCGTGGCAGATGTGGTCCCTGAAATCGTCGCGAGTGAGCCAGGTGCTGCAGGTCTTCCGGGTGCCCCAGGAGTCGCAGTGCTCGCAGCTCCGATGCGGGCTGACCGGGACGTCGCCGCCACCCTCAAAGCCCAGGCCGCCGGGCAGCCGCCCGGCCAGCGCGACGACATCGACAAGGCCGCCACCTACATCGGCGGCAACAGCGCCTACATGCACGATGACAAGGCGCTGGCCGCCGGCTGGCCGATCGCCACCGGCATGATCGAGGGCGCCTGCAGGTTCGTCCCTGTTAACTGAACTAGTCGAGGCTGCCGGGCTGATCGCCGGCGGATCGGCGGCATTATGCCTAGATTCGCTCCTCGTGGCGGTAGATGATGATGACGCAAGGGGCGACCTGGCCCGGCTCCGGGTTCCGCTGGCCGGGGCGCTGACCGAGACCGGGGACGTGTTCGATCCGTTCCGGCTGGTCGACGGCGGCGGGCAGCCGGTCGTGCCGGTGACCGAGTTCCTGCGGAACCTGCAGGCGGCGGGCCGGTCGGAGGCGACACAGCGGTCCTACGGGATGGACCTGCTGCGGTGGTTCCGGTTCGCGTGGGCGGCCGGGTTCGCCTGGGACCAGGCGACGCGGGCGGAGGCCCGGGACTTCTGCCGGTGGCTGCAGCTGTCGGGCAAGCCGGAGCGGGAGCACTGGCGGACGGGACGCCCGGCGGGCCCCGGTGCCGGGCCGGCGCCGGGGACGGTGAACGCGGTGACCGGGAAGGCGTCGCCGGGCCCGGGATACGCGGCGGCGACGGTCGCGCACTGCGAGACGGTCTGCCGGTCGTTCTACGACTATCACCTGGAGACCGGGGCCGGGCCGCTGGCCAACCCGTTCCCGCTGGCCAGGAAGGGACCCCGGGCGAACGCGCACCATAACCCGATGTTGCCGTTCCGGCAGGAGCGGGCCGGGCTGTTCCGGCCCCGGCAGCCGAAGCGCATCCCGCGGGGCATCCCGGACCGGCTGTTCGACGAGCTGTTCGCGTCCCTGCCGTCGGACCGGGACCGGGCCCTGGTCGCGTTCTGGGTCTCCACGGGCGCACGGGCCTCGGAGCTGCTCGGCGTTACCCGCGGGAGCACCGACCCGGGCAGCCAGCTCGTCACGGTGATCCGCAAGGGATCGCGGGCGATGCAGCCGCTGTCGGCGTCGCCGGACGCGTTCGTGTGGCTGCGGCTCTACCAGGAGGAGACGCACGGCCTGGTGCCGTCCGGGCTGGACGACCCGCTGTGGTGGACGCTGCGGCGCCCGTTCCGGCCGCTGGCCTATCACGCGGCCCGGGCGATGTTCACCCGGGCGGGCGCGTCGCTGGGGGCGAACTGGTCGCTGCACGATATTCGGCACTGTGCCGCCTACCGGATGGCACGTGACCCGGAGATGCCGATCACCGACGTGCAGTGGGTCTTGGGTCACGTGCACCTGTCCACGACTCAGATTTACGT
>JBOHCG010000944.1:0-2250 GCA_050698735.1 Streptosporangiaceae bacterium | reverse complement strand
ATCAACGACAGCGGCGCCCGCGGACCCCCCCGGTCGCCGGCCGTGGCGGTCACCGTCCGGGAGTGGTTACCCGTCCGTTTACCTCCGAGTGCTTCGTGCCGTTGCTTGCGGCCTGCGGGCTCTGCGTGGTGCTCTCCTCGTCGGCCAGCCCGGTGGCGTTCTTGGCCTCCTCGGTGGCGCTGGTGTAGCGACGGCGCATCGCGACGGCCGCCGTCGTTCCCGCGGCGGCCGCCATCGCGCCGGCCGCGAGCAGCCAGCGCCAGTTCAGCAGCCTGCGGAACCCGGTCTTGGCCGACTTGGCTCCGTCCGGCTTGATCTGCCGCGCCGTGCTGCGCAGGGCCGAGGAGACCTTGGGAGCGACGGTTGCCGTCATGGCGTCCGCGCTTCGCAGGGCCGAGGAGACCTTCGGGGCGACCGTTGCCGTCACCGCCTCCGCGGCGTCCTCAAGGCGCGGCGCGGCCCATCCCCGTGCGCCGTGAACGCCCTTCCTGACTCCTTCGACCGCGGTGCTGCCCGCGCGCTTGCCTACCGGAACGACCTGCGTCGCCGCGCCCTTCGCGCGGTTGCCGAGCGCGGCTGCCTTATCGGTGGTGCGGTTGGTCTTGATAGGGGACACAGTAAACCTCCCGAGCGTGATCCCGTTACCACAGACTTCCCGCCCCTGACGGGTTCAATCATCGCGGGCTACCGGTACGGTGATTAGCGGACGGAAGTTTACACCGCCGGAATGTTCGGCCACCCCGGTGGCCGGGCGAGGAGTCAGACCAATGACAGACACGCTGACCGTGACCTTGGCGACGAACCACGGGCCGGTCGTAATCCGTCTTTTCCCTGATCACGCGCCGAAGACGGTCCGCAATTTCGTGGAACTCGCCGAGGGCGGCCGGGAGTGGACCGACCCGCGTAACGGCCAGAAGACCACGGGCAAGCTGTATGACGGCACCGTATTCCACCGGGTGATCCCCAACTTCATGGTCCAGGGCGGAGATCCGCTCGGCAGCGGGAGGGGCGGGCCCGGCTACAAGTTCGCCGACGAGTTCCACCCCGACCTGAGCTTCGACCGGCCGTACCTGCTGGCGATGGCGAACGCCGGACCCGGCACCAACGGCTCGCAGTTCTTCATCACGGTGGCGCCCACGCCCTGGCTCAACGGGAAGCACACCATCTTCGGCGAGGTCATCGAGGGTGCCGACGTGGTGGACCAGATCAGCCGGCTGAAGACGGGCAGCCAGGACAGGCCTGTGGACGACGTCACCATCGAGTCCGTCACGGTCCAACAAGGTTAACCTGGCTGATCGGCAAGTCCCATGAGCACTAGCAGCGGCTCCGGAACAGGCTTCGGAGAGGACCAGGCGGGCGGAGCCGCGCCGGTCCCGACCTGCTATCGCCATCCCGGCAGGGAAACCTACGTGTCCTGCGTCAGATGCGGCAGGCACGCGTGTCCTGACTGCATGCGCTCGGCATCCGTCGGCCAGCAGTGCGTGGACTGCGTCGGCGCGGGCGCGCGCGCCAGCCGGCCGGCCAGGACCACGTTCGGCGGTCGGCCGACCGCGGCCGCGGCGGTCACCTGGGTACTGGTCGCGATCAACGTCGCGGTGTTCCTGGTGACCTGGGTCCGCCCGGGCATCGTCAACAACCTGGAGATGTTCGGCTACGCCGCCTACGGGCAGGGCGGCGCGGAGCACGGCGTCGCCGCGGGCGAATGGTACCGGCTGATCACGGCGGCGTTCCTCGCCCCGGCGACCGGCCTGACCGGAGGCCTGGGCATCTGGGACATCCTGTTCAACATGTGGGCGCTGATCTTTGTCGGCCCCTCGCTCGAGGGTCTGCTCGGCCGCTGGCGGTTTCTCGCCGTCTACCTGCTCAGCGCGGTCGGCGGCAACCTGATGTTCTACTTCCTCGCGCCGCCGAACCAACCGGCCGTCGGCGCCTCCGGCGCCATCTTCGGCTTGTTCGGCGCGTGGTTCGTGGTGTCCAAGAGGCTACGGCTCGACACCCGGGGGATCCTCACGCTGATCGCCATCAACCTGGCCCTCAGCTTCTTCCTGCACAACATCATTGCCTGGCAGGCCCACGTCGGCGGGCTGCTGACGGGGGCGCTGCTGACCGCCGTCTACGCCTATGCGCCCCGCACCAACCGGACCGCCGTCCAGGTGGCCGCCACCGTCGGCGTGACAGCCCTGATCGTCGTCGCGGTCCTAGTCAGGAACGGCCAGCTCAACCCGTAATCCGGGAGCCGCGGCGGCGCCG
>JBOHCG010000943.1:0-2250 GCA_050698735.1 Streptosporangiaceae bacterium | reverse complement strand
TTGTTGGTGGAGCCGCCGAAGTAGGGCCGGTCGGCCGCGGGCGTGAGCTGCGCGATCAGCACCCACCAGCCGGCCCCGGCGATGACGCCGAAGCCGAGGAGCACTGTCTGCCAGATCCGCCGGCCCAGCCGGGGCCGCCCGGCCCACAGGTACGCGATCGCGATTCCCGGCAGCACCAGGAACGCCTGCAGCATCTTGGCCAGGAACGCGAAACCGAGCAGGACCCCGCAGAACACCAGCCACTTCGTCCGGCCACTCTCGATCGCCCGCATGATCGCGTACGCCGCCGCGGTCATCAGCAGGACCAGCAGGGCGTCCGGGTTGTTGAACCTGAACATCAGGGCCGCCACCGGCGTCAGCGCGAGCACGAGCCCGGCGATGAGCCCGGCGGCATGCCCGAACCAGCGGCGGACGGCGGCGTACAGCAGCAGCACCGAGCCCACGCCCTCAACCGCCTGCGGGACCAGCATCGACCACTTGTTGAAGCCGAAGATCCGCGCGGACAGCTCCATCACCCACAACGAGGCAGGCGTCTTGTCCACGGTGATGAAGTTGGAGGAGTCAAACGAGCCGAAGAAGAACGCCTTCCAGCTCTTCGTGCCCGCCTGGACCGCAGCCGCGTAGAAGTCGTTCGCCCAGCCGTTCCTGCCGAGGTCCCACAGGTAGAGCAAGGCTGTCAGGCCCAGCAGCCCGAACAGCACCGGGCGGGCCCACCGCGGATCTGCCTCAGGCCCGCGCAGCAGACGCCGTATCCGGCCTCGAGCCGGCATCGGTCCGCTGCCGGTCAAGTGCCGCGGGATAACGGTAGTCGCGCTCAACTTGCTCTCCTTGGATTAGTGAATTGTCATACGTGTGCCTGGATCCGCCGAACACCCAGTTCCTGTACAGCAGGAACCTGATCACCGTGGCCACCAGGTTGGCGGCGACGAGCGCGGAGACCTCCGTCCAGCGGCTTGGATGGGCCGAGCCCGAATACAGGGCGGCCAGCGCCCCCGACGTCAGCGCCAGCCCGATGCCGAACGCGATCAGCCCCTTGACCTGATGCCTGGCCGCGTGCGCCCGTCCGCTGATCCCGAACGTCACCCTCCGGTTGACCGCGGTATTGGCCAACGCGGTCGCGCCCAGGGCGAGCATGTTGGCCGCCTGGGCCGACAGAAACCCGCGCAGCACCAGGTAGAGCAGCACGTACGCGAGCGTGCTCGCCACGCCGACTGCGACGAACCTGGCGATCTGCCTTGGCAGCTCGCGTGCGGCGGCGCCCCTGGAGTTCCCGTTGGCCATCGCGAGCGAGGGCCCGGGCAGCCGCGGGACGATGATCGACCCGCGGATGAAGCCCCAGCCGAGCCGCGCCATGCCGCGCAGGTCTGCCAGCGCGGTCGCGACGATGTCCACCCGCGAGTCGAGGTCGTCGACCCAGTCCACGGGAATCTCGTGGATCCGCAGCCCGGCCCGCTCCGCGAACACGAGCAACTCGGTGTCGAAGAACCAGCCGGTGTCCTTGGTAAGCGGCAGCAGCACCCGCGCCTGATCGCGGCTGATCGCCTTGAAACCGCATTGGGCGTCGGAGAACCGCGCCCCCATGAAAATGTGCAGCAGCAGGTTGTAGCAGCGCGAGATGACCTCGCGCTTGGGCCCCCTGACCACCCGGGATCCGCGGGCCAGCCGGGTGCCGATCGCCAGGTCGCTGTGCCCAGAATGCAGCGGTGCCACCAGCGGAAGCAGGGCGTTCAAATCTGTCGACAAATCGACATCCATGTACGCGAGCACCTCGGCGTCACTCTGCGACCAGATCGCCCGCAGCGCCCGCCCGCGCCCGGCCTGCTCCATCCGGACGGCCCGCACCCCGTGCAGTTCGTCAGCCAGCCTAGTCGCAATCGACCAGGTGGCATCGGTGCTGCCGTTGTCCGCGATCGTGATCCGCGTCGTGAACGGGAAGCTCTCCCGCACGTACCCAGCAAGCCGCCTGATGCTGGGCGCGAGATCCCGCTCCTCATTGCGGACCGGCACCACGATGTCTACCTGCACAACGCTCATGACCTTGAGGTTCGCCGGTCATGCTTCGCCGCCCCTGAACCAACCCTATGCGCCCGCTATGACCCAACGCTCATCCTGAGAAATCGCCGGGATCACGCCCGAAACACGGCGTGTCGGACCGCGAGAGGACACCATTTTCGCTATCATATTTGATATCAGGCAAAGACCTGGCTTCAAGATCAATTATCCGAACGGATGGTGGTGCGTGGACCAGGC
>JBOHCG010000942.1:0-2252 GCA_050698735.1 Streptosporangiaceae bacterium | reverse complement strand
GAAGGTCTGGTAACCGAGGATCTCGAACGCACCGTACTCGGCCAGCAGGACGAGGGCGACCAGCAGGCAGCCGCCGAGGATGGCGCCCTTGGCCTGGCCGAGCGTGATCCGGACGAAGGTGCGGACGCGGCCCGAGCCCAGGCTTCGCGCGACCTCCTCCTGAGCGGGGTCGGCCATCCGCAGGCTGGCCGCCACCGGCAGGTAGACCAGCGGGTAGACGGCGAGGGTCATCACGATGGCCGCGCCGCGGAAGCCATGCGCCCAGGTCCACAGCGAGTTCCAGCCGAAGCTCACCACGAAGTCCGGGATCGCGAGCGGCACCACCACCAGCACGGCCCAGACCCGGCGGCCCGGCAGGTCGGTCCGCTCGACGCACCACGCGGCGGCGGTCCCGATCACGGCGCACGCCACCGTGACCACGACGGTGAGCCGGACCGTGTTCCACAGCAGCGACCGGGTCAGCGGCCGGAAGATCAGGTGTGCCACCTCGGAGGCCCCGGAGCCGTGGGCCTCGATCAGCAGGAACACCAGCGGCAGCGCGAGGACCGCAGCCACCAGGGAGCTGATCGTGAACAAGGCGACCGGGCGATGAGGCCGCCGCGGGCTGGCAATGCCCTCCTCGGTCTGGCGATCGGCCCGCGTTCCCGCGGCGGCCATCAGCGGTCGTGGTCCGTCGGGAGGCTCACAGCAGGCCCGCCTGGCGAAGCAGGGCGATCGCCGCCGAGCCGTCGCCCAGATCGGCGATCGTGATCGAGTTCGGCTGAAGCTGACCGAACGGCGTCTCCGGCGCCGACGTCGTCACCCCGGACCCGAGCGGGTACTCGTAGCTCTGTTCGTTACCTGACGCACGCGCGATGATCTCCTGCCCCTGCTTGCTGACCAGGAACGAGAGGAACTTTTGCGCCGTCGCCTGATGCTTGCTCGACTTCAGCACCGCCGCGCCGGAGACGTCGATCACGTATCCGGGGTCATGCGGGGCGAAGTGGGTGATCTGCGAGTGCATCGCCGACGCGCCGATCTCGGCCCTGAGCCGGTACCAGTAGTACTCGTTGATGACGCCGAAGGCCACCTGGCCGCGGTTCACCTCATTGGCGATCGTCTCGTTGTCCGGGACGGTGTGGCTCGCGGCGTTCGACTTGATGCCCTCGAGCCAGCTGAGCGCGGCCGCCTGGCCATAGGTCCTCAGCACCGAGGTGACGATCGGCTGGAAGTCGGTCTCCCCGGCGGCGAAGGCGATCTTGCCCTGGTACTTCGGGTCGGCGAGCTGCATCACGCTGGTCGGAAGCTGGCTCTCGGCGATCAGCGACGGGTTGTAGATGAGCACGCTGACCCGCGCGGAAACCCCCGCCCAGTCCCCGCCTGGCGAGTTGTACCTGGCCGTGGCGTCCGACAGCGTGGCCTGGTCCACCGGGGACAGCAGGCCCTTTTCCTGCAGGAACTCCAGCGGAGGCGAGTTTTCTGTGTAGAAGACATCGGCGGGTGAGTGGCCGCCTTGCACGGCTATCAGGTTGGCCAGCGTGTCCTCGTCGTCATTGCGGACGTTGACGGTAATCCCGGTCTGCTTCTCGAACGCGGTCACCAGCCCGTCGACGGTCTGTTCATGCTGGCCGCTGTACAAGGTGATCGACTGGGCCTGCCCCGGCGGGTCTGATGTGTTCGACGGCGCCGCTGAGCCGCAGCCGGCCAGCAGGCCGCAGGCCGCGAGCAGGCCGCAGGCCGCGAGCGAACCAACGGCGATCACGGCTCGCCAGCGCATCATGAGGCGGCGCCCGGCTGGATGGAGTTGCGCTTCCCGCTGGATGGAGTTGCGCTTCCCGCTGGTCACCGCGGCGTTCCGATTGATCATCAGCCTTCCCTGGGGTCACTTTCGCATCATCTGACTCAGGCTCGAATTAACTTAGATTAGGCTAACCTTACTTAACTTTGCCAGTCCCATGGTGAGACACGGAGCGATGTATGAGCGAGATAACGCAGCACCCGCCCTGCGGTGGGTGCCGCGCGGGTGCTGCGTCGCGCCCACCGTGGACGGCTCGATCCTGCCCGCCGCCAGGGACCTAAGGCTTGAAAGTGGCATCCTGCACAAAAGAGTGTGCAGAGTGCCACAACCACACAATCCGGGTTGGGGTTTGAGGGGCGGGTGGTACGGGCGGTACGGGTGATTCGGGCCGGGTGTGGGCCGGGTGTGGGCCGGGTGTGGGCCAGGGGCACGAGAAGGAGGCCGAACGGGGTGGGTATTTGAATATGGGAGCAAT
>JBOHCG010000941.1:0-2270 GCA_050698735.1 Streptosporangiaceae bacterium | reverse complement strand
GCCGCGCGTGCCGTCCAGGGCGTGGGCGCGGCGCTGCTGATGCCGGCCACGCTGGCGATCATCGTGGCGTCGTTTACCAACATCAGGGAGCGCACCATGGCCATCGGCATCTGGGCGGCGGTCGGCGCGCTCGCGCTCGCCGCGGGCCCGGTGGTCGGCGGCCTGATCAGCCAGCACTTCCGCTGGGGCTGGATCTTCCTGATCAACGTGCCGGTCGGCGTGATCACCTTCGTCATCGCGGCGCGCTACGTGGACGAATCGCGCGCCTCCGACGCGGTCCGGCGGCTCGACCTGCCCGGCCTGCTCGCCTCGGCACTGGCCCTGTTCCCGCTCACCTACGCGCTGATCGAGGGCGAGGTGGACGGCTGGACCGCGCCGCAGATCCTCGGTGTGTTCGCACTGGCCGCCGTGGCGGCCGTCGCCTTCATCGCCATCGAGGCGCGCACCGCCAACCCGATGGTGGACCTGGCCATGTTCCGGCGCCGCGAGTTCAGCGGCGGCACCGGCACGATGATGATCTGGTCCTTCGGCATCCTCGGCATCTACTTCTTCACCTCGCTCTACCTGCAGCAGACCCTCGGCTTCTCGCCGACCAAGGCCGGCCTGGCGTTCGTGCCGATGGCCCTGTGCGTCGCGCTGTTCGCCGGGATCGCGCCGCGGGTCGAGGGTTGGGCCGGGGCGCACCGCACGGTCGCGTTCGGGATGGTGCTCATGGTCGTCGGCCTGGTCCTGTTCGCCCGCCTCGGCCTGCAGGCGAGCTACGCCGGCCTGCTGCCCGGGTTCATGCTGTTCGGCGCCGGCGCCGGCCTGATGAACGTGCCGCTGACCAACGCCGTCATGCAGGCTACCGAGCCCGCCCGGGCCGGCATCGCGTCCGCCCTGCTGAACGCCTCGCGTGAGGTCGCGGGCCTGCTCGGCATCACGGTGATCGGCGCGATCCTGCGGACCCGCCAGTCCGCCGCCCTGCGGTCCGGCGCCGACCCGGTGCACGCCTTCCTCGACGGCTACCATACCGGCCTGCTCGTCACGATCGCGCTGCTGGCGGCCGGCGTCGCGGTCAGCTACCTGACCCTCCGCCCGCGCACCGCCGCCGAGCCCGTCCCAACCCGGGAGAGCCTGGCGGTCGACGAACTAACCACCGTCGACGAACTAGCCGCCCAGCTCCTCACCTCAGCGGACGCAGCGCCGGGCCGCATGGCATCGGCCGACCTGGCTCCCGTCACGACCGCCACCCGCAACCCCGCCGTCCCGTAGTCCCAACCCTCCATCACACCAGCGGGCCTGGCCGGCAACCCTGGCCAGGCCCGCTCCCGCCCGCGTGCCCTCGGCCAACCCCACGGCCCTCACGGGCCTCAGGCATCGGTCGGACCGATGATTGTGGATCGTTACCCCCCACAAATGGGTTGGTAAGTATCCACGATCATGCCAGCCCCCATGCTGGAGACAGGTGAGGCGAGCGGGCTGAGGCGGGTGCGCCAGGTGCAGCGGGTGCGGCCAGTGAGGCGGCTGAGGCGGGTGCGCCAGGTGCAGCGGGTGCGGCCGGTGCGGGCGTCCCGGAACCAGGAGCGTCAGAAGCCCGTCGAGCCGGTTCGCCAGACGTAGACGTGGCCGTTGATGTAGGCGCTGGCCAGCAGGCTGCCGTCCGGGCTGAACGCGGCGCCGGTCACGCCGGGGCTGTCCGGGTCGGTGAAGGTACCGGCGCGCCCTCCGGTGGCGGCGTCCCACAGGTAGCTGCTCCCGTTGTCGGCCGCCACGGCCAGCAGACCGCGCGGGCCGAACGCGACGTCGGCCACCCCGGCCCGTCCCGGGCTGCGAACGGTCGTGGCGAGCGACCCCGTGGCCACCGCCCACACGCCGGCGGTCCCGTTGCTGTCGGCCACCGCGAGCAGCCCGTTGTCCGCGCTGAACGCGACCGCGGTGAGGCCGAGGCTGCCCGGATAGGACAGGGTCCGGCCGAGCTGGGGGCGGAAGGGACCCGGTCCGTGCCCGGCGGCGAACACGGTCAGCCCCGTGGTGAGCAGCGCGATCACCGCCACCGCCGCCGCCGCGAGGACCACCCGCGGCGCCCGCACCCAGGGCCTGGCAAGACGCCTGACCCGCGGCCACAGCGCCTCGGGGTGCACGAGCGGCCGCGAGTAGAGCAGCGTCAGGCCCTTCGGCAGCGCCCAGCGCCGCCGAAGGCGCGCGGTATCACGCGAGGGATCCCGCGGGGCCGACGCGGGAGCCGGGACCGACGCGGGAGCCGGGACCGACGCGGGAGCCGGGACCGA
>JBOHCG010000940.1:0-2273 GCA_050698735.1 Streptosporangiaceae bacterium | reverse complement strand
CTGCTGCACCCTGCGGCAGGAGGATGTAACGTCCAAGTTCGCGGACGACGTCGCGACCGTGTTGTCCCGGGGGACGGAGGTACGATTCGTCGTCGCCTATTGCGAGGCGAACATGAAGATCGCTGTGAGGCATGCGTTCCAGGACCGGATGCGCGCAAGGCACGGGATTCACGTCGAGGTGTTCGACGGGAACGCCATCGCCGAGCTCCTGGCGCAGCCGCACACTTTTTGGATCGCGGAAGAGTACCTGCACCTGCCAGCGCGGGTATTTCCCGCAGTGCCGGACCGGCCGGGGTGGTACGAGGAGGACCTGGCCCGCTGGCGGGGCGACGACTCACGGCCGTTCAGCTGGGGTCACCTCGTCGATCTCACCGGGTGTCTCCGGTATGCAGCCTTCCGTGAGGACGCCAAGCGGGACCTGCCGTTCTGGATCGGGAAGATGGAGCAGCTGCTCGGCGACGACTTGCCGTCGCCTGTACGAAGTAAGGCGCAGTACGAGATCGCCGTCGCGTACCTGCGGGGTCTCGGTGACATGCGGCCGGCTGACTATCTCGTCGCGGCGTTCATCGGCGACGCGCTCAGGGCAACCGAGCCCTCGGCGTTGCTTGACGCGGCCGTCCTGGTGAATTATTGCATCGGCGCGACGGCTCGGCGCCTGACCGCGCACGCCGATGCCCAGATCATGGGATGGAACGCGGGCCTGACGCAGCGGGCCGAGGAACTGCTCGCGGAAAATCCGACACCAGGGCGGGAATGCGCGCTGCTCGACGCCCTCGCCGCCCTCAAGCTTCAGCCCGACCTGCACGCGATCCGCGCCTCCGGGATCAACTACGAGCTCGGTGCCCAGCTGCCGCGATTCGGCACGCCGGAATGGCAGACGGCCGCCGAGCAGGGCAGAACGCAGCCACTCGATCTGCCGATCGTGGACGCGCCCGGCGGTCTGGACGCACTCACCAGGCTGACAGGCAAGCTCAGCGAGGCGCCGCTGTTCCCCGTGGACTCCATCGCCGACGCCCTCACCCTGCTCGCGCATCAGCTCGTGGACGATCCGCGCTACGACGTGATCGTCACCGCCCTCGACCAGCGCACAGCCGAGATCGAGGGCGGGCAGGCGGCCGGCGAACGCGCACGCGATCGCGATCGCGCCATGACATTCCTGCGCGCTGGCCGGCTCCTGGAATCGCTCCGGGAGATCCACCGCACCCGGTCCGGGTGGTTTTCCGGCGCCGCCAGCCGCGGCCTCATCCTGGCCACGATGATGACCGCCGAGATCTACGGCCGGCTGAAACTACACGCCGCCGCCAAGTACTACGCCCTGGCCGCCGTGGCGCTCGTGCCGGAAGACCACCTGGACTTTTATCCGCGGTGCCTGTTCAAGGCCGCCGAAGCCGATTACCACCAAGGTGCGTGGTTCTCGGCGACGCAGCTGTACCAGAAGGCGTTCACCGCGCACAGCCTGATGGCAGAACGCCCGTTCGACCCCGACAAGCACGCCGATCTGAGCCGTGCGCTGTTCGGGCTGGGCGTGATCCAAGCGACCGCCGTCAAGGCAGGACCACCCTACGAGAGGTTCGTTAGCCGCTCGCTGGAGGAGAGCGGGGTAGCGGACCTCTTGCGCGAGGGGCTCGCCAGCCTCACCGAACCTCCCTGGTGGGAGGCGCTGACCCTGGAAGACCTCGCTGACCGGACCCTCGACCAGCTTGGGCGCCCCGCCTTTGCCGACGCCGGCGCACACCGGTCGGTGAAGTGGAGTGCCCTGGGCACCTGCTGGACCATCGGGTTCGCCAACAGCTACGCCGATACGCTCGTCGCCGAGCGCCTGGCAGCCGCAGCGCAGGTGATCCTCGCGGACCTGGCGCTACGTGACCCGGCCCTGCTGCCAACCCAGATGACCATCGAGGTCACCGCCGGAGCGGCGGGCACCGAGATGGACCTGGGAACAACGCCGGACAACGCCGCGTCCTGGCAGGCCCGCCTCCCTCAGCTCAGCGCTCCTGGCAAGGATGCTGTCAACAGGCTCGCATCCGAGGCGATCGCGGTCACTCTCGCTGCCGTCCGCGAGATCTCAGTGCTGCCCGACGACGCGTTCGACCGCATGCTGGACGGCGCGCTGGAAGCGGACCTGATGAGTCACGTCGTCTGCGGCGTCGCGTTCGACACTGCGTACGACGGTGTCATCGACGCCGGAATGTTCGCCGACGCTCACCGCAGCGAATGCGTCCCGCTGCGAGACGATGGCCGGTGCCCCCAGCCCGGACCCGGCATGGAGTTCC
>JBOHCG010000939.1:0-2275 GCA_050698735.1 Streptosporangiaceae bacterium | reverse complement strand
ACCACCGCCGGTGCCAGGGCCGGAGCCCGGCCAGGTTGTTGTACCCGGCGAGCGCGGCGCAGGCCGCCGCGGCGAAGGCCACGTCGGCCGGGCGGCGGCGTGGCGGGGTCCCGGTCACGCGGTTACTCACCGGGGCGGACCAGGCCGCTCTCGTAGGCGAAGACGACGGCCTGAGCGCGGTCGCGCAGCGCGAGCTTCATCAGGACGCGGCTGACGTGGGTCTTGATCGTCTGCTCCGCGACGACCAGGTGGGCGGCGATCTCCCCGTTGGACAGGCCGCGGGCGACCAGGCCCAGGACCTCGGTCTCGCGTTCGGTCAGGTCCTCGAGGTTCTTGCGGCTGGCGGACCGGGGCGCGCCGAGGCGGGCGAACTCCGCGATCAGGCGGCGGGTGACTCCCGGCGACAGCAGCGCGTCGCCGGCCGCGACCACCCGCACCGCCGCGGCGAGCTCGCCCGCCGAGGCGTCCTTGAGCAGGAAGCCGCTGGCGCCGGCGCGCAGCGCCTCGTACACGTAGTCGTCCAGGTCGAAGGTGGTCAGGATGAGGACCCGGGGCGCGTCGTCGCCCGCCGCGATCTGCCGGGTGGCCTGCAGGCCGTCGAGGACCGGCATGCGGACGTCCATCAAGATCACGTCGGGGCTTAGCTCGGCGGCGCGGACGATGGCCTCCTGCCCGTTGACGGCCTCGCCCACCACCTCGATGTCCGGCTGCGCGTTGAGCAGGATGGAGAAGCCCGAGCGCACCATCCCCTGGTCGTCGGCGACCACCACGCGGATGGTCACGACGCGTCCTTTGGGCTCATCGGCAGCACCGCGGTCACCTGGAACCCCCCGTCTTCGGTCGGACCCGCGTCCAGGCTGCCGCCCAGCATCGCGGCGCGCTCCCGCATGCCGATCAGGCCATGGCCGCCCGCGGCGGCACGGTCCCCTGTTGTCTGTGCGGCGGCCGTTCCGCGGGTCCCGGTTCCCGCCCTGGTCCCGGTGCCCGCCCCGCCCCCGGTGCCGTTCCCGCGGGCCGGAGCGCCCGCGCCCGGCACCGCCACCGCGGCCGTTCTGGCCGCCACGGGGACCGGGCGGGATCCGGCGTCGTTGCGGACTTCGATGCCCAGGCCGTCGTCGAGGTAGGACACGTGCAGCAGGACGTTCGATCCCGGCGCGTGCCGCATCGCGTTGCTCAGCGCCTCCTGCAGGATGCGGTATGCGGACAGGTCCACGCCTTCCGGCAGCGTCACCGGGTCCCCGCCGCGGGTCGCGGTGACCGACACGCCGCCGCTGCGGGCCGAGTCCAGCAGGGTGTCCAGATCGGCCAGCCCCGGCTGCGGCGCGAGAGACTGCCCGCCGGTGCGCAGCACGCCCAGCACGCGGCGCAGCTCGGCGAGCCCGGCCAGCGCGCTTGACCTGATCTCGCCGAAGCTCTCCACCAGCTCCGGCGGCGGATCGGCCGTCTTGTAGGGCGCGGCCTCGGCCTGGATCGCGATCACCGACATGTGGTGAGCGACCACGTCGTGCAGCTCCCGCGCGATGCGCTGCCGCTCCTCGAGCAGCGCGCGCTCGCCGGAGTGCCTGCGCTCCTGCTCCGCGAGCTGGCGCTCGCCGCTGCGCCGCTGCCGGACGACGGCGCCGAGCAGCAGCGGGATGGCGGCCAGGAACACGGCCGCGAGCGTCGAGCCCGGGTCGAGGAACGCAGCCCCCGCTATGGTGACGGCGGTCGCCGCGACCGTGATCCGCGGCCGGCAGCGGACCGTCACCGCGTACAGGCACAGTTCGTAGACGAGCACGTCGGCCGCCGGGAACGCGCTGACCGGGATTACCAGGCTGGTCAGGATGAGGGCCAGCGCGGCGGCTGTCCACGCGGTGGCCGGGAACCGGGTGCGCAGCGCAAGCGGCGCGCAGGTGCCGAAGGCCAGCAGCACCAGCAGCCCGCCGGGATGGTGGCCCTGGTGGGTGTTGTCCGTCATCAGTATCGCGTTGGCGATGGCGAAGCAGATCAGCGCGGTGACCACGTCGGCGATCTCGACGAGATCGAACCGCCCGCGCCGCAGCCGGGGGTGGCGCGGTCTCGGCGGGTTCGTGGTGTCGGTCACGAACGTCGCCGCGAAGTTGCGCACGGCGCTGGAGTCCATGCCCCAAGCGTAGGCCGGGCGACCTGGAGACTTCGTCCCCCGGACGGGGTATCCGCGGGCCCCTACCGGAGTAGGGGTGGTCCTGGCCGGCGGCGGCCGGCGGCGCCGCGGGCAACGGCTCGCGCCGCCGGCCCCATACCCACGGGGCAGGCC
>JBOHCG010000938.1:0-2292 GCA_050698735.1 Streptosporangiaceae bacterium | reverse complement strand
CCGCGGCCCGCCTGACCGGCGCGATGGTCCGTGGCGCCTCGGCCCGGGGCGAAGGCGCGGCGCTGACGTACGCGGAATACGCCACCGCAGTGCTCGGCAACGGCCTGGGCAATTACGGGCCCGCCGCCGAGGCCGCGCACAGCGCCAGTAAGGCCGGCGAGGTCGCCATCTCACCCTGGGCGCTGTATGAGCTGGTGGAAGCAGCAGGGCGAAGCGATCAGCGCGAGCGTGCCTCCGCGGCGGCTGACCGGCTGTCCGGGATAGCCGCGGCGAGCGCAAGTGACTGGGCTGGTGGTGCGGCGGCGCGGTCCCGTGCCCTGCTGGCCGAGGGGCGCGCCGCCGAAGAAGAGTACCGCGAGGCTGTCGAGCTGCTGAGCACAACGCGGATGGCGGCTCACCTGGCCCGCGCCCGCCTGAGCTACGGCGAATGGCTGCGCCGCGAAAACCGGCGCATTGATGCCCGTAATCAGCTGCGGCCCGCGTTTGAAGCGTTCGCGTCCATGGGCGCCCGGGCCTTTGCCGAACGGGCCCGGCGAGAGCTGCTGGCGACAGGGGAGAAGGTACGCAAGCGCACCGAGGACACTCGCGCCGACCTGACTCCCCAGGAGGAGGAAATCGTCCAGCTGGCCCGGGACGGGCGAACCAACTCCGAGATCGGCGCGCAGATGTACATCGGTGCCCGCACGGTGGAGTGGCACCTGCGCAAAGTATTCGCCAAGCTCGATATCAGCTCCCGCCGCGAGCTCGACAAGGCGATGAAACATCGCCAGAGGCGCCCGGAACCCGCCGGGCCCAGGACGCGCTGAGGTAGCACCAGGCAGGTGGCCGCGCATTCCCGGCGGGCGGGACGCGCCGCGGGGCTGACGGACAGCCGCAGCGAATGCGGAGTGCCCGGCCGGCTCATCGATGCTGGCCGGTGAGAGCCAGGCCTTGCTGGTGCGCGGTGACCAGGGCACGGACACGAGCGCGCTGCTGGCCTACCTGGCGGGCCCAGGACGGTGCTCAGGCAAGGGGCCGCCAGGGTATGGGCCAGGGTCGCCACAGATGCGATCGGGCCACCCGGAGCGCGATCGTGATTCCCCTATCAACCTCCGCACCAATGCGCGACGGGCCTCGTCCGCCGGCTGACGCCGGTCCAACCTCGCCCGCTGCGCCGTCCTTCTGAGAGCCGGTCCGATGACCATGCAAGCGAACAGCATCTGGAAGTACCTGCGCCGATCCCTCACCGCTGATCCCGGGCGATTCGCCGGCGGCTCTGCCGTGAGCGACCCGCTCGGCCTGCTGGCCGTCGAGCGCGAACGCCCGACTGCAGTGGCCGCCGCACCGCGCTCATCACCCCGACGGCTGCCTACCGGCGACTCGGTCTCGGCCGCCATCCACATCGACACGTTGAGCTAGGAGCACACCATGCGCGCTGACATCATTCCCGGCGGGATCTTTCCCGACTACGAGCTGACCGACCACACCAAGACCCGGCGGCGGCTGAGCGAGCTGCAAGGCATCAACCCGATGATCCTGGTGCTCTCGCGCGGCGGCTTCTGCCCGAAGGACCACCAGCAGCACCTGCAGCTGGCCGCCTTCTACCCGCAGGTCACCGTCGGCTACACCCAGATCGTCACGATCTCGACCGACAACATCCTCAAGACCAACGAGTTCCGTGACTCAGTCGGCGCGCAGTGGACCTTCCTGTCCGACGCCGGCCGCCACATCCAAAAGGACCTCGACATCGCCGAGTACACCGATCCCTACTACGACCCGATGATCCCGTACACGCTCGTGCTCAGGCCGGGACTGGTCATCCACAGCATCTACAACGGCTACTGGTACTGGGGCAGGCCCTCGACCGAGGACCTGCGCCGCGATCTGCGCGAGGTAACCCGCGAGATCCGCCCGGACTGGGACCTGGCCGCCCCCGGCCTCCGCGAGAACTGGGACGCCGGCGACCACGCGATGCACCACCCATACCAGCAGGCCGACCACAACCGCAGGGCGGGGGCAGACAGCGCCCGGGCCACGTCGTGAAAGCACGGCCAAGGTCGCGGTCGTGGACATGAAACCTGCCGCCATGACTGCTGCACAGCAGTTCTGTGTCGAAGAGGTCTCGCCGTCGTACTGGCCGGCGACCTTCACCAACGAGCCGGTGAACCTGATCGACCCGGACACCATCGACCAGCTCGCCGCGCTCGTCGGCCGCATCGAAACCGCACCCAGGCTGACCGTCGCCGTCTTCCGCAGCGATAATCCCGGCTACTTCATGGCGCACTGGGACCTGCTGGCCGGCCAGGTCCGGGT
>JBOHCG010000937.1:0-2296 GCA_050698735.1 Streptosporangiaceae bacterium | reverse complement strand
GGACATGACCGCCTGCAGGCGGATGTCCGGCTTGGACTTCACGAACCTGGAGACCACCTCGATGTTGGCGGAGTTGTCCTCGATGTACAGCACCCGGAGGCCCGCGCCGACCGCGTCGGCGTCGCTGGCCGGCGCGACCAGCGACACCGCCGCCGCGTGTTCGTGCTCCCTGCTATCGACCATGTCCGGCACCCGGGGGAGGGTGATGGTGAACGTCGACCCCGCGCCGTCGCCGCTAGACGCGGCGAGCTGGCCGCCCATGGCCTCGGCGAAGGCGCGGGCCAGCGGCAGCCCGATCCCGGTGCCCTCGATCGCGCTCTGCTCGGCGCCGAGGCGCTCGAACGGGATGAAGATCCGCTCAAGGTTCGCGGAGGATATCCCCGGTCCCGTGTCGGTCACCGCCACGATGGCACGGTCGGCCCCGTCCGCCTGGTAGGTGATCGAGACCGCGCCGCCCTGACGGTTGTACTTGATCGCGTTGGAGACCAGGTTGACCAGGATCTGGCGGAGCCGCAGCCGGTCGGCGCGGACGGCGAGGCCGGGATGCAGGCAGTACTGGCCGATCGTGATCGAGCGTCCGGCCGCGATCGGCGCCATCAGCTGGCAGGTCTCCTCGACCAGCGGCTGTACCTGGACCGGCTCGACCGACAGGCTGAACTCGCCGGACTCGATCCTGGCGATGTCGATCAGCTCGTTGATCAGCAGCAGCAGGTGCCGTCCCGCGCCGAGGATGCGCTCAACGCTGTCCCTGTCGTCCTGGTCCAGCTCAGACATCTGCAGCAGCTGGGTGAACCCGAGCACGGCGTTCAGCGGCGTGCGCAGCTCATGGCTGGTACTGGACAGGAATGCGTTCTTCGCCTGGGTGGCCTTCAGCGCCACGTCCCTGGCGACGGTCAGCTCCGTGGTACGGCTGTCCAGGAGTCGCTTGGCGCGCGCCAGCGCGGCCGCCAGCCGGCCGATTTCGTCACGCCCGCCGCGCATCGGCTCCAGGTCCTCGCCCGCGCCGAGCCTGTCGGCGTTAGAACCGGCCTGGGCGACGCGCTTGGAGATGCCGGAGGTGAAGAGCACGCCGCCGATCACGCCGGCTAGCACGCCGAAGGCCAGACCGGAGACGATGACCGCGTCGATGTCATCTTCCAGCCCGTTTACAGCGTTGCGACGGACCGTGACAAGGGCGTTCGGCCCCTGAGCCAGGCCAGCGAGCTGCTGCCTGAGCCTGTCCATGGTCGCCTTGCCTGCTTCGAGCTGAGGCCGCAGGGCCACGTCCTTGACGCCCTCAGTGGTCTGGGTTCGCAGCTGCGCGAGTTCCGCCATCTCGCTGGCGGCGGTCGCTTCCGCGGTGCGCGCCGCCAGGGTTACCCCCTCGGCTGCGGCGGCGGTGCGGAGCGCGGCCAGGTCCGCGGGCATGCGCTTCACGGTGGCGAGGTAGGGATCGAGGTACAGCGGGTCGTCGGACGCGGCGTAGCCGAGGACGCCTGTATCCCCGTTCACCGCGTCGGCAAGGACCTGATTCGCCGAATTAATAAGATTGTTGGCAGTCGTGGCCACATGGCGTTCCTGCCGCTCGTTCTGCAGCAGGACCAGGGTCGAGATAGCCAGGCCGACCAGGGCGATCAGCGGGACAGCGATCACGATCATGCCCTTGGCGCGGACGGATCTGTCGAGCCACCAGCGCCGCAGGCGGCCGCTCCGGGCGCCTGCCGACGGCATTTCGTGCACCCTGCGCCATCTCACAGAGCCCCCCCGAGCTGAATCGCGTAACACTAATGGTTAGTAAACGCTCACAGCATGCTACATCGAAGCTAGGGCGCATGCTATCCTCAGCCACCCAACCTGAAATGTTTTAACTACGCCGAGTGACGGGCCTAAGGAAGACTCGAATATAAGGGCTGTTTAACCTAGCGGGTAGCGATGGAAGGCCACCGCGTACTCGCACCCTGCGCCGAGCCCGACATAGCCCGCCATGTTCCGCAGGAACTCATCGGGATCGAAGTCCCTGCCCAGTCCGTCGATGTAGGCACGGTGCTCGCGCAGCGACGCGATGCCCGCGTCGATGGTGGCGGTGACGTCCACGAAGTGAGTCGGGTTGCCGACCGTGGACACATACGCGTCACGCAGGCCGGTCCACGGCGGCCCGGCCTCGGGGAAGACCCAACCGTTGGCTGCGTCCCGGCAGGCATCAAGCGTCGCGAGGCCGACCGCGCGGTGATCGGCGTGGTTGACCGGGCCCTCCTCACCCCAGGTGAGGTCGAAGCTCATCGTGATGACCACCTCGGGCTGCAGCCTGCGCAGCGCC
>JBOHCG010000936.1:0-2300 GCA_050698735.1 Streptosporangiaceae bacterium | reverse complement strand
TCATTACCCGCCGCTGACCTCGGCGCACGGGTTCCCGACCGGAAACGCTTCGGAGACCGGTTCCTGCCAAGGCAGCCTGCCCACGCCAGGTAAATCTGGGAAACGCCATTTATCGCTGGTAGTCACACACGAGCAGGTCGCAAGCGACATCTAGGCGACATGGGATTTCAGAAAGCGACATCGTAAATGAGAACCTACATGGGTTCAGGCGCCCGCCTTCACCTGCTCGGTGAAGGCCTTCCATGTGTCGGCGGCGAAGGCCAGCTGCGGGCCGTCCGGGTGCTTGCTGTCCCGGACCGCCACGGCCGGGCCGACGGCCCCGACCTCGACGCAGGCTCCGCCGTTGCTGCCGCTGTAGCTGCTTTTCCGCCACGCGGTGCCGGTCACGTCCATCGTTCCTCGGCCACTTTCCTGATCAGGTCACGCGAAGCCGCCCACGGCAGCGCCTCTGCCCGGAGTCTATCGAAAGAGAGAGCGACATGGGCCGTTACCGAGGGGCTGTCGGTGATTTGCCCCTGCGCCGCCGTCTCCAGGTAGGCCATGGACGGCCTGCCGTCGAGATCGGCGATGATGAACCCGCCGAGCAGGCCTGCGTGGGCGCCGCCGGCTGGGATGACCTGGATGGTGGTCTTCGGGTGCTCGGCCACTTCCGCCAGCCGGTAGAGCTGGCTCCGCATGATCTTGCTCCCGCCGATGGCCCGGTGCAGAACGCCCTCGTCCAGGACGCACCAGAGCTGAGGCGCGTCCGGCCGGTCCAGCACTGCCTGCCGGGCCAGCCGCGCGGCGACCCGCTCGTCGAGGTCGTCCAGGTTCCCGTCGGGACGCGCGCTGAGGATCGCCCGGGCGTAATCCTCGGTCTGCAACAGTCCCGGCACGATCAGCGGCTCGTACCAGCGCAGCACGGTCGCCTCGGCTTCCATGTCCGCCCATTCCTGGAACCAGCCGTACGCTCGCTGCTTCTGGCCCTTCTTCAGGTGATCCCACAGCCGGGCCAGCGCTCCCCGCGTGTCCAGTTCGGGGACCGCGTCGAGCCGGGACGGGAAGTCCTCGGCGGGCGGCCGCTCCCCCGTCTCGATCTTGCTAATCACGTCGTGCGAGACGTTCGCCCTGGGCGCCAGGTCCTTCTGCGACAGGCCCGCCCGGGTCCGGTAATAGCGCAGCTCCGCGCCGAACACGCCCGCGGGCGTCCCGGCGCGGTCGGCATCGTTCGGCATCTGATCGGCATCCTTTCGGGGACGGCGGCCCCGGGGCCGGCAATCAATGGGCATCCAGGCCGTTCCCGTTCCCAACGGTAGCCCTGACCGGACAGGCTGTGAAACACGAATCCGGCCAAGGGGAGAGGGACAGTGACCACGACAGCCGCAGCGGCAGGCACCCGCCGCCACACCGGAACCTACCCCGTCGAACCCTCCCAGGTCGGGCAGGCGCGGGCCGCGCTGGCCGGATGGCTCCGCGGCTGGCCCCTGGCCGACGAGGTGATCTTGATCGCCTCGGAGTTCGCCACCAATTCGGTGCTGTACAGCGCTTCCCGCGGCGGCGGTGCGTTCACCCTCCGCGCCGAGGTCCGCCCGGACTGCCTCCTGCTCGAGGTGGAGGATGCCGGGGGCCCGTGGGACGACGGGCCGCACGATGACGGCCGCCCGCACGGATTCGATGTCGTGGCCGCGGTCGCCGGCCCGGGGAACTGGGGCATCGACGGGGACGCCCGCGGGCGCATCGCCTGGGCCAGGCTCGGCCGGTGAGATACGCATGAGCATCCTGCCCCCGCCCGGCGAAGCCGCGCGGATCTCCTGCTTCCTCCGGGATCACCCGCGCTGGTCCGCCTTCTGGGACAAGAAGCACGGCCTCTGGCGCGTCGCGGAAGACGACCCCGACTCCGACCTCTACGCCGAAAGCAGGGACGCGGATACCGTCATCGCCTACATCACGGCGCACTGCTGACACACCCGCTACTGATCAGCGGCGCGATCGACCCGATCGATCGTGATGACGTCGCCGTCGATGACGTACATGACCCGGTACCTGCCGACCCGCAGCCGGTGATACCTGCCCCGGTGGAACCCCTCCGGAGGGTACGGGTCAGCGGCCAGGGCGGCGACGGCCATGCCGACGGCGCGCATGCCATCCTGGTCTCGCATGAATCGGCGCGCTAATGTGGTCGCGGCCGGGGACCACCGGATCCTCACTGCTCGCTGCCGAGCAACTCGGCCATGACGTCTTCGTGCGAACGTGCGCCGGGGCACCCCGCGGCAACCCACTCGTCATGGGCCGCGAGGGTGGCCTCGATTTCCGCCTCTTCC
>JBOHCG010000935.1:0-2304 GCA_050698735.1 Streptosporangiaceae bacterium | reverse complement strand
AGCTGCGCGGCTCCTACTCGCACTACTACCGGCGGATGCTCGCCCCGCTGCTGGCCGCCCTGGAGTTCCGCTGCAACAACAGCGCCTACCGGCCGGTGATGGACGCGATCGGCCTGCTCGCCCGCTACGCGGGCACCGACAGCGACCAGAAGCTCTACGCGGCAAGCGAGAAAGTGCCGGTCGACGGAGTCGTGCCGAAGGCCTGGCTGGAAGGGGTGGTCGACGACGGCGGCCGGGTGGAGCGGATCCCGTACGAGCTGTGCGTGCTGATCGCGCTGCGCGACGCGCTGCGCCGGCGCGAGGTCTACGTCCAGGGCGCGGGCCGGTGGAAGGACCCGGACGAGGACCTGCCCGGCGATTTCGAGGACAATCGCGACGTCCACTACTCCGAGCTCGGCAAGCCCCTGGACGCCGCCGAGTTCACCGACGGGCTCCGCAGGCGGCTGGACGAAGGGCTCACCAGGCTGAACAGGGCCCTGGCCAGGAACACCAGCGGCGGCGTCCGGATCATCACCAGGAAAGGCAGCCCGTGGGTGAGCGTCCCCAAGCTCGACAAGCTGCCCGAGCCGAAGAACCTCGGCATGCTCAAGGCCGAGGTCCAGCGCCGGTGGGGCACCATCGACCTGCTCGACATCCTGAAGGACACCGCGTTCATCACCGACTTCAACGACTGCTTCGCCTCCGTGGCCACCCGCGAGGTCCTCGACCGCGCGACCCTGAACCGGCGGCTGCTGCTGGTGCTGTTCGCGCTGGGCACCAACATGGGCATCCGGCAGATGGCCGTCACTGGCGAGCACGGCGTCGGCGAGGCCGAGCTGCGGCACGTCCGCTCGACCTTCGTCACCCGCGAGAACCTGCGGGCGGCGATCACCACGGTGGTCAACGCCACCCTGGAGGCCCGCGAGCCGCAGTGGTGGGGCGAGGCGACCAGCACCGCGTCGGACTCCAAGCGGTTCGCGTCCTGGGACTCCAACCTGATGACCGAGTTCCACGCCCGCTACGGAACCGGAGTACGCACGGGTTCCCGGAGCCTGATCCTGGCCGCGTAGCCGCATCTCAGCAGGCCAGCAGCCACTTTCTCTCCCAACAGCAACCCTACAGGATTCTGCCCGTGTTTCCAGGATTCCCGGAGAGACTCGTGTAATCTTCCGTTCCGTGAGCGAATCCAGGAGTCGTCTGCTGTCTGTCGTGCAGACGCTGCCGCCCGCCGGGCCTGCCGAGGAGGCCGTGCCGACGGACAGCATGCTGCTGCTGGAACAGGGCCTGGCCGACGTCGTCACGCTGCAGCGGCGCCGGGCGGCCGAGGTCAGCGACGGCGACGAGCAGAACTTCTTCGTGGACACGCTGGCTGAGTACCAGTGGGCGCGGGACGCGGCCGGGCTGGCGGCCACCACGCTGGACCGGCTGACCAAGCCGGTGCTGGAAGTCTGCGAGCACTACGGCCTGGCGCCGTGGCGGCTGACACCGCGGCAGGTCGACCAGTACTTCGCCGGGGCGGGCAAGCGGGGCCGCTCGACGGTGCGGCAAAAGATGAACATCATCGACAGCTACTTCGCGTTCCTGGAGCAGCGGTATGCCGGGGAGATCGCCCGCCGCTACGGGGTGGCGGTCGAGTCGCCCATCGACGCGTTCAACCGTCCCCGCCACCGCGGCGACTTCGGGCTGCGGGTGCCGCCGTCGCAGCGGGCGACCCGCGAGTTCTTCGGCCGCTGGCGGGACGCACTCGGCCAGGCCCGCAAGCCGCTGATCGCCCGCCGGGACTACGTGATGGGCAAGGTCACCTACCTCTCGGGCGTCCGGGCCGCCGAGCTGTGCGGGATCCGGATGGGCGACCTGCACTGGGAGTCAGGCCAGTGGGGCCGGTTCCTGGTCAACGGCAAGGGCGCCCGCGGGTCCGGGCCGCGACCGCGGGAGGCCTACATGTTCGAGGAGGGCCGGGACCTGCTGTGGTGGTGGGTCGAGGAAGCCCGCGGCGACTTCACCGACGACCCCGAGCACCCGGACGCCCCGCTGTTCCCCTCCGAGCGCATCCCGGCCGCGGTCTCGGCGCTCAACGTCACGGGGCCGGGCATCGCGGTGACGCCATCGACGTTCCGGCGAGCGCTGAAGGTCGCCGGGGACCGGTTCCTGTCCGGCCCGGTTACTCACCTCCACCCCCATCTCCTGCGCCACGCTGCGGTTATCTGTACTGCCTTACCCCTGTTAGGGACGTGGGTTCGGGGGTGCGACACGCCCGTGCCTTACGAGTATCCGGTACTTGTGTGGCACGTAGGTTACGTTACGTCACGTGACCGGTCTGATTGA
>JBOHCG010000934.1:0-2305 GCA_050698735.1 Streptosporangiaceae bacterium | reverse complement strand
GGTCCGCCCGCGGCCGGGCCGCCGAAGCCCGGGCCACCCGGGCTCATGGACCGCGCCATGTCAGCAGCGGACATCCCGCCGCCGTAGCCGCGCAGCGCGCCGATCGCGGCGCCCCCGCCGATCACCGCACCCAGGACGCCGCCGCCGCCGGCTGCCTCCAGCTGGCCGGGCGCCCAGTTGAAGAACCTCAGCAAGACGGGCAACGCCACCAGAGACAAGATCAGGACCGCGAAACCGCCCAGCACGTCCTGCGCGGACGTGCCCTGGCCGATCATCAGGAAACCCGTCGCGTACACGGTGGCCGCGCAGGGCTTGTAGAACACCAGCGCGATCATCCAGCCGGTTGTCTTCGGGAACCAGGGCTTGGTCTTGGGGGTCATGGTCCCGGCGGCCGCCAGCGGCAGGACGCCGGCCAGGATGATCACTGCCGCCTGCCGGAACAGCAGCAGGATGGCCTGTACTGCCGCCAGCACCATCGCGATCATGCCGAGCACCAGCAAGATCGCCGTCAGGCCGGGCCCGGAGGCGGCGCTGAACGCGATCAGCTCGGTGAACCGGGTCGCGAACTGGCCGCCGGTCGCCGCGTTCAAGACGGCCGTGCTGTAGGCATCGCCGGCCTTCAGCAGCAGGGTCGGCAGCAGCGTCCCGGCCGCGGCGGTCGCCGCGATGATCAGCAGGCCGCTGCCGATGTCGATCAGCGGCGCGGCCTTGCGGGTCAGCGCCATCCGGCCCCCGGCGATGATCACCGCCACGACGGCCACCCCGGCGGTGAACGGGAACAGCCACTCCTGCAGCACGCGCGGGACCGGGTCGGTGGTCAGGTCGGGGCTGGGCAGGTTGATCCACCACGCCACCATGTCCTTGGCGATCGTGCCGATGCCGTCCTGGATCGCCCCGGCCAGCCCGCCGATGGCCGCGTTGGCGACCCCGCCGGCCGCCGCCTTGGCGGCGGTGCCTGCGGCGCCCGCTACCGGGCTGCCGGGAATGGGCAGGCCGCCGGGAATCAGGTCCCCGATCGCGAGCTGGGCGAGGCAGGAAGCGCTGGTGAAGGGGTCGCACACTGAGATCACCTACCGGGCAGCAACGTGAATCCGGACAGGACGGCATGCGGGACGGCCGCGGCGGAGAAGCCCCCGCCCGGCGGGGCGACCAGTCGCCAGTCGCCATCCAGCCACCGCACCTGCAGCCGGATGACCACCTGCGCGCCGCCCGCGGTGTCCGCGGCGGCCAGGACCTCGACGGCAGCAGCCGCCGCCGTGAAGGACACCAGGCGGAATGCCCGCAGCGTGACATCGGCAGTCCCGGCCGGGCCGCCGGGCCTGGCCGGCGGGTGCTGATCGCTGGCGGCCGCGTAGTCCGTCCATGCGGCGTCCAGCAGCGCCGCGGCACCGGGTCCGGTGACTTGCCGGCTGATCGTCGCGGCGAAGATATCCGGTCCGGCCTGGCCGCCGGCGCGGACCGCGATGTTGACCGCGGCCAGCACCGCGCCGGCCGGGGAGTCGGCGAACCCGGCCGCCAGCGGCCAGGGTCCCTTGCCCGGCCCGGCCTGCCGCGACGCCGGGACGACAGTGCCGTCCAGGGCGACGGCATACCAGCCGGCCGTGCTGACGGCGGCGGGCCCGGCTGCCGGGGATCCCGGCGCCCGGGCAGGCACCCGGCCTGCATCGGATGAGCGGGGCGGCGGCTGACCGGGTGCCTGCCCGGAAGCCGGGCGGGTCAGCAGGACGGCGACGACGGCAGCGACGGCCACGGCGACGACGGCTGCAGCCGCCACGCCGGCCCGGCGGCCGCCGCGGCCGCCACGTGGGGGAGGCAGCGGCATCATGGGTGGATGAACTCCGCGATCACGGCGGAGGAGATCGTCACCAGCGACACCCCGCCCAAGACCCATGGGATGCCAGCCGCGCCATCAGCAGCAAACGCGTGCCGGTTCCTCCTGCCGATCGTCATCTGACCTGCGCAGATCAGCAGGCCGATCACGCCCAGGAAAAACATCAGCCACTTGATCCACGCGATGATGGTGTCGAGGGGGGCCTGCAGGCCCGGCACCGGTATCGGCGCGGGGTTCGGGACTGCGGGCGGGCTGCCGGCGGCGAGCACGCTCGCGGCCGAGTGGATCAGCAGCAGGCCGTGCATGGTCATCCCCTCCCTGGCGGTGCCGTGGCGGCGAGCGAGGCCAGGCCGGTCACGGCCGCGTGCACGCGGCGGGACAGGCGGGCCGAAGCCGGGCTGGCGCCTGCCCGCAGCGAGACGGCGAACGGGACCCGGATCAGCGGCCCGGCCCGGTCGGCGATCAGGCCGAGGC
>JBOHCG010000933.1:0-2310 GCA_050698735.1 Streptosporangiaceae bacterium | reverse complement strand
ACCTCAGGCAGGCGCGACCTCAGGCAGGCGCGACCTCAGGCAGGCGCGACCTCAGGCAGGCGCGACCTCAGGCAGGCGCGACCAGCAGGACGTGGAGGTTCCGCGGGCCGTGCACGCCCTCGACCCGGATCAGCTCGATGTCGCTGGTGGCCGAGGGACCGGAGATGAGCGTGTGCGGACGGGCCGGGTCCAGCCTGGCGAAAGCGTCGGCCAGGTCCGCGGCGACCTGACCGGACCCGACGACGACCAAGTGGAAGTCCGGCACCAGGGTGAGCGCGCGGCGGCCCTGGCCCATTCCGTGATCAAGGATGATCGTGCCGGTCTCGGCGATGGCGACCGCGCAGCCGGTCAGCACGCCCGCCGACCGGTCGAGCTCGGCCGCCAAGAGCGGCGGGTCGTCGCCGACCAGCCTGATGCCGGCCGGGAGTCCGGCCAGCCATTCCGCGGGCAGGCCGGCGGGCACCACGAAGAGTGCGTCGAAGACATCCGATGTCTCGAGACCGTCCGGCGCCTCGGCGTCATCCTGTGCCGCAGCGGCGGCCGGCGTCCGGGGATCCGGCGTCCCGGCGTCATCCGGCCTGCTGGCGGCCGCGACCTCGACGGCACGGTCGGTCAGCACCCGGGCGATGGCGTAGGCCAGGCCGGGCTCCGCGACCCGCTCCACCACGGCCTGGTAGTCGGCTGCGCGTTCGGCGAACAGGTCCGTGATGTCCTGGTGGTGGTGCGCGCGCAGGTACTCGCGCGGCAGCGCCGCATAGGCCGCGTCAACGTCCGCGCCACTGCGGCCGGCGCCGTCGGCTCCCCGGATCCGGGCCAGGATCTGGTCCCTTGACGTGCTCATCGCCGGCTCCCCCTCGTTCGCGCCCACCAGGCGCGGAACGACTCCGGCGGCGGGGCCGGGGCGTCGCGAGTCTCGGTCCATCCGCTCAGCGGCGGCGGCAGCCGCCTGATCCGGCCCGACCTGGCCACCAGCCTGCCGCCGACGGCCGCCGCGCGCTGCGCGGCGGCGAGCAGCCGGGCGGAGCGAAGCACGAGGCCTGAAGCGTGAAACACGGCTCGTTCTGCAGAAAAATGTTTTTCTCTTTTCGCGTCGACGACCTTCCCGCGCAGGTAGACCAGCGCCTCGGGGATGTTGATGGCCACCGGGCATACGTCGTAGCAGGCGCCGCACAGGGTGGACGCGTACGGCAGCGACGCGTCGACAGCGGACGAGGTGCCGCGCAGCTGCGGCGAGATGATCGCGCCGATCGGGCCCGGGTACGGGGAGCCGTAGGCGTGGCCGCCGGCCCGCTCGTAGACCGGGCACACGTTCAGGCAGGCCGAGCACCTGATGCAGCGCAGCGCCTGCCTGCCGACCTGATCAGCGAGCGCCGTGGTGCGCCCGTTGTCAAGCAGCACGAGGTGGAAGTCGGCCGGCCCGTCGCCCGGCGTCGCCCCGGTCCATATCGAGGTATAGGGGTTCATCCGCTCGGCCGTCGAGGACCGGGGCAGCAGCGCGAGGAACACCTCAAGGTCGCGCCAGGTGGGCAGGATCTTCTCGATCCCCACCACGGAGATCAGCGTCTGCGGCAGCGTCACGCACATCCGGCCGTTGCCCTCGGACTCCACCACGACGAGCGAGCCGGTCTCCGCGATCGCGAAGTTCGCGCCGGAGACGCCGACCCTGGCGGAGAGGAACGCCTGGCGCAGGTGCGACCGCGCGGCCGCGGCCAGCATCCGCGGCTCGTCGGTGAGGTCGTCCGGCGCGCCGGGCATCTCGCGGCGGAAGATCTCCCTGATCTCGGCGCGGTTCTTGTGGATGGCCGGGACCAGGATGTGGCTGGGCAGGTCGTGGCCGAGCTGGACGATGAGCTCGGCCAGGTCGGTTTCAAGCGCGTCGATGCCGTCGGCGGCCAGCGCCTCGTTCAGCCCGGTCTCCTGGGTGGTCATCGACTTCACCTTGACCACGCGGTCCGCGCCGGCCGCACGGACCAGGCCCGCCACTATCGCGTTCGCCTCGCCCGCGTCCTGCGCCCAGTGCACGTGCCCGCCCGCCCGGGTCACGTTCTCCTCCAGCCGGAGCAGGTAGGTGTCCAGGTGGGCCAGGGTGTGGTCCTTGATCGCCTTGGCGGCGGCGCGCAGCTCCTGCCAGTCGGCGAGCTCGCCGACCGCGCCCGCCCGCTTGGCGCGGATCGTGTGCGTGGCGTGCGCGAGGTTGCGGCGCAGCTGCGAGTCGGCCACCGCGGTCCGCGCCGCGACCGGGAACGACGGCATGCCGAGATACGTCGGCATCCCCGGGTGCGGCCCGGCCGCCTTGGCGTGCGGCCGGGC
>JBOHCG010000932.1:0-2323 GCA_050698735.1 Streptosporangiaceae bacterium | reverse complement strand
CCCTCTTCTAGCAGGAGCCTCACCCGTCTCGCAGGGAACCCAGCACGGGACCAGCAGATATCACCCGCAGTAGCCGCAAACGGCCCGTGTCTCGCACAGTCCCGGCCTTATCCCCGTGGCATTGCGGGCGGGCGGGCCGCTCACGTGCTAGGTGCCGGGACTTTCAGATCGCCTGAAGACGCGACTTGATGTCTTCGGTCTGCCGGGTTGCCGAGTCCCGTGCCCAGGGCACGAGAGTGGGGTCCAGCACGTTCATGGGGGCGTCCTCGTGGCCGTAATCGGGCCCGGCGGGGCAGGCCGCTCGTGACCTCATCGCTGCCCCGGCAGGCTGATGCCGGCAGCGTGGCACAGTTCGGGCCACCCAGTCGCGGTCGGCGGAGTTGACAATGGAGTCATGAGCGAAACACCCGGCCTGGCGGCGCTGCTGCGCTCGTGGCGTGCCCGTGTCCAGCCGGACGAGGTCAGTTCCCCTTTCGCGCGGGGCTCGCGGAACACACCCGGGTTGCGACGCGAGGAGGTCGCGTGGCTCGCAGGCGTGTCACCAGACTACGTCAAACGGCTCGAACAGGGCCGGGCACACCCAAGCGCGGGCGTCCTGCGCGCGATCTCGCGGGCGCTGCGCCTTTCCGGCGTCGAGTACGAGCTGGCCTGCCGCTTGGCCGGCCATGCGGCCGAGTCGGGCGGACTCGTGCCGCAGCACATCGGCCCCAGCGTGCAGCGCCTGCTCGACCGCCTCGCCGGCACTCCGATCGCCGTCTTCGACGCGTCCTGGACACGTCTTGAGCAGAACGACCTGTGGACGGCACTGACCGGCGACGTGCGCGGCGGAGCCGGCCGCCCGGCGAACATCGTGTGGCGAATCTTCAACAACGACTCCGGACGCGTACGACACCCTTTCCCAGACGACCACAAGGCATCGCTCGTCGCCGATCTGCGCGACGTAGCCTCCCGCTACCCAGCGGACCAAGAGCTTTCGGACATGATCACCGCACTGCGGAGGTCAAACTCCGAGTTCGCTCACCTGTGGGAGCTCTCCACCGTCGCGCACCATGGCAGCGAGCGCAAAACCATCGATCACCCCGATGTCGGCGAACTCCAACTCGACTGCGACGTACTGTCGGTGCACGGTGCCGACCTGCGCATCATCGTCTTCACGGCTGCACCCGGCAGCGAGGCGGCTGACAAGTTGCGCCTGCTGAGCCTCCTCGGCTCCGAGGACATGTCCGCTTTGATGCCGACCGGGGCCCCCGCTGACTACCGGGCTCGGAGCAAGGCGGAGCGTGCGGCGCGGGGCACACACCTCCACGGGCGATAGCGGGCTGAATCCCGTCGCGTTACCGCCCACGGTCGCTCACCAGTATCAAGCCCCAAATCTTGTTCAATTCTTGGCCCACCCGTATCATCCGCCACCCCCGCACCGGGGCTACCGGCTGGCCTGACCGGACGGGGATGCAATGTGGTACCCATTACCTTTGCGACCGATGCGAGGGACGTTTGGGAGCCGCGCACCACCGTTCGTTCTGGATAAAAAGCTACGTACAGCTGCGGGGCGGGACGGCCGGCGGTTCAGCGCAGGGCACTAGTGCAGGCCCGCGGAAGTCCTTGAGGGGTTCCGTGGCGTTACTGCGTGTGGTCGCCGATGCCGGCGAGGTAGAGGGTGCAGGCGGTGTCGAGGGCCTGAGTGGGGTGGCCGGTGAAGCTGCCGTCCAGCAGGACGGCGTCGGCGTAGCTGTCGGTGCTGGCCTGCCAGATCGCGAACGCCCAGTCGTCGTCATCGCCGAGGTACTGGATGCGGCAGAGCTTGATCTGGTCGTCGTCGTCCTCGCTGAGGTAGCCGGTCAGGTAGCCGTAGGAGCCGCGCCAGCGGATGGTGACCTCTTCCAGGGCGGGCCAGCGCTGGGAGGCGTGGTGGTCGACGGTGCCCTCGATGAGCTCTTTGAGGCGCCGGGACGGCACGGGCATGGCCTCATTGTCGCCGGATGCGGCGCCTGGCCGCCACTCCTGGTGTTGTTCCTGGCATTGTCGGGTGATTAGTCGCAGATCATCGGGAGGTGGGTCATGGCGCGTGCGGCCAGCAGGGACATCGTGATTTTAGGGTCGCGGCGCAAGGCGCGGCTGGAGGCGATCGTGCGCCGGCCGTCTGCGCCGCAGGCGCTGGTGCGGCGGGCCAGGATCGCGCTGCTTGCCCACCAGGGCTGGCCGAACGCGCGGATCGCCGCGGAGCTGGGCTGCGCCGTTACTACGGTGCGGACCTGGCGGCACCGGTTCGCCCGCCGCGGCATGCCGAGCCTGCGCGACCGGCCGCGCAGCGGCCGGCCCGAGG
>JBOHCG010000931.1:0-2328 GCA_050698735.1 Streptosporangiaceae bacterium | reverse complement strand
GGGTTGAACGATGCCACCGGCCGGGACTGCGAGCCGAACAGAGGAGCGCGCCTCCGCAGGGTCAGGTTCGCGCCACAGCGTTACCGAGTCTGGCCGGGACAACTGCTATGCTCGCCAGTTCAGCGTTGATCGTGCGCGCTAGGACGTTCAGGGCCTGGTTGGAGCCCCTGATTCCCTCGCTGCGCAGAGCCCGTCTGGATACCGGCTTTCCCGCTGCTGTAAGCCTGCCGGCGGCCACCCGTGCCTGGCTGATGCCGGACGCGTTTGCTGTTGCCGCCCTGGCGTCGTGGTCTTGGTGCGGGGCCGGCCTGGTCCGTGCGGAAGGACCAGACCCGGCTAGAGGTGCCTGCGGTGTGGTCTGGTCCTGGACCACCCCAGCCTGGTCCGCGGCGGACCAGGCTGGGGACCGCGATACTGCTGGTCCTCCGGTCCCCTGGTCCGGCGTGTCCGCCGCGGTGCCAGCGTCGGCGCGCAGCATGTGCGCGAGCGTGGTCCCCATGGCCAGGACCAGGACCGGCAGGCAGGACACGATCATGGTGACCGGCCACGGCGCCCGCGCCGCCCCGGCCTGGGCCAGCAGGTGGTAGGCCACCTGCCCGGCCATGCCGAGCGCGAAGGAGCAGATCGCGGACCACTTGGCGAACCGGCGGGTCCGGCCGCTGATCGCGTGCTCGCCAGACAACCAAGCGCGCAGCGCGTACGCCGCGTACGCCTCCACGCCGACCGGCAAAGTGATGGACGTGTCCAGGTGCAGCGACGGCAGGATGCCCGGCAGCGGGGAGACCAGGCCGAACCCGGTCTTCTGCGCGATGCCGACCCACCCGGACCACACCTCGGCCGCAGCCGGGGCGGCTAGGACCAGCAGCGGCCAGGACCGCACGGTCCTGGTCCCGGAGGAGACCGCGGTAGACCGGTCCCCTCCGGCTGGTCCGGTGGTCCGGGCAGCAGGCGGACCGCCTGGTCCCAGATCCGCGGTGGCGCCGGGCCGGTTCATGCCCGCGGTGAGTGCGGCCATGGCGGTCACCACCCGTCCTGCGTGGCGAGCGGGTGGGGTTCCCCGGTCAGCGCGGCCAGGGCAGTGGCTACCTCGTGGGTGGTGGCGCGGACGTAGGTCGCGGTCGCGCCCGCTTCGCTGCCGTTGTCGGTGTGGCCCGCGTAGGCTTTGGCGACGGCGTAGCCGAAGTTCCGTTCGACCCAGGTCAGGGTCGTGTGCCTGATCCAGTGCATGCTGATCTGCTGCGCTCGTACCCAGGGGAGGTACCGGCCGAGGCGTTGCCACAGGTGGTCGTAGCGGCGGTAGGTGATGCGGCGGCCGTTGCGGTAGCGCAGCAGCTGCCTGTCGGGGGGCGCGTGACGTTCCCCGGCGTGCCGCAGGAGGGCGGCCATGAGGGTGGGTGAGACCGGCTGCCACCGGACGGTCTCGCCTTTCTCGCGCAGCAGGATCAGGCACTGCTCAGGATCGAGATCCTGCGGGCGCAGCGCCAGCGCGCCGCCCCGGCGACAAGCCGTCTCAGTGTGCAGCCGCAGCAGCAGCGTGTCCAGCTCGGGATCATCGCCCGTGGTCGCCGCCGCCTGGTTGATCTCGGCCAGCCGCTTGTCGGCGACCGCCCGCCGGGTGGAGGGCAGGCGGCGCGGTTTCTCGACTCTCCGGGCCGGGTTGTCGGCCGGGTTTATCAGGCTGTCTTCCTCGGCGTGCTTGTACATGCAGCGCAGGGCGGCGATGGTGTGCTCGGCGGCGCTGCGTCCGCCGCGGGAGTTCCGCCGGGGCACGACGTTGGCCCGGACGTGCTGGACGAGCTGGCGGATCTCCGACGGGGTGGGCTCGTCGATGCGACGGCTGCCCCACTGGTCGGTGACCCGGTTCCAGTACGAGCCGTATGCCTTCCGGCAGCCGTCGCTGACCAGGGCTGACACGACGGGGATGTACTCGGCGAAGGTCGGAGCGGCCGGCCTGGCCGCTGGGGCGGCCAGCAGGTCGGCGGGGGTCAGGCCCATCCGCTCAAGCAGGAGCATGGCCGCGTCGACCACGGCCTGCCCGGGTGCGGCTGAGCGTGGGTCAGGTCCGGTGATCGTCATCGGTCTCCTCCTTCACGTGCCGGGAACGGGATGAGCGCGCGGAGGGCCTGGTCGACCACCGCGAGTGAGTACGCGGTCAGGGTGTCCTCGGCGGGGACTGCGGTGAGCAGGACCGGGTCTCCGGGGAGCAGCCCGCAGCGGTGCCGCAGCGCCGCGGGGATCGGGACGCAGGACCGGGGCGGCAGGGTGACCAGGCCGGACGGGTCGCGGCGGATGACCACCACGCCGGCCCCGGCGGTGAGGGTCAGCCGG
>JBOHCG010000930.1:0-2339 GCA_050698735.1 Streptosporangiaceae bacterium | reverse complement strand
TGCCATCCGGGGCCGCCGCCACGCGAGCGGCGGCCGGCACAGCCGGCATTACCCGGTAACAGGGCCCGTCAGCTCGCCGGGACGCCGCCAGCGGCATCGGCTTGTTCAGTGCCGTCCTAGGCGCCCCGCCACAGCGTGGAGCCGATCTTCAGGCAGACCGGGCCGAGCAGCAGGAAGCCCAGGAAGACGTGCACGGTCAGAAGGCCGCCGAGGTTCAGCAGCGTCAGGCACTCGGCAATGAACAGGACCAGGAGCACGGCTCCGGTCATCGCGGTCAGGCGCTCGTTACCCCGCGGGTCGGCGCCATTGCTGACGGGCACGCAGCGATGCTAGGCGCGGCAGACCGGGGACCGGAATGGGGCCCACAGGTGTCTTGGTGGTAGACCTAGCTACACCCCGGCGCCCGCCTGAACAACCTTGCCACGATCATGCGGGACCTGGGACAGGCCGTGCAGGCGCGGGCGCTGGCCGAGCGGGCGCGGGCGATCGAGGGCTCGTGATTCTCAGGCGGCGAGGCGGTTTGCGTTAGTACGCGTGAGCGGGCATGCTGGGGCGGGTAGCAGGCGGAGCGCCCGGCCAGAGGGCGCCGCTCGGTACGGGGAGAAGATCGTGGCCGAGGCACCTGGGCTCATCGAGGCGCATGAGCTTACGAAACGATTTGGCGACAAGGTGGCGGTTGACCACCTGTCGTTTACGGTCGAGCCGGGGCGGGTGACCGGATTCCTCGGGCCCAACGGCGCGGGGAAGTCGACGACGATGCGGCTGATCTGCGGGCTTGACCGGCCGAACAGCGGGACGGCGACGATCGGCGGGCTGACCTACGCGCAGCTGCCGCGGCCGCTGCACGTGGTGGGCGCGCTGCTTGAGGCGCGGGCGCTGCATCCTGGGCGCAGCGCGCGGAACCACCTTTTGTTCCTCGCCGAGACGCAGGGGTTCGCTCCCCGCCGGGTGGACGAGGTGCTGGATCTTGTCGGGCTGCGGGACGTGGCCCGCAAGCGGGCCGGCGGGTTCTCGCTCGGCATGACGCAGCGGCTCGGCATCGCGGCGGCGATGCTCGGCAACCCGGAGGTGCTGCTGCTTGACGAGCCGGTCAACGGGCTGGATCCGGAGGGCATCCGGTGGGTCCGCACCCTGATGCGGCAGCTGGCGACCGAGGGACGGACGGTCCTGGTCTCCAGCCACCTGATGAGCGAGATGGCGGTCACCGCCGACCACCTCGTCGTCATCGGCCGGGGCAGGCTCATCGCGGACAGCAGCACCAACGAGTTCATCCAGCGCAGTTCGGACCGTTCGGTGCTGGTGCGGACGCCGGACGCGGACCGGCTCGGCAAGCTGATCGTCTCGGCGGGCGGCACCATCCAGCCGGACGACGCCTCGACCGGCAACGGGAACGGCACGGCAGACCCGGGCGCGAGCCCCGACGACGGCGCGACCAGCATGGTGGTCGCCGGGCTGCCGGCGCCGCGGATCGGGGAACTCGCGGCCTCGGCGTCCATCGTGCTCTACGAGCTGACACCCAGGCTGGCCTCGCTTGAGGAGGCGTTCATGGAACTGACGGCGGACAGCGTCGAGTACGGCGACTCCACCGCGCGGGCTGCCGCGGCAAGCTGGCCCGGCGACCGGCCCAGCGATCGGCCCAGCGATCGGCCCAGCGATCGGCCCAGTGATCGGCCCAGCGATCGGCCCAGCGATCGGCCCAGCGAAGAGCGGAGCATGTCGTGACCGCCCCGGCAGCGACGATCGCGCCGGCCGAGCCGACCGGCGGGGACCCGGCGGGCTTCCGGCTGATGCACGCCGAATGGACGAAGATCCGCTCGGTGCAGTCCACGGTCTGGTCGCTGATCGCCTTCGTGGTCGTGGCCATCGGCTTTTCCGCGCTGATCGCGCTCGTCATCTCGAACACCTGGAACTCGCCCGGCAACCATCCCAACCATGCCAGACTGCTGGCCGACCCGACCGCGGTGATCTTCGGCGCGGGCCTCGGCCAGCTCGCTATCTGCGTGCTCGGCGTGATCGTGATCAGCAGCGAGTACACGACAGGCGCCATCCGCGCGTCGCTGCTGGCCGTGCCGCACCGGATTCCGTGGCTGGCCGCGAAGGGCGCCGTGTTCGCCGCGCTGGTCTTCGTGGTCAGCGCGATCACGATCTTCGTGACGTTCTTCCTCACCACTGCCATCCTGCACAGCCACGTCTCCATCAGCCTCGGCCAGCTCGGCGTCACCAAGGCGGTCATCGGCGGGATCTTGTACCTCACCGTGCTCGGCCTTTTCGCGATGTCGATCGGCGGCCTGATCAGGCACACCGCGGGCGCGATCGCGATCGTGATCGCCCTGGTCATC
>JBOHCG010000929.1:0-2344 GCA_050698735.1 Streptosporangiaceae bacterium | reverse complement strand
CGTTTAATGAACGAAAGGCGGGCCGCCGTGGCGCTCATCGGCCTGGTCCGGGTCAGCACCGACAAGCAGAAGACCAGGCGGCAGCACGATGCCCTCGACCCCATCTGCCTCAAGGTGTTCGAGGAGAAGATCAGCGGCAAGCTCGCTGCCGGTGACCGGCCCGCCCTGCTGGCCGCGCTGTCGCACATCCGCGACGGCGACCTGCTCACCGTGCAGGAAGTCGACCGGCTCGGCCGCAACCTCCTGGAGGGGCTGATCGTGCTGAGCGACCTGTTCGAGCGCGGCATCGGCGTCAAGGTGCTGGAAGGCATCGCGGCCGGCGAGCATACCGAACGGTCACTGATCCTCGACCTGGCCCTCGCCCTGGCCGAAGACCGGCGCCGCGACATCGTCCGCAAGACCCGGGACGGCCTCGAAGCAGCCCGGCGCCGGGGCCGCACCGGCGGCCGGCGCCCCGTCGTCGACGACGACAAGCGCGCCGCCATCCTCGCCCGCCGCCAGCGCGGGGAATCCATCCGCACCATCGCCGCCGGCGTCAAGGTCTCCATCGGCGTCGTGCACAAGACCCTGACCGGCGCCCGGCAGGAACAGCAACCGTAGCCCCGCCGCGCGGCAAAACCCTCCCCGCCACCACCGCGATGTTCGCCAGCGGAGTCCGCCGGACCATCGTCGTCCGCCGGCGGCGGGACTGAGCCTTTCACTCAGGCAGCCGAGATCACCAGCCTGGAACGCCAGTGCGCCGCCTGGCAGGACGCCACCGGCGCCCGCGACCCGCACGAACTAGGTACTGCGGGTCCTAGGCCGTATGGTGCCGTGGCCCCTTTCGCTCGTATCCCACCCCTACTCGGCCTGCCCCCTGCCCAGCTCATTGCCGCTTTTCGGCTTACCTGGTCTGCCCCCGCGAGGCGGACCGCCAGCAGGCCGCGTCGAAGGCCGCCCGCAAGGCCGCCAGGCGCGGGAAGCGGGAAGCCACGGAGCGCGCCGAGGTCCAGCGCCTGGTCCAGGAGAGGCTGCAGGCGGCGCGGCAGTTCAGCGAGGCCTCGATCGGTCCGGCCCTGCGCGAGGCGTCCGGCGAGGACCGGGCGTTCACCGCGGCGACGGCTATGGGCGGCCACCAGGCCCCGGGGCGGCCGGTCATCGAGATGGATGTGCAGCCTCAGGCGCTGAGCCTGGAGGACCTTGCCCTCGCGGCACTAGCGGGCATGGACGGCCACGGCTCGTTCTTTACCGGCCAGACGACCGATAACAGCCCGTTCCGGAAGGGGATAGCCGGTGCCTGAAAACGATCCGCAGAACGCGCCGCACCTGACCCCGCGCATGGCTGTTCCCGCGAGCAGCTACGGGCCGAGGCCCGGGATCCCGGAACGCGTGGCGGCGCTCCGGATCGAGGAGCTGCTCGCCGCCGGGGACACGGGCGGCGCGCGGCACCTGCTGCGCGAGACCGAGAACGGCATCGGGACGCATAAGGATGCCAGCCCCTGGCGGCTGCTGGATCACCTGCTGAACCTCGGCATGCTCCGGCCGCGTGAGACGGCCGCCGGGCCTGACGAAGCCCCGGCCGCTGAGTCCCGGCTCGCCGCCTCGCTCGGCATCGACACCACGGGGCTGCCGGACTGACGACCTCCGCGGTCGGCCCCGCCGCCACGGCCAAGGATTCCGCGCCCTAAAATCCGTCACGCCGAGACGGATCTACCTGCCGGTAACTCCCCTTCCCTTTACTGGCCGGAAAGCTACGAGCAGGTAACCGTCGCCTGGCTGACGTACTGCGCCCCTTGGCTCGTGATCACGATGTTGTCGGCAAAGTGCGTCGTCTGACCGGGCGCGAGCGTTCCTTCCAGGGTGACCTCATCGAACCCGTGATAGGCGTAGCTCGGGTCCTGTGCGCTGATCTGGCACGTAGGCGTTCCCGTGGACTGGCCGGTATTGGTCACCTGGACCGTGACGCCGAGATCGGCCGGGTTGAGGACGTTGTAGTCCATAATCTTGGCCTTGTACGTGGTCCCGCTGCCGCACCCGGCCAGGGCCAGGATGACGGCGGCGGCAAGAGCGATTAAAGTCGCGGACCGCTTCATGGTGTCTTCCCTCCCTGCGCCATTGGCCGTGCTCTCCCGCTACAGGAGACGCGGGAGGTGGGCGAGTAGTGCACGAGGGGTGCGAACCTGACGCTATGCCGTGACCGAGCTGTGCCCGGAACCGGGTTTAGTCGGCGCCGCCGTAAAGGGATCCGAGGACCCGAGTTAATCCCCTGAGCATGGCCGCGTGGGCCTCCGCCTCAATCTCGTCGTGGCTGACTGCAGCGACGGCTGGAGTAGTAACCGCGGTGGCCTTGCGCTAGCGCAAGGCC
>JBOHCG010000928.1:0-2351 GCA_050698735.1 Streptosporangiaceae bacterium | reverse complement strand
AACCTGGCCCGCAGCTCCGGGTTCTGGGTGGCCACGCCGACCGGGCAGGTGTCCAGGTGGCAGACCCGCATCATGATGCAGCCCGAGACCACCAGCGGCGCGCTGGCGAACCCGAACTCCTCCGCGCCGAGCAGCGCCGCGATGATCACGTCCCTGCCGGTCTTCAGCTGGCCGTCGGCCTGCACGACGATCCGGTCGCGCAGCTTGTTGCGCAGCAGCGTCTGCTGGGTTTCCGCGAGCCCGAGCTCCCACGGCGCGCCGGCGTGCTTGATCGAGGTCAGCGGCGCCGCGCCGGTGCCGCCGTCGTGCCCGCTGATCAACACCACGTCGGCGTGCGCCTTGGACACCCCGGCGGCGACCGTGCCGACCCCGACCTCGGCCACCAGCTTGACGTGCACCCGGGCCGCCGGGTTGGCGTTCTTCAGGTCGTGGATCAGCTGGGCGAGGTCCTCGATCGAGTAGATGTCGTGGTGCGGCGGCGGCGAGATCAGGCCCACGCCCGGCGTTGAATACCGCGTCTTGGCGATCCACGGGTATACCTTGTGCCCGGGTAGCTGGCCGCCCTCCCCTGGCTTGGCGCCCTGCGCCATCTTGATCTGCAGGTCGTCGGCGTTGACCAGGTACTCGCTCGTCACGCCGAACCGCCCGCTCGCGACCTGCTTGACCGCGGACCTGCGCAGGTCACCGTGCCTGTCGGGGACGAACCGCTCCGGGTCCTCGCCGCCCTCCCCGGTGTTCGACCGGGCGCCCAGCCGGTTCATCGCGATGGCCATCGTCTCGTGCGCCTCGGCCGAGATCGACCCGTAGGACATGGCCCCGGTCGCGAACCGCCGTATGATGCTGCCGGCCGACTCAACCTCATCAATTTCGAGCCGAACGGGAAGTGGCGCGCCGGCCGGGTCTGCAGTCTCGGCCCTGGGGTCTATACCGCGGATGCGCAGCAGCCCGCGCAGCGTCATCAGCCGCCGCGACTGGTCGTTGACCAGCGACGTGTACTCCTTGAAGATCTCGTACCTGCGGCTGCGGGTCGCGTGCTGGAGCTTGAAGACCGCCTCCGGGCTGAACAGGTGCGGCTCGCTCTCCCGCCGCCACTGGTACTCGCCCCCGGTCTCGAGCCGCCGGTAGGCCATGCCCGCCCGGCCGAGGGCGCGGCCGGTCCGCAGCGCGGTCTCGGCGGCTAGCGCGTCGAAGCCCACCCCGGACAGCCGCGACGTCGTGCCCGCGAAGCAGGTGTCGACCACCTCGGCGCCTAGGCCGATGGCCTCGAAGATCTGCGCCCCGGTGTAGGACGCCACGGTGGACACGCCCATCTTGGACATGATCTTGAGCAGCCCCTTGCCCAGCGCCTTGAGCAGGTTGGCCTCGGCCTTCTTCTCGCTGACCCCGGTGATCACGCCGCGCCGTGCCAGGTCCCTGACCGACTCGATGGCCAGGTAGGGGTTGACAGCCGCCGCGCCGTACCCGATCAGCAGCGCCACATGGTGGCACTCGCGCACATCCCCCGCCTCGACCACGAGCCCGGCCCGGGTCCGCGACTTCTCCCTGATCAGGTGGTGATGAACGGCACCAGTGAGCACCAGCGAGGGAATCGGGGCGGTGTTAGCCCGGGGGGACGACCCCCCGGAACCCCCCGGTGCGCTCCGCGCCCCGTTGCGGTGCTCGCCGTAGTATCGCGCGGCCGGGGGGCCTTCGGCCCCCGCGGGCAGCGCGATGGCGGAGCTTTGCTCCGCGCTACTCGCCGTAGCCGTGGTGGTAGGGGGGGTGCGGTCGGAGAGGATGATTAGGCGGGCGCCGGAGGCTATGGCGGCGGAGACTTCGGCGCAGATCTCGGCTAGGCGGGCGCGGAGGCCCTGGCCGCCGCCGCGCGGGTCGTAGCGGCCGTCGACTACGTGCGAGGCCAGGCCGGGGAGGTTGCCGCCGTCGTTGATGTACACGATCTTGGCCAGGTCCTGGTCGCCGATTACGGGGAAGGGCAGCACGATCTGGCGGCAGGACGCGGGGACTGGGTCCAGCAGGTTCTGCTCCGGGCCGGTGATCGTGCCGAGCGAGGTGACGAGTTCCTCCCGGATTGCGTCCAGCGGCGGGTTGGTGACCTGGGCGAACAGCTGGGTGAAGTAGTCAAAGATGAGCCTTGGCCGGTCGGAGAGGACCGCGACAGGGGTGTCCGTGCCCATCGAGCCGATCGCTTCCGCTCCGGTGCGCGCCATCGGCGCGAGGATGACCCGCATCTCCTCCTCGGTGTACCCGTGCATCCGCTGCAGCGCTGTGAGGTCGGGGGAAGAGGGGACGGCCTCGGAAGGCGGGCCGGGGGGGAACGGGGGGGCGGGCAGCCCCCCCGTGAGCGGGGGGGT
>JBOHCG010000927.1:0-2354 GCA_050698735.1 Streptosporangiaceae bacterium | reverse complement strand
GTCGATCACCTTGGCCAGCGCGGCGTGAATGCCGGCAGTCAGGTCGGCGGCTTGATCATGCGTTTTGGACATCACCGCCGAGTGTAGTGCGGTGACGATGCCGGCTGGTCAGCCGGCCGAAGCGGCCACCGGCCCGGTTGCGGGCGGCGGAGCCGTGGCAGGTGGTCCGGCCGCAACAGCGGCCGGCGGGGCGTTGGGCGGCACTCCGGCCGGCGGGGCGTTGGGCGGCACTCCGGCCGGCGGGGCGGCCGGCGGTGGGACTGGCTGCAGGCCCGGTGGAGCGGCAGGCGCTTGCGGTGCCAGTCCGTTGGGTGGTGGCGGGTTAGGCCACGCCTGCTGCGGCGGCGCCGAATCTTGGCCGATGCAGATCACGGTGCATGACGGCGCTCGTGGAGCGGGCTGCTGCCACGGCCACATCGGTTGCTGGGCGGCAGTCCCCGACGAGCTGAGGTCGATCAGAGGCATCCGCGCCAGTGGGTCGGTGGAGGGTAGGCCGTGGATGTTGAGCGGCAGCCCCGGGCCGATCCCCTCCGGGCTCTCCAGGTGCAGATCGCCGAGCGGTGGTGGCGGGCCGGTGAGCGGCGGTAGGTCGACCGGGACCACGCCGGTGGCATAGGCCGCGGCCCATCCCAGCACGTTGCGGGCATACGGCATGGAGTTGTTGTAGCGCAGGATCGCGGCCATCACCTGCGACTGATCCCGCAGGTTCAGCCCGCCGGTGCACAGGTATCGGGCGGCCGCCAGCGTGGAGTCGTACAGGTTCTGGGGATCGGCCACGCCGTCGCCGTCGCCGTCGGAGGCGTAGCGCGCCCAGGTCCCCGGCAGGAATTGCATCGGTCCCAGCGCGCGGGCGTAGGTGACCCGGCCGCCTGTACTGCTTTGGACGATGACCTCGTTGCCGGGCAGTGTGCCGTCCAAGGACGGGCCGTAGATCGGTCGTACCGCCGTACCGTGGACGTCCGTGGCTCCTCCGTTGGCGTGCATCGATTCGATGCGCCCGATCCCGGCAAGCAGATTCCAGCTGATCCCGCAACCGGGATCGGATCCGGCCATAATTCGTTCGGCGTTGCGGTAGGCCGAGAGTGCCATCGTCGGGATACGTAGCGCGCCAGGCGAATTCATCACAACCGTCGGCGGGGGAGCCGACACGGTACCTGCCGCCGCGATGTGGAATGCGGTCGGCGCGTGCTGGACGGCGATCACCAGTGGGCCCGACGGATCCGTGGAAGCGGGCGCGACCGCGGCCATCGGGGTGATGGCGGCGTCACGCAACGTCGACCTCGGCCCGGGAAACGCGGGCGCCCCGGCACCGACGACCCCGGCGAAGACCAGGCAGGTGATCACGGCAACACCGAAGGCCGGAGTCCGGGCGCCGCGGGTTATCAACCGCCGCACTGCTGCAAAGGGGGCGATGACGACAGCACCGATTTCCGGGGCTCGGACCGCGCGGATTGCCCGCCGCCGCATTTTTGCGAGGGCCGGGCGTGCACCCAGGCGTCCCCCTATGCGCACTCGACCGTCCTAAAGTATTCGAGTGTTATCCGGACGCTCCCGATGCCACGTGGGCGTCGTGAACTCAGTCACCATACCTAACCCGAGTGACGGCAGTGGCAACAATGGCCCACTCGGTGGGTGAGAGGCGGGTGATGGGGCCCCGCTACCCGGACTTCTTGGCGCGGCGGTCTGCACCGTCACCGCTGCTCGCGGACCCCTTGTTCGTCGTTTCCGGCTCCCGGTCCTCCAGCAGGCATCGCAGGTCTGCGAGTTCGCGGCGCAGATAGTCACGGGTCTTGGCGACCTCGCCGATTGTCAGCCGCAGCGCGGCCAGCTCACGGGCCAAGTACTCGGTGTCGGCTTTGGTCTGCTCGGCCCGGCGACGATCCTCTTCTAGTGTGATGCGGTCCCGGTTCTCCTGGCGGTTCTGGGCCAGCAGAATCAGCGGCGCCGCGTAGGCAGCCTGAGTGGAGAATGCCAGGTTGAGCAGGATGAACGGGTAGGGATCCCAGCGCAAGCTGACAGCGGACACGTTCAGCACGATCCACACGATCACCAGGACCGTCTGCAGGAGTAGATACCGACCGGTGCCGAAGAAACGGGCGACCGATTCGGTGAGTTGCCCGACGGCCTCGGGGTCCACCCGTGGCGCGACCATCCGCGAGGTGCGCGGGGTATACAGCCGCTCCCGTGCCGACGACTTGCTCACGATGGCCCTCCGACCGCATTCAGGGCCGGCTCTTCGCTGCTCGCCCGCCAGTCCTGCGGCAGCAGGTGGTCGAGCACGTCATCCACTGTCACCGCGCCCAACAGGTGATGCTGTTCGTCGACCACGGGTCCGCAGACCAGGTTGTAGGCGG
>JBOHCG010000926.1:0-2367 GCA_050698735.1 Streptosporangiaceae bacterium | reverse complement strand
CGGGGGCACCATGTCAGCGATTCTCCCGTCTCTTCTGGAGACATTACTGGTAATCATGAAAGTACGCCATCTATTCGACGCCGAGACGGTCGCCACGGTTGCCACCCAACTGCAGGGGTAACTGGATAGGTCAGGTGTAGTTTCTTCTGTGCGCTGAGTAGCGGGTTTCGGGTGTGGCTGACCTGTCAGGCGGGGATCGTGCCTGTTTCGGGGATCCAGGGGTCGCCTTCGGCGGCGCGGATGAGTGCGTCGAGGGGGCTGATGCCGTGGCGGGCAGCGGTGGCGAGGTAGCTTCGGATGGCGCAGAAGATCTCCGCGCCGGTCATGGACCGCATGCAGCCGGAGACCTTGATGCGGAGCTTGCTCATCCGGATGGCGCGTTCGGCTTCGTTATTGTCGAAGGGAACCCGCAGGTCACGGGCGAACCTGAGGTAGTCGCGGGCGCGGTCGCGCAGCCGGGTGGCCAGGGCGTGCCGTTTCTTTTGCAGCTTGGTCTTGCGGGCGGCGTTGAGCGCGATCCCGGTCTCGGCGGCCTTGCGGTACCAGTCGCCGTGCTCGATCAGGATGTCCGGGCGGACAGCGCCGTACCCGCCGGCGCGGGCTTCATCGGCGGCTTCCTTGAGGGCGAGCAGGGCGTCGATGGCCTGCTTGGCCCAGGCCACGTCCAGATCGGTGCCGGTCTGGGTGACCGCGGTCAGCTCCCGCAGCACGTGCGCACCGCACAGGCCGTGCGCGGCCACGCCGTGGTAGCTGTCGTACGGCGCCCAGGCGTCGTGCACCGCGATCCCGGCGAAGGCCGGCAGCACCCCGGCCGCGTCCATCCCCTCGGTGCCGCGCTTGGCGTGCACGGTGACCAGCACGTACTTGCCGGATGAGGCGGAGTGCACCCAGGCGAGCTTCCCGGCGACCCGGAACCCGGTCTCGTCGAAGTGCGCGACCTCGGATGCGATCAGCGCCTTGAGGATCGTGTCCAGGGCCGGGCTGAGGAGGGCGGCGATCTTCTTCGCCATCGCGGCGACCACCGCGGGCGACGGCTTGCAGCCGAACATGTCCGCCAGCGCCTGGCAGGCCCGGTCCCGTGACAGGAACTGCCCGTGCCACAAGTACGCACCCAGCGCGGACACCCTTGGCCCGTATTGCACCGGCGCGTTCACCCCGGCCGGGGCTTCCGCCCGGGTGCGTTCCCCGCAGCACGGGCAGGTCCGCTCGATCATCTGGTGCTCGGTGATCTCGGCCTTCACCGGCGGGATCTCGGTCACCTGCCGCCGCTCCATCCCGGTCTGCTCCGCGCCGGCCAGCCCGGTACCGCACCCGCGGCAGGACTCAGGCTCGTGCCGGACCACGTGGTCGGGGCGGTCGGTCAGCTGCATCGTCGCGCCCGGCTGGCCCTTCGGCCGGCCCGGCCCGCGGCCGGTCTTCTTCCGCAGCGACTGCGGCTCCGGCTTGCCCAGGCCGTCCGACGACGGCGGCTTGCTGGAGTTCTTCGAATTCTGCTTCACCCGGGCCGTCAGGTCAGCGACCTGCGCCCGCAGCTCCTCCACCTGCCCGGTCAGCGCGGCGACCTGCGCGTCCCTTTCCGCCAGCAGCTCCCGCAACCGGGCGTTCGCCGCACGAAGCGCGGCGATCACCTCACCGGGCACGACAGCCGCACCGGGCACAGGGGGCGTATCGAACACAAGCCGCACTCTGCCAGAGCCGGCCCTCAGTAAGCAACACAACACGCCGAGCCGGCCGGCAAACCTTGACGAAGCACCTGCAGCAGCCAGCCCGGCAGGAGACCTAACTAGTTACGCACTGTTCTCCGCACGGTACGGCTACCTGGCACAGTGGAATCTCGGCACGCTTCTGCCGCAGCTAGCAGGAAGGCCAATGACAACGGCGGTGTTGCGGGCCGAGTTCCGGGCCCTGCTGGAAGCGTGCCAGGGCTGATGGCGGGCGTGAGTTCAGAACCTTCCCCGGCCTTCCCCAGCTGACCTTCCAGGGGCCAGCCCGAGCCGGACACCCGTACATGAACAGGTGGATGAGGCGTACGAGCACGAGTGCGGAGCATAAACCAGCAGGTCATACCATGAGCAGGTTTTGGCGCGCCACAAGCCTGTAAGACCCGGCCGTGGCACTAGGGCGCGTGAGATCCGCCGGGCGAGGCACCATCTTGAACCCCGCAACTCGCTATCTCCACCGGCACTCCGACACGGCAGCCCCGAAGCAGCTGAGGCGAGTGCCGCGCCGACTCGACGGTCATGCACCGAAGAGATCTTCATGCGGCGCGTCGTCTCGGCCATACATGTACCTCTCGGCAAGGAGACGGCGAAGCGCCGCCTGGTCGACTGGTTTCAGGCGTAGTGCCAGGTGCCAGTGGTTCACGAG
>JBOHCG010000925.1:0-2372 GCA_050698735.1 Streptosporangiaceae bacterium | reverse complement strand
GCTACATCGACACCGCCCGCAAGCACGGCCGCAACGCCATGGACGTCCTGCACGACCTCATGCTCGGCAGGCCCTGGCGGCCGCCCGCGCAGGCATTCCCCCCGTAACCGGCAATCGCAGTGGCCGTGTCAACCCGATTTGGCCCCACCTTCTACTTTGATCTGGCTCCACCTGGAGGGCGGGCGGGGGCGGGAGTTCTACTTTGATCTGGCCCCGCGTGTGGGTGCAGGTATTTCCTGATTGCCGTTGCCGTTGCCGTTGCCGTTGCCGTTGCCGTTGCTGGTGATGTGGGTGGTGAGCTGGCGGCGGTCGGCGCGTTCGGTTTCGAGCTGGGCTTCGGCTCGTTCGGCGCGGGCTCGTTCGGCGCCGGTGAGGGCGCGCTGTGCTTCGATCTGGGCGGCGTGGCTGTCGCGGAGGGCGTCGCGCTCGCGGGCGGCGTCGTCGCGGGCCCGCTGGGTTTCGGCGCGGGCGTCGGCTTCGGCCTGGCGGGCGCGGCTGGTTTCCGCGTCGGCTGCGGTGCGGGTGTCGCGCGCGGCGGTGAGCGCGTCGTCGCGCTCGTGCTGGGCTCGTTCGGCGCCGGCGCGGGAGGCGGTGGCCTGGTCGCGTGCGGCGGCCTGGATGGCTGCGATCGTTTCCGCGGTGCCGCGGCGGAGCTCTTCGAGTTCGGCGGCCAGTCTGCGGGCGGTTCCGGCGGCGTCGCGGGCGGCGGTCTCGGCGGTGGCCTTGTCGTCGCGTGCGGCGTTGAGGGCTTCGGCGAGGGCCTGGGTTTCTGCTTCGGCTTCGGCCTGGCGGGCCTGGGCGGTGACGGCGGCGGCCTCGGCGCGGCGGCGGGCGGCCTCGGCGTCGGCGATGTCGGCGCGGACGCGGGCAGGGTCCAGGCCTGCGGCCTGGTCGCGGGCGGTCTTGATGAGGACGGCTGCCTGCCGGGTGAGGGCCTCGAGCGCGGCGAGCGGATCCTGGTCACCGCTGCCGGGGCTGCCGGGGGGGATACGGGCGTCGTTGTGGTAGCGGCGGGCGCAGTCGTCGCTGCAGAAAACGCGGTGGCGGCCGCGGGCGGCGCCGGCCGGGAGGACGTTGCCGCATCCGGGTCTCTTGCAGGCCGTGGTGGCGGCGGCGGCTTCGTGTGTCTCGGTCATGGCGGTGATTCCTTTTCTCTTCTTTTCTGATCGGATGTGAAATGAAAAGAGATCCCCGGGCGCGGCCGCGCCCGGGGATCTGTCAGGAGCCGGGGATCTGGCCCGGGATGCCGGCGAGGGCGTCGTCGATGGCCCGGTGCAGCCGGTTCACGGTCTCGGCGAGCGCGCCTGCGAGGCCCTGGAGGCTGTAGGGGCTGTCTGCGCCGGCGAGGATCGCGGCGGCCTGGCGGGCCGCGGCGGGTGCCTCGCCGTCTGCGAGGCCGCTGATGATGGCGTGCGCGTCGGCGAGCATGAGCGCGGTGTCGCGGGCGATGCCGGCGTCGATGGCGATCTGGGCCATCTGCTGATAGCTGCCGGGATGATTGAGGAGGGTCATGGCGGCGTTCCCTTGTCCGTGCCCGCCTTCGCGGGCGGGGCCTGCCGGCGGGCGGCCGCAGAGCGGAGCCGGTAGGAGCCGGTGCCGGTGGTGATGATGTGGGCGTCATAGGTGAGCCGGTCGACGATCGCGGCGCACAGCCGCGGGTCGCTGAACGACTGCGCCCACTCGCTGAACGCGGCGTTGGACGCGATCGCGACGGAGTTCTTCTCCTCCCGCTCGGTGAAGACCTGGAACAGCAGCTCGGCGCCGCGCCGGTCCAGCTCGATGTAGCCGAGCTCGTCCAGGCACAGCAGGTCGATCCGGCCGTAGCGGGCGATCACCTTGCCCAGCAGCCGGTCATCAGCGGCCTCGGCGAGCTCGTTGACCAGCGCGGCGGCGGTGGTGTAACGGACCCTGTAGCCGTTTTCGGCGGCGGCGGTGCCCAGCCCGATCAGCAGGTGCGACTTCCCGGTGCCGGAGTCGCCGATCAGGCACAGCGGCTGCCCGGCCGCGACCCAGCCGCAGCGGGCCAGGGTCGCGATCAGCGCGGCGGGCACGTCCGGGTTCGCGGCGAAGTCGAAGTCCTCCAGCCGTTTCGGCCTCGGGAACCCCGCCTCGCGGACAAGGCGGGCCTTGCGGCGGGTTTCCCTGTCGTCGCATTCCAGGGACAGCAGCTCGGTCAGGAACCCCTTGTAGCCGGCCTGCTGCCGGGCCGCGATCCCGGCGACCTCGCCGTACCGGTCCCGCACCGCCGGCAGCCGCAGGATCGTGCAGGCCCGCTCGATCGCCGCGTCCATCGCGGGCTCGGTCAGCTCGTCCCTGCGCGCGCCCATCACGCGCCTCCCTTCCCCGCGCGCGGCGGGAACTGCAGCAGCTGG
>JBOHCG010000924.1:0-2389 GCA_050698735.1 Streptosporangiaceae bacterium | reverse complement strand
GGACCGGCATCCGCCCGGGGATCAGCGGCCGGTTCGCGATGTCCCAGGACTCCCAGCCCCGGGATGAGAAGAAGCTCATGATCATGAGCCGGAACGATAGAAACACGACACGGCCTGCCGCAGCCGGAAATCACAGCTCGTACGGGGCTCCGGGATTAATCGCGACACGGTCACTAAGCAGAGAGAATCCTGCGGAAATCGTGGGGCGTGTATTGCAGCGGAGTGCCGTCGGCCTGGTCGGTCAGGCCGGTGCGGGCAAGGGCCTGGCCGAGGAGGTCGCTGACCCACCCGTGGCCGATCCTGCCGATCTCCGCGCCGACCCGGCGCTGGAACAGCAGCGGGGCTGGCGGCAGCCAGATGTGCTCGTGATAGTCGCGGGCGCGGACCAGTGGAACTGCCCCGTTGCTGCTGCGGATCCGGCAGATGATGGCGCTCAGGACGTCGGCGAGCTCCGGGGAGACGACGAGAAGACGCTCCTCATCGGTCTTGCTCGGGGCGATCTGCAGGAGAGGCACGAGTTCCCCGGTGCCTGGCAGCCGGTACTGGACCAGGCTGTGGTGGGTCAGTTCCAGAAGCTCCTCAGCGCGGCACCCTGTCAGGCGGAAGACTTCGATGATCGCCCACGCCCAGAAGGCGTGGTCTTCTTCCCGGTTGAGGAGGCGCCGCTTGCCGTCGGCGGGATCCTCGGCCCAGATGTTGCCCGCGATGGCGTGCGGCCGGCAGGACCGGGTCAGGGTCTGCCCGGCAGCGGTGAATTCCTGGCCGGGCTGGGCCTGGCGCCCGGCGGCGAGCAGGGCTTCGGCATCGGCGCGCTGCTGGGCGGTGGCGCGGACCAGGACCGGGAGGACGGGAAGCCGCTCGCGGGTCCGCGCGTCCATCCGCGCCTTGCGGCGGCGGGTGAACTTGCGGCGGCTGAGTTCCTGCTGGCTGATGGGGCACGGGGCTACCCACGGGCCCCAGCGGCCGGGATCTTCCAGCGCCCACTGGGCCAGATCCAGGTAGAACGCCCGGACGCTGGCCAGCGTGTCCAGGTAGCTGAGCCGTTCGACGGCGACCTCGGTCTTCGTGCCGGCCCTGGTCGTGGTCGTCTTCGTTTTCGTCCGCAACCGCTGTTTCCAGGCGCTGGCGACCTCGGCGGGCAGGCGCAGCGCGCTGATCCCGGGATTGTGCTGTTCAAGGTCCAGCCAGAAGCACTTGACCAGGTGATACGCCTGGCCTCGCAGGGTTGAGTAGTCGAGCGCGGGCTGGCGTTCCCTGAGGTAGTCCACGAGCAGATCGCGGACCGGGCGGCAGGTGACCGGGTAGCGGTCGATGAGCTCTTCGACGCTGTGCTGGCCGGTGCTGCAGATCTCGCGCAGGGTCGGCACGCCGGCGCCGAAGATGCCCATCTCCCGCAGCACCCGGAAGGTCGCCTCACCCGAGCGCCTCTGGCCGCGGATGCCGGCTTCGGCGTCCAGGATCTCCAGCATGTCGCCGATCGTGATGTCCGAGAGCACGCCGCCCTTGGCGGCGATGATCACGGCGCAGCGGAACAGGGCATGGCGGTGAGCGAGCCCGGTGATGCCGGGGTCCTGCTCGCAGAACGCGCTGAGCCGGGCGAACCCCTCACTGTCGCGGGAGCAGATCATGTTCCGGGCTAGCTTGCGTTTCTTCCCGCCGGTAAGCAGCCAGGCCAGCGACGGCCGCACGACATCGGCTCCGATCATGACGACCAGGGAACTCGTCATGATCTCCAGCCGCGCCGCCGAGTACTTGCCGTGCTGTTCCAGCCACCGGGCCGGGCCTAGCGCCCACTGATCGCCCGCGGAGTCGGCTCCGCTGGCGAGCCAGCGTTCCTGCCAGGTCTGGCCGGGCTGCTCTTCCAGCCAGTCCAGGAGCAGGACGAGCCCGCGGCGGCGGTCCGTCTGGCCCCGCCGCGAGGCCTCCCGGCGGGGCGGCGCCGCGGCGGACAGCCGCAGCACCTGGCTGCGGTCCTGGCCGGCAGCTGGCCAGGATGCCGCCGCGGGCCTTGCGGGGAACCGGGCCGCCGCGGCCAGCGGCGCAGCACAGGACGCTGCGTGCCCGTCGCGGCTGGCGGCAGATGGCCCGGCGATCAGGACGGTCACCGGGTTCCCTTCCCGAACAGCACGTCGAGCGTCTCCGGCCGGTAGCCGGGAGCCGGCGAGGGAGACCGGCGCCCGGCTGCCTGGCGGGTCTGCTCGGCGTGGTGGGCCAGCACCCGGCGGATCACGTCCTCCTTGCGGGGCGTGAGGTAAATCTGAGTGGTCGTGAGCTGCGCATGGCCGAGCACAAGCTGCACGTCGCTGAGCGGAAGGGCCGGGTCCTCGGCCATCCGGTAGGCCGCCGTGTGACGCAGCGAATGCAGAGTCGCCGCCGTTCCCGCCTGATC
>JBOHCG010000923.1:0-2390 GCA_050698735.1 Streptosporangiaceae bacterium | reverse complement strand
TTCTGGCGTAGGGCCGTCCGGGGTCAGGCCCTCCACCGTGGTGATCGCCGCGCCCTGCATCTGGACCGCGAATACCAGGCAGGACCGGATCGCCGCGCCGTCGGCGAGCACAGTGCAGGCGCCGCAGACACCGTGCTCGCAGCCAAGGTGGGTTCCGGTCAGCCGGAGCCTGTCACGCAGGAAGTCAGCCAGCGTCAGGCGCGGCTCGACGATGGCGCTCACCGCCTGCCCGTTCACCGTGACCTCGAGCTGGTGATCAGCCATCACGCGCCTCCTGCAGCGCGCGCCGCACCGCCTGGCCGGCCAGGTGAGCCGCCACCCGCTTCCGGTAGCCGGCGTCGGCGTGCAGGTCGGAGACACACGAGACGCCGGAAAGCGCGGCCACGCCCACTGCCTCCGGGTCGACCTCGTCCGCGGCGGCGCCGCGCGCCGCCTGCTCGGCGGCCACGGCCCGGACCGGCGCCGACGCCACGCCGAACAGGCCAAGCCGCAGGCTCCGGATGCGCTCGGCGGAGTCGAGTTCGACGGCGCAGGCCACGCCCGCGAGCGCGAAATCCCCGTGCCTGCGCGCCATCTCGACGACGGCACAGCCCTGCGGGCCGCCGGCACAGCCCTGCGGGCCGCCGGCGGAGCCCTGCGAGCGGCCCGCGAACCGGACCTCGGTCAGGATCTCGTCGGGCTCGGCGGTGGTGCTGAAGGTTCCGGTGAAGAACTCCGTGGCCGCGACCGTGCGCGTGCCGCGAGTGCTGGCCAGGACGAACTCGGCGTCCAGGGTGATCGAGACCGCCGGGTACTCCGCGCCGGGGTCGGCATGGCTGAGCGACCCGCCGATCGTCCCCCTGTTGCGGATCTGGAAGTGGCCGATGTGCGCCGTCGCCCGGGCAAGCAGCGGTACCCGGGAAAGGACGTCCTGGCTGCCGGCGACGGCGGCCTGGGTGGTCATCGCCCCGATCCGGGTGATGCCGTCGGCCGCGGCCACATAGCGCAGCGCCGGGATCCGGTTCAGGTCGATCAGATGCCCGAACCTGGCCAGCCGGAGCGCGAGCACGGGCACCAGGCTCTGACCGCCGGCCAGCACCTTTGCCTCATCCCCGAACTCCGCGAGCAGGGCCAGGGCCTCTTCCAGCGTCTCGGGGGCGTGGTACTCGAAAGGGGCGGCCTTCACTAGCTGACCTTCCGTCGCCATGATCAGGGATTACATAGTATTATACATTGTTAACTTTAAAACAGTAGCTTGGGAAGGACCCTCCGGTGACCGTCGACGGGCGCTCAGCCGAAAAAGCCGAGCTGCTCCCGATTAACTTCTCCTACCCGGACTTCGCCGCGATCCTGCTGCTGAACGGACTCGCCATGGGCGCATTCGCGGCACCCAACCACCGGCCCGTTCCGGGCAGGCCTGCACATCGCGTTCGCCTTCTCCATCGGCTGCTGCCTGATCGCCGCCGCGGCCTGCTGGTCGCGCGGCACCAGGTTCATCGCCGCCAAGCCCGAGCCGACCTTGCTTGCCGCCGAGCCCGAGCTGACCCCGGTAGCCGAGACCCCGGTAGCCGAGACCCCGGCAGTGCCGGAAGCCGAGACCCGCGTGACATCAAGCCGCTCAACGTGATGCTCACCAGGACCGGGGCGAAACTGCTCGACTTCAACATCGCCTCCCGGGTCGGCGACCCCGTGCACACGCAGTCGGGCACGCCGCCGTACCAGGCGCCCGACGCCGGCCTGGATCGCTGGGACGTCTCCACCGACCTTTTCGCCGTCGGCGTGCTGCTCTACCGGCTCCTTTGCAACGGCCACCACCCGTTCCCGAGCGCGATGCCCATGATCGGCATACCGGTAATCGACCCCAGAACCGCCCGCCCCGACCTCAACCCTGACCTCGCCGCGTTCCTCGTCAAGGCATGCGCCCCGGCCAGCATCGACCGCTTCCCGGCGGCCGTGGCCATGCGGCAAGCCCTGCGCGACATCCGCGCCGATATTTAAAAGAACAAAATCGGGCCTGCCTTTGCCGCACCAGGGCCTTCGTGCGCAGTGCCGCAGCGCGCGCGCCCGCGCCCACGGCCTGTCGGCTCCCCCGCCCGCATGCTGCCAAAAAGCGGGAGTTAACTCGCCAAAGTTCCCATAAACTGGCAACATGTAAGATGTGTTATATACACGACGCCATCGGCGGCGTCTGATATGTTCGTCCGTCCCACTGGCGGAGCCTGCCGGGTCGTGGTAACTCAATGCGGTAAGTAAGTGGGTAGGCGCGCCCGGCCGGCACAGTTGCCGACGGCGGAGGGTCGGGAGGCCTCATGACAGACCCGGCGGTTACGCCAGCGATCCACGGGCTGCGTTCGGTGCAGCACGTGAGCCCGACCCAGCAGGTGCGCGAGCAGTTGCTGGCGGCCATCGAG
>JBOHCG010000922.1:0-2393 GCA_050698735.1 Streptosporangiaceae bacterium | reverse complement strand
CGCGGATCTGGAAGTTCTCCTCGATCCTGCCGTCGTCGGGCGCGACCACGGTGAAGCCGCGGTGCGTGTCGCAGACCAGCAGCCCCTCGGACTCCAGCCGCCGCATCGCCTCGCGGACCGGTGTCTGGCTGACGCCGAAGCGCTGGGCGAGATCGCGCTGGCGCAACTGCTGGCCGGCAGGCAACTCTCCGGTGATGATCTGCTCGCGGATCAGCGCGGCGACCAGGTCCGTCTTGCTGACGTAGCCAGCCATCCCCTCGGCGATCATGCCGTCGCCCTTGACCGGGCGCACGCATCGGCCAGGCGGCGTACCCGGGCCGGGGTCAGCGGCAGCTGGCCGACGCTCCCCGCCAGGCCCAGCGCGTCCCGCACCGCGTTCGCCACCGCCGCCCCCACCGCGCTGACGCCGCCCTCGCCGGCGCCCATCACGCCGAGCGGATTCCCCGGCGCCGGGGCATCCTCCGACAGCAGCACGTCGACGGCGGGGACCTCCGCGGCGGTGGGCATCCGGTACTCCGCGAACGTGATCGCCTGCGGCTGGCCTGTCTCGTCGTAGCCGAACTCCTCGAGCAGCGCGCCGCCGATCCCCTGCGCCACGCCGCCCCTCAGCTGTCCCTCCACCAGCATCGGGTTGATCGCGCGGCCCACCTCGTACGCCACCAGGTAGCGCAGCACCCGGACCTGCCCGGTGCCCGGGTCCACGTCGACGACCGCGGCGTGCGCGCCGTAGGGATAGGTCATGTGCGAGACCTCGAAGCGGCGGCGGGCGGACAGGCCGGCCGGCTCGCCCGGCCGCAGGTACTCGCTCGCGGGCCCGGCCGCCCTGGCCACGTCGGCCAGGGCGATCCGCGCACCCGGGTCGCCGCGGACGGTGATGGACCCGTCGGCCAGGTCGAGGTCCTCCTCGGCGGCCTCGAGCATCCGCGCGGCCAGCTGCACCGCCCGCGCCCGTACCGCGGCCGCGGCCTGGTGCACCGCGCTGCCGCCCACCACGGTCGAGCGCGACGCCCAGGACCCGGCGCCGAACGGCTGGGCGGCGGTATCGCCCGCGGTGACCTGGACGATACGCGGGTCGACGCCGAGCGCGTCGGCGGCGATCTGCGCGAGCACGGTCTCGATGCCCTGGCCCAGCGAGGTGCCGCCGGAGTAGACGTGCACGGCGCCGGACTTGCTCACCGTGACGTCCGCGGTTTCCTGCGGCCCGAGCCCGCTCTTCTCCACGAACATGGCCAGACCGAAGCCGCGCAGCCGACCGCGCTCGGCCGACGAGGCGCGCGGGACGCGAGGGGCGTGAGGGGCAGACGGGGCGACAGTGCCGATCCGGTAGCCGAGGCGGTCCGCCTCCTGCGCCGCCGCCGCGAGCAGCGCCGGGTAGTCGCCGGTGTCCAGGACCAGCTCGGTGTTCAGGGTCGTGATCGGGCGCTGGTGCGGCATCTCGGCCGCGGTGAGCAGGTTGCGCCTGCGCAGCTCGACCGGGTCCATGCCGAGCCGGGTCGCGGCCACGTCGAGCAGGTGCTCGCGCGCAGCCGTGCCCTCGAACCTGCCGGGCGCCCGGTAGGTGCCGCATGGCGTCTTGTTGGTGAGCACGACGCGCACCCGGCCGCGGTAGGCCGGAACGCGGTAGGGGCCGGGGAGCATCGCCACCGTCAGTTCGGGCACCGCGACCCCGTGCGTGCGGCAGTAGGCACCGTTGTCGTGCACGATGTCGTCGTCGAGCGCGGTGATCCTGCCGTCGGCGTCGAAGGCGGCGACGATGCGGTGGTATTGCTGGCGGGAGTGGTTGACCGCGACCAGGTGCTCGGCCCGGTCCTCGGCCCACTTGACCGGGCGGGCCAGGCTCAGGCTGAGCCACGGGATGAGGAAATCCTCGGGGTAGAACTCGCCGCGGACCCCGAAGCCGCCGCCGGCGTCGACGGCGTGCACGCGGATCAGCGTCTCGTCCATGCCGAGCAGGCCGGCCAGCAGGTCCCGGTTCCACACAGGCACCTTGGTCATGCCGAAGATGTCGAGGGTTCCTGCCTGCGGATCCGGGACCGCCAGCAGGCAGCGGGGCTCGAGCGGAACGCCGCTGTGGCGGCCGATCGCGAGCTCGATGCTGACCACGTGCGCGGCGGCGGCGAACGCCGCGGCGACCTCGCCGTAGCCCGCGGCAAGCTCGGCCGCCGCCTGCTGCGCGGGCACGGTGCGCGCGTCGAGGACCGCAGGGCGCTCGGCGATATCAATGTCGACAAGCTCCGCGGCGTCCTCGCAGGCGTACGGGTCGTCGCCGACCACGACCGCGAGCGGCTCGCCGACATAGCGGACGGTGCCGGCGGCCAGGACCGGCTGCAGGTAATCGCCGAGATCGGTGCCCGGGATGGTGAGCCGGACCGGGATGACCAGGCCAGGGGGAA
>JBOHCG010000921.1:0-2402 GCA_050698735.1 Streptosporangiaceae bacterium | reverse complement strand
GATAACACCCGCTCCAACGCCGAGGCCGAACTTGACGACTCCGGCGTCCCGTGGGTTCCCCGCCTCGGCGGCCGCGCCCCCCTCGGCCCTGAGCTCGAGCAGATCGCCCGCACGGGACGATGGAACCGTACCCAGCACCCAGGGCGCAGCGAGGCCCGCATGGCCGTCCTGGACGCTGCGGCGGCCCGTGGCTGGCAGCTGGCCGACGTCCGCGCGGCGATCGCCTCCGGGGCCTGGAAGGGCATGGCCGCGCTGTACGAGCGGCGCTCAGAGCCCGGGCGGATGGAACGGCTCCTCGCCGGCGAGTGGCGAAAATGCGTCGGCTTCGTGAGCGGGGAGAAAAATGTACGCGGATGGCACACTAGCGACACTAAATCACGCCCCCCCGCACCTATCGACGGCGCTGATGAGTTCCGGCTGATCCGCCAGTGGATGACGACGATCCTCTGCGCTGCCGAGGACCCTGAGCGGGTCAAGGGGTGGGGTCGCCGGGCTATCGCTGTCCGCCTGGTGCTCGCTGCCATCGGTCAGGCGTGCATGGTGTCGGGGTCAGCGACGATCGAGTTCGGGGCCCGCAACCTCGCGCTGCACTCGGCCCTGAGTCATCGCACGGTTGCCCGTGTCCTGCGGATGCTCCGGGATGAGCCTGACCCGCTGATCGACCTGGTGAGCCGCCGTCAGATGGCCCGGGCGGACAGGTACGCGCTGCGGATCCCGGACCGCTACGCCGATAGTGTCCGGTGGCGTCGGTTGCGAGCCGGGCGCATCGAGGCGATCCACCCGGTGTTCCTGGTCCTGGGCGGTACATCAGGCCTCGTCTATCAGGTGCTTGACCAGGCGGAAGCTCGCGGTGCCGCAGTGGCCCGGGCGGCCCGGCTGTCCGCGTCGGCGACGTCGGCCGGGCTCCGGGTCCTCGCTGAGCACGGCCTTGCTGAACGCGGCCCGGGCGGGTGGCGCCGCGGTGATGCCGGCCTGGACGACGTCGCCGAATCGACCGGAGCGGCCGACCTGCAGCGGGAGCGGGAGGAACGATACCGGCAGGACCGGGAGAGCTGGCGGGCCCGGCTCGCGCAGTACGGCAGCGCCCGTAATTCCATCGTGACCGAGCGCGACGGCTGGCTGTCCCTCGACGACCCGGACGAGTACGACTTCATGGCGTGTCGATGGCCGGTGCTCAGCGACGATCTCGTGCGCGGGCCGCCCTCGGCCGAGGCCCGTGAAAGCGCGTGAGGGCGTAAGGGTGTACAGGCACCGTCGCATCCCGAACCGTGGTCACCTCGTCAGCGCGACCGCGGCGTCCGCGGCCGAGGCGAACAACTGCCGGCGCGCCGACTCGGCCGTCATCCACCCACGGTGATCCCACTCCCCGGCCGGCCAGCGAGTCTCCGGCCATCACCACCTCGCCGAACGGGATGGAGCGGTATCGGGCGATCGCCATCAGTGCCGACGCTTCCATCTCGACGACCAGACACCCTTCCTCCACCCGGCGCGAGACTCGGGCTCGGGTCTCGCGATAGATGGCGTCCATCGACCAGCTCAGGCCGTGCATCATCTCCACACCGTCGGCGCTGAGCGCGTCTGCCAGGAGAGCGGAACATTTTGGGGGAGGCTACGCGGCGAGCGCCACGGGATCCGGCGCCCGGGTGAAGCCGGGATACCAGCGGCGGAAGTCGCCGGCGAGCTGGTCGTTGAGGACCCGGGTGCGGACCTGCAGCAGCAGATGGGCACCACGCGGGGTCCACCGCATCTGCTGCTTTTTGACCATGCGCTTCGATATGACCTGGTTGACGGCGGACTCGGTGAACGTGGTGGAGATGGCCTCGCCGGCGCGGTGGCGCTCGCCGTAGTTGGGGATCCGGCCGGCGTTCGCGCGCAGGTAGGCGTCGAACTCGCGTACCGCCTTGAGCAGCTTGACCTGCTCGATGCCGGGGTGTTCGACGTCGAGGTCGAAGATGATGTCCTCGACGGTGTGCAGGGCGCGGACGAGGTTGCCGTGCCAGCAGAACCACTTCACCCGCTGTAGCTGGCTGCCGGCCTCGCCGGCGAGATCGGCCGGCGGCGCGTCCGGGAACTCCGGATCCGGTAGGGGCGGCGGCAGGCCCTTGGCCATGTTGGTCATGACGGTGATCCGCATCGTCAGGTGGAACCAGTCGAGCAGGTGCTCGGCCTGGGCGTTGAGGTAGCAGGGAATGTCGCGAATGTCCTCGCCGCCGTCGGTGAGGAAGGTGACCTGCTGGTTGGCCTGCATCCCCTGGGATTTCAGCACTTCGAACAGGCGCCGTTTGGGTTTGGTGTCGTAGGTCTGCACGTACCCGAAACAACTGGGCCGCCCCTGCGTCGGCATGGCTTTACCGGCGATCACCTCGAACCAGCCGTCGGTGCGGGACCGCTGCTGGCTGGAG
>JBOHCG010000920.1:0-2409 GCA_050698735.1 Streptosporangiaceae bacterium | reverse complement strand
TGCCCTGCTTGTCCCGCTGGTCCCGCTTGCCCCGCTTGCCCCGCTGGGTCCCTCGGGCCTCTCCGGCCACCCGGATCCCGATGAGCTGCCGAGGCGGGAGCGCGGCCAGCGGGCAGACGCCGCTCGCGCCGCAGCCGGTGCCGACACGGCGGCGAACGGCGCCGCCAGCGCGGCCAGCGCGGCCGGCGCCGCGACTTCCGCGTTCGACGTGTTCATGCCGCGACGGCGTAGCCAGGGGGGTGCCGGGGCGCCGGTGCCCGCCGACGCTGCTGTGGACGGCGGCCTGCCCGCGGCCGGCGGGTCCGCGGCCGGCGGAGCACCTGCGGCCGGCGGCACGCCGCAACCGGGCGATGCCGCGCCGCGCCGGGGCGACACCCAGCCGAATCCGGTGCTCCGCGAGGCGCCGCAGCCGGTGGCCGACGGCGCATCCGTGGCCGACGGCGCATCCGTAGCCGACGGCGCATCCATGGCCGGCGGGGTGCCGCCCTATCCCGTGCAGCCAGGCTCGTTCCCCGGCTGGACCGGGCAGAGCACGGTCGGCGCGCCGGTAGGCGGACATGGCCAAGCCGGGCCGCCCACGCCGATGACCCCGGTCGCGCCGACGCGGACCCACAAGCCTTCCGGCCCGCCGTGGGAGCTGTCCCGGCAGACCGGACCGCTGCCGGTGGTTCCGGACGGCCCTGCGCCGGATGCCGATGGCGACGTCAACGGGCTACCGCGCCGGGTCAAGCAGGCCAACCTGCATCCCCAGCTTCGCGGCGACCCGCCGCGGCGGCTGACGGCGGCGGCGGCCGACCCCTCCGTCCCGCCCGGAGGACCCACGCCGGCCGAGATCCGCCAGACCATGTCCGCCCTGCAGCGCGGCTGGCAGGCGGGGCGGACGCGGCACCCGGCGCCCGACGGCCCAGCATCGGTCGGCCCAGCATCGGTCGGCCCAGCATCGGTCGGCCCAGCATCGGTCGGCCCAGCATCGGTCGGCCCAGCGGACCCGGCCGGCGCTACGGCAGGGGCGAACACTTCCCCGGGCGCCGATCCGGCGCCCGGCACGGACACCGAGGCACACAGGGGTGCAGATGGAACCTGATGCCGGCCCGGTCGGCCAACTTGACTGGCTGCTCGATGACCTGGTGCGGCGCGTGGGCCCGATCACCAAGGCCGTCATCTTGTCCGCCGACGGCATAGCGCTTGGCGCGTCGGACACGCTCGGGCGCGATGACGCCGAGCACCTGGCGGCGCTTGCCGCCGGATTCCAGTCGCTTGCCCGCGGCGCAGGCCGCCATTTCGGCGGCGGGGAGGTCAGGCAGACCGTCATCGAGATGGAGTCGGGATTCCTGCTCGTGACCGCCGCGGGCAGCGGAACCTGCCTGGCCGTCATCGCCGAACAGGGCGCCGACCTCGGCCTTGTCGCCTACGAGATGGCCATCCTCGTGCACAGGTCCGGCGAGCACATTCGGGTCAGCACGCGCGCATCCGCCCTCAGCGGCCGGGATTAAGAGGCACGATGCCGTCCAACGACGAACGGTGGCTGGATGACGAGGCCGGGCCCGTGGTCCGTCCCTACGCCCTGACCCAGGGGCGGACGCGGCACGCCGGTGAGTCGTTCGATCTGGTGGCAACCGTGATGGCCACCCGTGCCAGCGCGGATCCCTCGTCGCTGGCACCCGAGCACATCAGCGTGCTCCAGCTGGCCCGAACGCCGACGACCGTCGCGGACATCGCGTCAGATGTTGACCTCCCGCTCGGTGTCGTCCGCATCCTCCTTGCCGACCTGCGGGAACTCGGCCTGGTCGCGATCACCACCCCGGTCGCGATGGCCGAGCGGATCGACACGCACATTCTCAGGGAGGTCCTCAATGGACTACGGGCTCTCTGACACCGGCGTGCCCGCTGGCCTGCCGGCGCATCGCGCGATAAAGATCCTGCTTGCCGGGGGTTTCGGGGTGGGCAAGACCACGCTGGTCGGCGCCGTGAGCGAGATCAGGCCGCTGCGGACCGAGGAACCGCTCACCGAGGGCAGCATGCGGACCGACAGCACGCAAGGCGTTGAGGGAAAGACGACCACCACGGTCGCGATGGACTTCGGCCGGATCAGCCTGCGCCGGGATCTCGTGCTCTACCTCTTCGGCACGCCGGGCCAGCAGCGGTTCTGGTTCATGTGGGATGAGCTCGCGATCGGCGCACTCGGCGCCGTTGTGCTGGCCGATACCCGGCGGCTGGCGGAGAGCTTCCCGGCCATCGACTACTTCGAGCTCAGGCAAATCCCGTTCATCATCGCCCTGAACCGCTTCGACGGTGCCCGGATCTACGAGATCGAGGACGTCCGGGCGGCTCTGGACCTGGAGCCTGAGATGCCCATCGTGCTGTGCGACGCGCGCAGCAGGGAGTCCGCCAAGCAGGTGCTGATCGCCC
>JBOHCG010000919.1:0-2410 GCA_050698735.1 Streptosporangiaceae bacterium | reverse complement strand
GGGTCGCGGAGTGCCACAGCACCTCGTCGATCTTCCGCGGCTACAGCATCTTCATGAAGGGCAAGGACCCGCGGGACGCGCACTTCATCACCAGCCGGATCTGCGGGATCTGCGGTGACAACCACGCGACCTGCTCGGTCTACAACCAGAACATGGCCTACGGGGTCCGCCCGCCGCACCTGGGCGAGTGGATCATCAACCTGGGCGAGGCCGCCGAGTACATGTTCGACCACAACATCTTCCAGGAGAACCTGGTCGGGGTGGACTTCTGCGAGAAGATGGTGGCCGAGACCAACCCCGGCGTGCTGGAGCGGGCCAACGCCACCGAGGCGCCGCACGCGGGCGACCACGGGTACCGCACCATCGGCGACATCATGCGCTCGCTGAACCCGCTCGAGGGCGAGTTCTACCGTGAGGCGCTGCAGGTCAGCCGGTCGACGCGGGAGATGTTCTGCCTGATGGAGGGCAGGCACGTGCACCCGTCGACGCTGTACCCAGGCGGCGTCGGGACGGTCGCCACCGTGCAGCTGTTCACCGACTACCTGACCCGGCTGATGCGCTACGTGGAGTTCATGAAGCGGGTCGTGCCTATGCACGACGACCTGTTCGACTTCTTCTACGAGGCGCTGCCGGGATACGAGGAAGTCGGCAGGCGGCGGGTGCTGCTCGGCTGCTGGGGCAGCCTCAACAACCCCGAGTACTGCGACTTCACCTACCGGAACATGGAGTCCTGGGGCCGGAAGATGTTCGTCTCGCCCGGCGTCGTGGTGGACGGGAAACTGGTCACCAACAGCCTGGTCGACATCAACCTTGGCATCAGGATCCTGCTCGGCCACTCCTACTACGAGGACTGGGAAGACAAGGAGATGTTCGTCACCCACGACGAACTCGGCAACCCGGTCGACCGGCGCCACCCGTGGAACCAGCACACGATCCCGCGGCCCCAGAAGCGCGACTTCGACGACAAGTACAGCTGGACGATGTCCCCGCGCTGGTTCGACGGCAAGGACTTCCTGCCGCTCGACACCGGCGGCGGCCCCATCGCCCGGCTGTGGGCGACGGCGCTCGGCAACCTGGTCGACTTCGGCTACGTGCAGTCCACCGGTCACAGCGTGAAGATCAACCTGCCGAAGACCATGTCCAGGCCGGAAACCACCTTCGAGTGGAAGATCCCGGTCGACAAGCAGGGCCAGCCGCTGTCCAACGCGATCGAGCGGGACCGGGCCAGGACCTACTTCCAGGCCTACGCGGCCGCGTGCGCGGTGTATTTCGTCGAGCAGGCGCTGGCCGAGATCAGGGCCGGGCGGACAAAGACGTGGGAGTCGTTCACCGTGCCGGATGAGGCGTTCAGCTGCGGCTTCACCGAGGCGGTGCGCGGCGTCCTCTCCCACCACATGGTGATCAGGGACGGGAAGATCGCGAACTACCACCCGTACCCGCCCACCCCGTGGAACGGCAGCGTCCGCGACGTGTACGGGACGCCGGGGCCGTACGAGGACGCGGTGCAGAACACCCCGATCTTCGAGGAGAACCCGCCGGACAACTTCAAGGGCATCGACATCATGCGCGCGGTGCGCAGCTTCGACCCGTGCCTGCCGTGCGGGGTGCACATGTACCTGGGCGGCGGGAAGGTGCTCAAGACGGCGCACTCGCCCAACGGGGTCACGCTGGCGATGTGACCACGACACCGCGCGACATGTTAAAGGGAGGGCCGATGGCCGTGGGCAATGGTGGCCACGTGACCCCGGGCGCCCAGGATGCTCAGCACGCGCAGGCGACCGGCGAGCGGGTCGAGGCCCTGCTCGCCGGCCTGCGCGAGCAGGCAGGGCCCGGCGCCGCCGCCACCGCGGAAGAACTGGTGAGCTGCCTGGTCGACCTGTACGGCGCCGGGCTGGCCGGGATCGTCAGGATCCTCGGCGAGGACGCCGAGGCCGGCGGAAGGCTGCTGGACGCGCTGGTGGCCGACCCGCTTGTGGAGAGCCTGCTGCTGCTGCACGACCTGCACCCGCTGGACACAAGCACCCGCATCAGGCGCGCGGTGGAGGAGATCTTGCCGCAGCTCGGATCGCACGCGGGCGAGGTGGAGTACGGCGGCATGGACGCCCACGGCGTGGTGCACCTGCGCCTAGAGCAAGCCGCGCACGGCTGCGGGTCCACCGCGGCGACGGTGCGGGCATCCATCGAGCAGGCCGTCGCGGCGGCGGCACCGGAAGCCGCCGGGGTCGACGTCGAGGTGGTCGAGGCACCCGCGGAGCTGCCGCTGCTGCAGATCTCCCGGCGCCCGGCCGGAACTATGGGCGCCCGGTGACGGCCGGGATACAGGCCGGCGCTAACGGGACCAGGGCCGCGGCGCCGGCCGGGCAGGGCGTCACGGGGCTGCGCCGCTTCGTCAAGCGTGCCGCGGCGGGAC
>JBOHCG010000918.1:0-2410 GCA_050698735.1 Streptosporangiaceae bacterium | reverse complement strand
TGGGGGCATGGATCTTCCTGTCAACCCGCCGGTCGCGCCGATGCTGGCCAAGCCGGTGGAGGCGATACCCGACGGGGACTACGTGTTCGAGCCGAAGTGGGACGGCTTCCGGTCGATCGTGTTCCGCGACGGCGACGAGGTCGAGATCGGCAGCAGGAACGAGCGGCCGATGACCCGCTATTTTCCGGAGCTGGTCGCCGCCTTTCTCACCCAGCTCCCGGAGCGGGTGGTGATCGACGGGGAGGTCGTGGTGCCTGACGCGGCCGGCCGGCGCCTCGATTTCGAGGCGCTGCAGCTGCGCATCCACCCGGCGGCCAGCCGGGTCGAGCTGCTGTCCACCCAGACGCCGGCCCACTTCATCGCGTTCGACCTGCTCGCGCTCGGCTCGGAAAGCTACCTGGAGCGGCCGTTCGCGCAGCGCCGCGCCGCGCTGGAGCGAGTGCTCGCCGGGGTCGGTTCGCCCGTCCACCTGACGCTGGCAACCACCGACCGCAGCGTGGCGAGCGGCTGGTTTAGCCAGTTCGAGGGGGCGGGCCTGGACGGTCTCATCGCCAAGCCGGCCGAGGGGACGTACGAGCCGGACAAGCGGGTGATGAAGAAGATCAAGCACGAGCGCACCGCGGACTGCGTGGTGGCCGGCTACCGGGTGCACAAGAGCGGCGCGGACCGCATCGGCTCGCTGCTGCTCGGCCTCTACGCCGGCGACGGCAGGCTGGCCAGCGTCGGCGTGATCGGCGCGTTCCCGATGGAGAAGCGGATCTCGCTGTTCGCGGAGTTGCAGCCGCTGGTCACCACCTTCGACCAGCATCCGTGGAACTGGGCCGAGCACGCGCCGGGCCAGCGGACCCCGCAGACGGCGATGGCCAGCCGGTGGAACGCGGACAAGGACCTGTCGTTCGTGCCGCTGCGCCCGGAGCGGGTGGTCGAGGTCCGCTACGACCACATGGAGGGAACGCGGTTTCGGCACACCGCCCAGTTCGTCCGGTGGCGCCCGGACCGCGAGCCCCGCTCGTGCAGCTACGCCCAGCTCGAAGAGCCGGTCAGCTTCGACCTCGCGGAGATCCTCGGCTCGGGAGCCCAGCCTTCGGGGACGCAGCCTTCGGGGACGCAGCATGGCTGAGGCGAAGATGGTGCTGTCGCTGGCCGGCCGGGAGGTGGCGATCAGCAACCCGGGCAAGGTGTTCTTTTCTCAGGCTGGGGTCACGAAGCTGGACCTGGTGCGGTACTACCTGTCTGTCTCGGCCGGGGCGCTTGGCGGGGCGGCCGGGCGGCCGATGGCGTTGAAGCGGTTCGTGCACGGGGCCGAGGGCGAGGCTTTCTTCCAGAAGCGGGCGCCGGAGAAGCGGCCGGACTGGATCGAGACCGTCGAGCTCAGCTTTCCTTCCGGCCGGACCGCGGACGAGGTGGTGGTCACCGACGAGGCCTCGCTCGCCTGGGTGATCAACCTCGGCTGCATCGACCTGAACCCGCACCCGGTGCGCGCGTCGGACCTGGATCACCCGGACGAGCTGCGGGTCGACCTGGACCCGGTGCCCGGCGTGCAGTGGCCGCAGATCAGGGACGTGGCCATGGTGGCCAGGGACGTCCTGGCCGACTTCGGGCTGACCGGCTGGCCGAAGACGTCGGGATCGCGCGGCCTGCACGTGTACGCGCGGATCGAGCCGCGCTGGCCGTTCGGCGACGTGCGCCGGGCGGCGGTGGCGGTGGCGCGGGAGATCGAGCGGCGCGCGCCCTACCTGGCCACGTCCAAGTGGTGGAAGGAGGAACGGCACGGCGTCTTCGTCGACTACAACCAGAACGCCAAGGACCGCACGGTCGCGTCCGCGTACTCGGTCCGCCCGGTCCCTGACGCCCGCGTTTCCGCGCCGCTGACCTGGGACGAGGTGCCGACCTGCGATCCTGCCGAGTACCGGATCGATACCGTCCCGGCGCGGTTCGCCGCGATCGGGGACCCGTGGGCGGCAATGGACGAGTCGTCCGGATCGCTCGACGGGCTGCTTGAGCTGGCGGCCAGGGACGAGGCGGCGGGGCTGCCCGACGCGCCGTGGCCGCCGCATTACGACAAGCAGTCCGGCGAGGCGCCGCGAGTGCAGCCGTCCAAGCGGCGTACCGGGGACTCCGGGGACTCCGGGGGCTCGGGGGGCTCGGGGACGGGACGCCGGCAGAGCACGATGCCGCTGATCGAGATCGCCAGGGCGCAGACCAAGGATGAGGCGATGGAAGGCCTGGAACGCTGGAAGGCGCGGCATCCGGAGGTGTGGCCCTTGCTCGAGCCCCGCGACGTGCTGGTCGACGGGATGCGCGGGCGCAGCTCGGTCTGGTACCGGATCCGGGTCAACCTGCAGCACGTGCCGGAGGCCCAGCGCCCGCCGCAGGAACCGCTTGAGGTCCACTACGACCCGTGGGCCGG
>JBOHCG010000917.1:0-2411 GCA_050698735.1 Streptosporangiaceae bacterium | reverse complement strand
GCCTGGCAGGCCGCCACGCCGATGAGTTCAGCGTGCGCCAGCGGCCGGGACACACATCGAGCTACCCGGCACCACGATTCTGCATTTCCGCGGCGGCCGGTACCCGGTCGCTTCTCCCGAGCCGACATGCTGGGCTGCTCATCCGGAATCGGCGCCGAGTCGTTCTGACCGGCAGACCAGGACGCCAGACCGTAACCGGGCCAGCATAAAAGGAGAATACTCCTGGAACAGTCCGAAGAACTGCGCGTTCTCTTGTCCTCGCTGATCGAAACTTTCGGCACCCCGCGCATGCCGCCGGCCTTCGCCGACGCTCTGGCGGCAGAGCCAGGTGTTCTGCTAGTAGGCACAGACCCCGCCGAGTGGTGGGCCGATCCTGACGACCTACGGCGGGTCGTACAGGCGCAAAGCACCGAACTGCAAGGCGCCACCGCGAAGGTGACACATTCCGAGGCATGGGTCCACAGGGAGGTCGGCTGGGCAGCAGTGAGAACAGATGCCGCCTTTCCCGACGGGTCAGCAGCCATGCTGAGGATCACCGCGACCCTGGCCCGCCGCGCCAGCACCTGGAAAATCGTCCAATGCCATATGTCCGTCGGCGCAGCGAACGAAGAAGTCGTCGGCAAGGAACTTACAGTCTGACCAGCATCCTGGACACCGAGCCCAGATCTGCCGGATCGAGGAATCACGCCGCGCCAGCCAGATCCGATCGGGGACCCGGCCAGGCCGCCTGGCCGCAGGTATCACCACCCAACCTGGATGGCAGTCTCAGGCCACCGGGGACGTCGTCCACGCCGCGCCGAGCTGGACGATTTGCGCGCCCCGGCTCTCCGGGTGGGCTCAGCACCAGTAAGCACCTAATCGGCAGGTAATAGTTTCAGCCAATTGCGATGCGCCTGCCTGTCACGCTGCGCGAGCAGAGCGCTCTTGTTCACCCAGCCGCAGGAGTTCATCGCGGTCGCTGGCGTCACAGCCGAGGGATTGGCTGCCTCGCGATTGCGGGCCGGGCGGACCGCCGGGAGAACCGCCAGATCCTGCATGACCGGGACCAGGCCCTCATGGGGTCCGGCCTGGCCGGGGGGGTTCCCTGACGGCACAGGCCAGTTGCCGCCGGGCAGAGGACGCTACCGGGTGCGCGCGGCGCCGGCGGTCCAGCACCCGCGGCCGCGGCACCGGCGAGCACCGCAGCGGCCATGCCGGCGGCAACCGCCAGTGCCCGCTGCCGCCAGGCAGGCGCTCGGCCGCCGGTGCCGGCGACCATGTCACGGTCACCGATTCCCGCCATCCCGCGCTGCGGATGGCGCCCGCCGCGTCCTCACGCCGCCAGTGCCCCGGGACCGGTGAACCCAGCGGCCGCCAGAACCCTGGTTACCCCGGGGTGCGGGGAATGACCTCAAGCGTCTCCCATCTCCACATTGTGCGCCGGCTCGTGCCCGTCGCCACCAGCGCAGCATGATCCCTCAAGGATGCCGCAAGCGCACCGGTGCACCAGACGGCGCTGGCCGGGCCTGGCTGCCGCGCGGATAGCGATGTCCATCATGGCCTGCAGACGGCGCCCCGGCCCCGGCCCAAGGGTTCCGGTGACTACCGGACCGTTACCCGTTGACCGCGCCCGCGTTGGCGAGGTGTCGTTAGCCTCAGGTGATGGCGCGCGAATTCCTTCGACCTGAAAAGCGCTCCGATCACGAACCGCCAGGCGAGTCCTTCAGGGGAAGTACCCAGGCGCGCAGGTCCAGGCGCCAGTCGTTGCAGATCATCAAGTGCCCCTTCGGGAACTCGAACTCGCATGCCTGCAGCAGCTCGAAGCCGAGCTTGCGGCAGATCGCGTTCGACGGCGCGTTGCCGACATTCGGGAAGGCGTGCATGAAGCGGTGCTTGCCGTCGCGCTTGGCGAGCTCGATCGCCTGCGCGGTCGCCGCCACCGCGATGCCGCGGCCCTGGAACTCCGGCACGACCATCCAGCCGACCTCGTAGACCTGCTCGCCGCGCCACTTCTTCGTCCAGAAGCCGGCCGAGCCGACGCTGGCGCCGCTCGCCACGTCGACGATCTTGAACATGCGATCGCCGCCCTCCAGGCGCTCGTAGCGGCCCTGACGCTGGCGCAGCTTGAGACTTTTCTCATTTCGCCGCGCGGTGATGAATCAGATCTCTCAGGGGGGACCGGCAAGATGGGGGTAAAGTGAATCGTCAAAAATTATTGAATCCGAATGGATCGAAGGATGCGAGAACCTCGCCCTGGGGAGCTAAAAAACTTTCCTATTGCCTCGTACGGAGTCAATTTTCCATCCAGACATTCATGCCGTTTCTCCCGGCCTCAATGTTTCATATGTCTGCTCTAGCCCGGCTGCTCCGATTCTGATTGCCGTAGCTGGCACCCTGCGTGAGCTGGTCTATGCCCGCAGCAGGTACGTGGC
>JBOHCG010000916.1:0-2411 GCA_050698735.1 Streptosporangiaceae bacterium | reverse complement strand
CGGGCTGGCCAGCGTGGCCTGGGGGCTGGCCGTGTGGGTGTTCGGCGAGTCGTTCGGAGGGATCTTCGCGCCCGGGCTGAGCTGGCTGACCGGGGCGCCAGGGGCGGTGCTGCTCTACGTGGTCGCAGGGGCACTGATCGCGCTGCCCGAGGGCGCCTGGCGGAGCCCGCGATTGGGGCGGCTGCTGCTCGGCGGGCTTGGCATCTTCTTCGTCGGGATGGCCGTGCTGCAGGCCTGGCCGGGCCGCGGGTCCTGGCAGGGCACGCTGCACGGCCAACCGGGCCCGCTGACCGCGATGGTCCAGTCGATGGCCTCTACGCCGCAGCCGCATTTTCTATCGGCGCTGCTGTCGGCCTTCGGCTCGTTCGCCGCAAGCAACGCCCTGGCGGTAAACCTCGTCATGGTGATCGCGCTCGCGGCCGTGGGGACGATTTTCCTCACCGGCAGCCCGCGGCTGGTTCGGTGGGCGATGTGGTTCTGCGTGGTGTTCTTCCTCGCGGTCTGGGTGCTGGTCCAGGATCTCGGCTTCCTCGGCGGGCTCGGCACCGACCCGAACAGCATGATCCCGTTCCTGCTGCTGATCGCGGCCGGATATCTCGGCCTTACCCAGTTGCCGCAGAAGGCCGCTGAGGTTGAAGAGGCTTCTGGGGCAGGTGAGACTGAAGGGGTTGATGGCGCGAGTCAGCGGTGGCGGGGGCTGGCGCCTCGCGCAGTGGGCCGGACGGTCGCGGCGGCCAGTGCGCAGTCGGTGGGGGCGGTCGCGGCGCTGGCGGTGGTGGTGCTCGGGGCGGCGCCGATGGCCACGGCGGCGGTGAACAGGACGGCGGATCCGATTCTCGCGCTGGCCATCGCGGGCGGCAGCACGCAGATGGATACGCCGGCTGACGGGTTCGCTCTCACCGACCAGAACGGGCAGACGGTCACGCTGGCGAGCCTGCGCGGCAAGGTCGTGCTGATGACCTTCCTCGACCCGGTGTGCACCTCGGACTGCCCGCTCATCGGGGAGGAGTTCAAGGAGGCCGGTATCCTGCTCGGATCGCAGGACAAGGATGTCGACCTGGTCGCCATCGTGGCCAACCCGACGTACAGGTCCGTCGCGTTCACCAGGGCCTTCGACCGCGAGGACGGCCTGGAGTCGGTGCCGAACTGGCTGTACCTGACGGGCTCGCTCGGCGCGCTCGCGCAGGTCTGGCGGGACTACGGGGTCAGCGTGGCGAACCTGCCCGCTGGCGCGATGTCCGCGCACAACGACCTGGCGGTCGTCATCGACCGGTCAGGGAAAATCCGCGAGGAGGTCGGCGCAGACCCTGGGCCGGGCACCTCGAGCACCCAGTCCTCGTTCTCCGTGCTGCTCAGCCAGTACGCCCGCCAGGCGCTGAACTCGTGAAACGGTCGGCCGGCCCGCGTAGCAGACTGGCAGCACTGCGCTGCGCGCTGGCCGCGCTGGCCGCGGCGGGGCTGGCCACGGGCTGCGGGTCTCAGTCCGCGCGGGTCGCGCTCGCCGCTCCCCCGGCCGTGACCGCGTCGCTGAACACCTCGCTGGTGACCGCGCAGGGCACCTGGGCGATCGCGGTCATGGGCGGCTCGGCCGCGGACGAGAACAATTTCTGGCAGCTGTTCGCGCGGCCCGCCGGGGCCAGCCGCTGGTCGCTGGTGACCCCGCCGGGGGTGGCCGACAACGGCGGGCTTGTCGCGGCCGGCGGGGCGGCCTCGCTGCTTATCGGGTTCCGGCCCAGCCAGGGGCTTGCCTTCTCGCCGCTGGCGACGAGCACGGACGCGGGTCGCAGCTGGACTCCCGGCCTGCTCGACGCGGCCCTCGCCGACGTCGCCGATGGGATCAGCGTCTCGCCGTCCGGCCAGGTTCTCGCGCTGCTGAGCGACGGCACCATCCAGGCGGCGGGGACGCCGGCCGCGGTGGCCGCGGGGCAGTGGTCGCCGCTGACCACCCGGAACGCTCTTGCCGCGAGCTCCCCCGGGCGGAATTGCGGTTTGCTGGACTTGAACGCCGTCTCGTTCGGGCCAAATGAAGGGAATCCGGTGGCGGCGGGGAGCTGCGCGCGGCCGGGTGTGGCTGGGATTTTCGCCGATTACCGCGGGACGTGGCGGGCGGCGGGGCCTGCGGTGCCGGCGGGCTGGGCGCGGCGGCAGGTGCAGGTGCTCGGGCTCGGCGGCACGGCCGGGGGGAATGTGGCGCTGCTGCTCGCCGGGACCGAGCTGGTCGCGGCGTGGTCCACCGGGTCCGGCTGGAGCACGTCGGCCGTGCTGGGCGGCGCGGCCGGGGTGCGCGCGGCCGGGTTCGGGGCCGGCGGGAGCGCGTGGGTGCTGCTGGGCGGCGGGCGCGCCGAGACGATCAGCGGGCCCAGTGGCGGGCAGAGCGGCGGGCAGAGCGGCGGGCAGAGCGGCGGGCAGAG
>JBOHCG010000915.1:0-2438 GCA_050698735.1 Streptosporangiaceae bacterium | reverse complement strand
TCCGCCGAGGTCGAGCAGGTCATCCTGGCGCATCCGGCCGTCCAGGACTGCGCGGTCATCGGGCTTCCTGACGAGAAGTGGGGCGAGCGGGTCACCGCCGTGCTCCAGCTGCGCCCCGGCCAGGCCGTTACCGCGGAGGAGATACGAAGCTACGTCAAGGAGCGCCTGGGCAGCGTCAAGGCGCCCAAGCAGGTCGAGGTCTGGCCCGACCTGCCCCGGTCCAAGGTCGGCAAGGTCCTCAAGACCGACGTCAAGGCCCAACTGAAGGCGGGGCTAGCTGAAGGCGGGCTAGCTGAAGGCGGGGGCTAGCTGAAGGCGGCGGCTAGCTGAAGGCGGGGGCTAGCTAGCAGCCGGCTGGCGCCGGCAGGGACGGGGAGCCTGCCGCGGCGTTCGGCTCGCTGCCGGACGGCACGGCGATCTCGAACCAGACGGTCTTGCCTGGGGCGGGCGGTGACCAAGTGATGCCCCAGTCGTCGGCGAAACTGTCCACGATCGGCAGCCCGCGGCCGCGTGAGCTGCTGGGCAGCGGCATCGGGCCGGCCGCCGGGTAGTTGCCGCCCGAATCTGTCACCTCGACCCGCAGCGTGCCGTCGGTCAGCTCGACCGTGACCTGGAAGCCGGTTTGCGCATGCTCGACGGCGTTCATCGCGAGCTCGCCGGTCATGACCGCGATTTCCACAAGCTCCGGTCCGCTCTTGCTGCCCTGCGGGGTGCGTGTCCCCCCGGCCCCGTCTTGCGGGGCCTGTGCGTCACGAGCCCCGGTCCGCTCGTGCTGCCCTGCGGGCTGGGCCGGTCAGGCTGGCCCGGTCAGGCTGGCCCGGTCAGGCTGGCAGGGCCGCCTGGCCGAGGTCGGGCAGCGCCTGCCTGAGCTGCCTGCGGGAGCTGATGCCGAGCTTGGTGAATATCTTGCCCAGGTGCCACTCGACCGTGCGCGGGCTGAGGAACAGCTCGGCACCGATCTCGGAATTGGAGTGCCCGTCGCGGGCCCGGCGGGCGATCTGCTTCTCCTGGGCCGTGAGCCCGTCGTAGGTGTCCACGGTGCGCCTGCGGACGGTCTCTCCGGTCGCGAGCAGCTCACGCCTGGCGCGCTCGCCGAACGCCTCGGCCCTCATGGCCACGAACATCTCATACGCCGTCCGCAGCTGCGCCCGGGCATCGACGCGGCGGCTGCGGCGGCGCAGCCACTCGCCGTAGACCAGGTGGGCGCGGGCCAGTTCGGTGCGGATACGGGTGCGGCCGAGCCGCTGCGTCGCGTCGAGGTACAGCTCCTCGGCCGAATCGCCCTCGCCGAGCAGCGCCCGGGAGCGTGCCTGGATGCCCAGCGCCCAGTCGGTCCCGGCCGCGCTGGTGATCTCCGCCAGGAACCGCAGCGCGCCCGCGGCGCGCTCGGGCTGGCCGGTCCTGGCCGCCGCCTCGACCAGCTCGACCATGGACCAGGCGGCCAGCCCCAGCTCGTCGGGGTCCTTGCTGCCCTGCTCGGCGGCCGCCAGCGCCCGGTCATAGCGGCCCAGGCCGTTATAGAGCACCGCGTTCGCCCAGTTCGTGAGCGTGACCCCGATTCCCTCCCCGCGCTGCGCCACGTCCCGAGCGGTGGCCCCGATCAGCGCGGCGGCCTGGCTTTCCTGGCCGCGCAGCACGGCCAGGCCCAGGGCCGCGTACGGCGCGAGGTTGCTGCCGGTGGCCTCCGTCGCCGCCTGCACCTGCTCGATCAGCGACGCCGCCTCGGTCAGCTCGCCCGCGAACAGCAGCAGGAAGACGCGCGAGCTGAGGGCCAGCGGAAGCTCGCCGAGCGCACCAACGTCGCGGGTCAGCTCGACGTGCCGCCTGGACAGCACGTCCCACCGGCCGTCGTCCCACAGGTGCAGGGCCGCGATGCACGCCAGCCACAGCCAGCGAAGCTCCTCCTCGGCGGACATCTGCTGGCCGAAGGCGCCCAGCGCCCGGCGCAGCAGCGGCAGCCCGGCCCGGTACCCTTCGCCGAAGTTCGCGGCCAGGCCGTCGAGCAGCAGATCGGGCGGGCGCGGCGGGCCCGGAGCCGGGGGCGCCGCGCGTGCCGCAGCGGAGACCGCCAGCACGCCCGCGCCGGGATCGGCCAGGTGACCGGCGAACATCGCGGCGTTGATGGTGTCCAGGTAGGTGGCACGGGCCAGGCCGACGTCGATCCGCTCCAGCCGCCTGGCCGCCGCCAGAAGCAGCGGCGGGGCGTCGCGGCCCCGGTTGGAGACGAACGCGAGCTGGGCACGGACCAAGTCCGCCCGCGCCCGCCGGAACTCATCCAGTGGCCCGGCTTCTGCCATGCCGAGCAGGCCAAGCGCGGTGCCGAACGCGCCCGCCCGGACCGTAGCCGCGGCCGCGTCCAGCGCCAGGTCGGCCCGGCGAACCGGATCCGGCGTCAGCCCGGACGCCCGCTGGAGGAAGGCGGCCGCGGCGGCCAGGCC
>JBOHCG010000914.1:0-2449 GCA_050698735.1 Streptosporangiaceae bacterium | reverse complement strand
TGCTCACCAGATAGGTGTCCTCTCCGCTGGGCTGGTTATCACTTGGCAGCGATCATCATCCCAGGACAGAGCGGCACCTATCGGTATCTACAGGGTCGTGTCACCGGCTTACTCGCGGAATCGGGTCTGACAACTGGACGTTGCCGGCTGCGCAGGTCACCTCGGCCACGTTGGCAACCCGGGGGATAGGGATCAGGCGGCGGCTGACCGTCACGACCGAAACGGGCAGCCGTATCGTCGAATGGGAAGCACGGTCGAACAACGATCAGCAGGTCGCCAACGCGCTCCGGCAAGTTCTGGGTAACCGGTTCTCCGTGGCCGCGAAGCGGGTCTGGGGCCGGTAATCCGTCCCCCGGCTTAGGATCAGTCACCATGAGTCTGTCAGATGTTCTGGGCGGCTGCCTCGCGGGCGTAGTCGGCCACCGTCCACTCGGGCTGGTCGACGGGAAGGTGAGGGCGAGGGTGCCGGGGGTAACTGCCGATGGTTCGTTGCTGACCCTCTGCGTCCCGGTTCCTCCCGGAAAAGAGTGGCTTATCGTGCACCTTGGGTCGGGATCCGGCGCCGCGCTGACAGGGCCGCCAGTTACCGTAGCGGCTCACGGTGGCAAGCCAGCACGGCATACAACCAAACACATCCCGGCCACCCGTACTGAACCTGAGGAAGGGTCACTGGTCCTCGCCCGGACGTCCTCGCGCGCAACGTCCGGCCGTCCGCCCGGCCCGCGGACGTGGGCCTGTCGTGATAGACAGGCCTACATGGCAAGGATTCTCATCTCCACCGAGCGCACGGTGGATGCGCCCGCGGACACGGTCTACCGCTATATCGCGGACATGCGCGACCACCATCCGCGTTTCCTTCCTCCGGCGTTTTCGGACTTCCGGGTCGAGTCCGGTGGCGTAGGTGCTGGCACGGTCACGCGGTTCAAGGTGACGGCAGGCGGGCGCACCCGCGAGTACCAGATGAAGGTCACCGAGCCCGAACCCGGCCGGATCCTCACCGAGTCCGACACCGGCTCAAGCCTGGTCACCACGTTCACCGTCTCCCCGCGGGGCGACGCGTCGCTCGTGCAGATCTCCACCTCCTGGCAGGGCGCGGGCGGTATCGGCGGCGTGTTCGAGCGCATGTTCGCGCCCAAGGTGATGAGTGCCATCTACGCGGACGTGCTCGACCGACTCGACACGTACGCGCGCGAACACCGCACCGCATCGTAGTACGAGCCGGGTGCGACTCATGTTCGATGGCTTCCAGCTGGACCGCGACGATGTCGGCGACGTGACGCTCCGCGTGGGTGGAGTGGCTGATGGAGCGGCCCCGGTCATCACGGCGGCATACCAGGCCAAGCAGGCAGGCCGCCGCCGGGAGGTCGACGTGACCCGGGGCGCGCTGCGGCTGACCGACGAGGGGCTGGCCGAACTGCGCGGCCGCCTCGCCCAGATCGCCGCCCGGTTCGCCGAGCCCGAGGCCGGGGGGACCTGGACGCGGCTAGTCCTGGTCCTGGCCGACCTGCAAGACCGCCCCGGCCCGGCAACCCCGCCAGACGGCCCCGCATGAGCAACACAGCGGGCGCCTCCGGGCCAGCACCCCGCCGGACGGCGCGGACCTGGTGTGGTCACCGGCGAACGCGCAGGCATCGGTCCTGTCGGTCATCAGCGGGGCGACCCGCAGCCTCGCGGTGGAAGATGAGGAGATGGCCGCCCTCGGCGCCGCCCTGGCCGGCGACTACGCCGGCGCCGCGCCCTACGCCCCGGCCGCCGCGTCCGCGCCGGGCCCGGCCACGGCGCCAGCCGCCTGGTGCACGGCCACCGCGAGCGTCTATGACGCCGCCGACGACGAGAACAAACGTATACGTGCACTCCAGCCAGCCCTACCAGGAGGCCACCGCGACCGCCGACGGCTACTCCCGCACCTACCGGACCGACGGCTCCTGCGTACTTCCGCAGGCTGAGGGCCTGCGGGTGGCCGGCGTCTGGACGGCCGCGGTCGTGCCGCGGCCCGAACCGCCCGCAGAGCGGATGGCAGCGATGGTAGACAAGTAGCTGTGTCGTCGCAGCCCCCCAGGTCGCCCACGCCGTCGGATCTGGCTCGCGCCAGGCCACGTCTTGTGTCACCACCGCGAAACCGGCGGCAGGCCGGCATCGAGTCCGAGCGCGCGCGGCGGGCGTCGCGGGCTCTGCTGGCCGACCCGGCCACGGATTGGGCGGCGCTGCCTGCCGACGAGTTTTTCGCGGCGTTGAAATACGCGTGCCAGGACGGGGCGGCCAACCCGGCGCTGATCGCGGATGCGGAACGCAGGATCACGTCCGCGGAAGCGGGGCCACGGGAGCTGCATCAGGTGCTCTTCGCCGCCCGCGATCACCGGGCGTGGGCCGGGGTCCGTGCGGCGGCGATGGAGGCGGTCGTCCGGGGTCCCGCGGTGGCGGTCGCCGTCTTGGCTCTTGAGGCCCAGCG
>JBOHCG010000913.1:0-2451 GCA_050698735.1 Streptosporangiaceae bacterium | reverse complement strand
GTGCCCGCGTGCCGCCCCGCTGCTCCCGGCGGCGTCAAGGCGCGTCCTCGGTGCGGGCCAGGATCTCGGCCAGGTGCATCGTGGCCACGCCGGACCGCTGCCGGGTCAGCGCGCCGCCGATGTGCATGAGGCAGGAGTTGTCGGCCGCGCAGACCACTTCCGCGCCGGTCTGGCGGATCGCGGCAACCTTGTCGGCGCAGATCGCCGCGGACACGTCCGGGTTCTTCACCGCGAACGTGCCGCCGAACCCGCAGCAGGACTCGGCGTCGGGCAGGTCGACAAGGTCCAGGCCGCGGACCGCGTGCAGCAGCCGGGCCGGCGCATCGCCGACGCGGAGCATGCGCAGCGAATGACAGCTCGGGTGGTACGTCACCCGGTGCGGGAAGTACGCGCCCACGTCGGTCACGCCGAGCACGTCGGCCAGGAACACCGACAGCTCGTAGGTCCGCGGCGCGACCTGCGCCACGGCCCGGGCCAGGCCCTCGTCGCCGGCCTCGGCCGCCAGCGCCGGGTAGTACTCGCGGATCATGGCCGCGCAGGACGCCGAGGGCGTGACCACCGCCTCGAAGCCGCCGAACGCCGCCGCGAAGCCCCGCGCCATCGGTGCGGCCTCCCGGCGGTAGCCGGTGTTGAAGTGCATCTGGCCGCAGCAGGCCTGCCCGGCGGGGAACTCCACCCGGTGGCCCAGCCGCTCGAGTACCGCGACCACGGCCTTGCCGGTGTCCGGGAACAGCGTGTCGGTCAGACACGTGACGAACAAGCCGATACGCATCGAGCGCCTCCGGCCACCAACGCTACACAACGCCCGGGTCAGGGCGGCAGCGGCGACCCGTGTCCCGGCTCCGTGTCGAGGTCGAACAGGAACACTTTCCGGGGGCCCGCGGGCGCCGGCCGGTGTGCGCGGTAGGACACCGCGTTCCAGGGAAACGGCAGCAGCCTGCCATCGATACGGTGCTAACCGGCTATTCGAATACGAAATCAGAAGCGCCTAACCGCACCGCGAAAATGATCATCAGGGACCGCTCAAGAGATCCGCTAACCTCGGCGATCAGGCCGTCGCGTCTGGATGTCCACTAGCCAAGCTCCGGCAGGCATGCCAGTACCGTTACCAGCGGTGATTACAGAAAGTAGCAAGAACTCCCTGGCGGCCTGGCTGGCCTGGGACGCCTCGGCACTGGAACCGCGACAGCGGCACTCGGTCTAAGTGCTTTAAGTACGGAGACCGTTTCGCTCGCGTGCTCCTGCCTTGACACTGCCGCCATTAGCATATACGGTTCCGCTAGCGAAAATAAATTGCATACTTGAATCGAATGATAAAGGAAGATGGCATGACATCGTCGGGACATTCGACCACCCCGGAGCTGGACGCGCTGCTGAGCGACGGGACGCTCGCAGGGTCCTGGGTTCTCGAGGCATCCAAGTCGGAGATCCGGCTGCGGAGTAAGAGCATGTGGGGGCTCAGCGCCGTAAAGGGCGTCTTCCGCCAGGTGGCCGGGAGCGGCACGGTGTCGGCGACCGGGGACGCGAGCGGCACGATCACCGTGGCCGCCGAGTCCGTCGACACGAATAACAAGAAGCGCGATGAGCACCTGCGGTCGGCCGATTTCTTCAACGTCGCCAGTTATCCCGACATCACCGTCCAGGCAGACCAGGTCCGGCCCTCCGGCCAGGGCGTCACGGTGACCGGCAGCCTTACCGTCCGCGACCGCACCCGCCCGGTGTCGTTCGATGCCCGCATCTCCAGTGCCGATAGCGGGGAGATATGGCTGGACGGCGAGGTCCAGGTCAACCGGGCGGACTTCGGCCTCGTGTGGAATCAGCTGGGCATGACGTCGATGAATAACACGATTACCGTCCACGCCGTGTTCACCAGGAAGTAGTCCCGCCGCATCGCGGGTAGCCGCCGCTGGCTTCGGCTGGTCCCGGTGACTCTCCCGCGCCGCGATTGTCGCCAGGTCGGCTCACTCAAGCGGGGACTCTGCCGTTGGACGCGCGAAGGGCCGAGTTCAGGTGCTCGGCTAGCCGGATGGACAACATGACGATAGTGAAGGTCGGATTCGCGAATCCACTAGTGGGAAACACTGAAGACCCTGCGACGAAGAGGATGGACATTCCGTGCACCCGGCAGTTGCTGTCCACAACGCCCAGTGCATCGTCATCGGCCATCCGCGTCGTTCCCATGTGATGGTACCCCCACGTGGACCATGTTCCCCGGTCAGGAGGAGCCGGCGCCCACGGCCATGGCCACTCGCGATCAATTAGAATCTTGGTTTCGAATTGCCATCTGTCTTGAATTTCCAAGGAAAAGATCGATACGGACTTGACAACGCTATCCCAGTCTTGGCCGAGTGTCTGCCAATGCAAGTCCGCCCGTCGCCGTCCCAGCTTATCCACCTTATCGCTCAAGGTCACCCGGCTTTCCGGATTCGGTGCCTGCTCTGCCCGCATGAA
>JBOHCG010000912.1:0-2455 GCA_050698735.1 Streptosporangiaceae bacterium | reverse complement strand
AGATCAGGTTCATCCGCCTCCTGCAGGGCGACCGGGCCGGCGCCGAGGCGGCCTACGCGCTGGCGGGGCCGGTCCGGTCGTGGGCACCGATGGCGGCGATGCGCATGGCGTGCTTGGGCCACGGGCTGGCGGTCGCCATCGGCCTACAGCGGGCGGAAGACATCGAGTTCTTCCTGGCCCAGTTCGAGCCGTTCCGCGGCCGGCACCTCGCGAACGGCGCCGGCGCCGGTGTCTACATGGGGCCCGGGGAGATACAGCTCGGGCTGGCGGCCGCGGCGCCGGGACGCCTTGACGCGGCGGTCGAGGACCTAGCGGCGGCGGCCTCGATCTGCGACGCCAACGGGGCCCGCGGGTACGCCGTCCAGGCGCGGGCGGAATTGGCCGGCGCGCTGGTCCGGCGGCAGGCACCGGACGACCTGGACCGGGCGGAATTGGCCGGCGCGCTGGTCCGGCGGCAGGCACCGGACGACCTGGACCGGGCGCGGGCCGTGCTCGACGCCGCGGCCGGTGAGGCCGAACGGCTCGGCATGGTCCCGTTCACCGAGCGGATCGGCCGGCTAGGGGCACAGCTGCGGGACCGGCTGCTTGCCGCGGATGCGGCCGCCTCGCCGCTCAGCCCCCGCGAGCTCGAGGTGGCCACGCTGGTCGCGCGGCGGATGACCAACAAGCAGATCGGTGCGACCCTGTTCGTCTCCGAACGCACGGCGGAGAACCACGTCCAGCACATCCTGGTCAAGCTCGGGTTCAGCAACCGCAGCCAGATCGCCGCCTGGCTGGCCGCGGACGCGCCGGCCGACCGGGAATGAGTACTCAGCTGAGTACTTTCCCCGGATGGCCGGCCGTCGGCTTTCCCCGTAGCGTCCTTCCTGCCAGCGCAAATAGCGCAACTAAGGGGAAGGCAGGACAAATCATGGCGCACGTCCACTTCACGAAGGCCAGGGGCCAGACCATAGAGAACTTCCGCATGGTCGCCGCCAACCACAACCCGCCCCAGGACATCGACGGCCTGCTTGCCTGGGCGGTCGGCACGGATTCCGGCGGCCTCAACGTGGTGACCGTCTGGGAGTCCAAGGCGCACCAGGAGCGGTGGGCGGCCGAGCAGTTCTTCCCCGCGTTCCAGCAGCTCGGTCCGTCCGGCGTGCCGCAGAACTCCGAGTTCACCGAGTACGAGACCGACGAGCTCTACATCCGCTGAGCGGTCGCGCACTCGGACTCCGGGACCCCGGCCGCCGCATCAGGCGGCCGGGGGCGGCGCCCCTCGTCTACGGTGGTGCTGTGTACTTCGACGTCAGCCCGGACGCGTACGCGCGTTTCATGGGGCGCTACTCCGAGCAGCTCGCGGCCGCGTTCGCCGACCTGGCCGGCGTAGGCCCAGGCCAGCAGGCCCTGGACGTAGGCTGCGGGCCGGGCGTGCTGACCGCCGTACTCATCCGTAGGCTCGGCCCCCAAGCGGTGACCGCGATCGACCCGTCCGAGTCGTTCATAGCGGCGGTCCGCGCCCGCTGGCCGGAGGCCGACGTCCGGCTGGGCGCCGCGGAGGAACTGCCCTTCGGCGACGGCGCCTTCGACGTCGCGCTGGCCCAGCTAGTGGTGCACTTCATGGCCGACCCGGTGGCGGGCCTGCGGGAGATGGCCAGGGTCACCAGGCCCGGCGGGACGGTCGCGGCGAGCGTCTGGGACCACGCGGGCGGCCGCAGCCCGCTGACCCCGTTCTGGGAGATCGCGCGCGAGCTCGACCCGGCCGCGGACGACGGGTCCTGGCGCGCTGGCGGCCGCGAGGGTGAGCTCGCCAAGCTGTTCACCCAGGCCGGCCTGGCCGTCGCCGACGAAGCCGCGCTGACCGTCACGGTGCGGAACGCCACCTTCGAAGACTGGTGGGACCCCTTCACCCTCGGCGTGAGCCCGGCCGGCGCCTACATAGCGTCCCTGCCCGACGAGCGCCGCGCCGGGCTGCGCGAGCACGCCAGGCGCAGGCTAAGTCCGCCGATCGAGGTCAGCGCCACCGCCTGGGCCGTGACCGCCCGCCGCTGAGCCAGCGAGCCGACCAGCCAGCGAAGCCGACCAGCCAGCGAAGCCAGCAACCGAAGAAGCCAGCAACCGAAGAAGCCAGCAACCGAACCGTCAGCCCTCGGGCGCGAACGGCGGCCCGGGCGGCTCGCCCCACCAGCCCCGCACGAAGCTCGCGGCCCGCTCGAACCCCGCGACCAGCGGTCCCTCCGGATGCCCGAGCAGCTCACCGGTGAGCTCGCCGATCGTGGCCCCGACCGCCGCGAGCACCTCCGCGGGCTCCGCATCAGGCGCCGAACGATAGCCGAGCACCGCCCCCGCATTGCACACGAAGTCCGGCAGCGCCGTGATCCCGCGCGATCGCAGCACCTCGGCACCCGCCGCGGTGTACGGCACGTTGGCGGCCGGCGCGACCACCCGCACTCCGGCGGGCAGCCCCCCGGCGACC
>JBOHCG010000911.1:0-2456 GCA_050698735.1 Streptosporangiaceae bacterium | reverse complement strand
GCCCTCGGCAACGGGAGCCCGGGCGGCGCGGCCGCTTCCGGCGCGGCCGCTTCCGGCGCGGCCGCTCCCGGCGCGGGCGGCGTGTCCTACGTGGCCGGCCCGGTCGACGGGAGCGCCAGCTTCCGGCCTCAGCCGAGCGTGACCCAGATCCCGGCGCTGCTCGGCCGCGTGTGTTCGGCCGGGCTGCCGGTCGAGCTGAACGTCGTCGCTCCGGCCGGCGCCCCGCGGCCGCTGCCGTCCGGCGTTGACCTCGTGGTCTACCGCGTCGTCCAGGAGGCGCTGACTAACGTGATCAAGTACGCACCGCAGGCCCGGACGGTGGTCCGCCTGGAGTACCGCCCGCGGGAACTGCGGGTAACGGTATCCAATGACGAAAGGCCGGCCGAAGCAGCCGACTCAATGCCGGGCCCGCCGCAGGTCTCGGGCGGGCGCGGCCTGCTCGGGCTGCGGGAACGGGTCGCGATCTACGGCGGCGACCTCGACGCGGGCCCGCGGCCGGGCGGCGGCTGGCGCGTCGGCGTCATGATCCCGCTAGAATCCGTGCCCGACGGCCAGCCGGACGGCGAAAAAGAGGTCCAGGTTATCCGCACCGAGTTCCAGGCCACCTCCTCGTGAGCGTCGGCCCGGACGAGCCGCAGCCTCCGCGCGTGGTCATCGCCGACGACCAGACACTGGTCCGCAGCGGCTTCCGGATGATCCTGAACGCCTCCGGCATCCCGGTCGTGGCCGAGGCCGCGGACGGCAAGGAAGCGATCGCCGCGGTGCTCAAGCACCGCCCCGACGTGGTGCTGATGGACATCAGGATGCCGGAGATGGACGGCCTGGAGGCGACCAGGCACATCCTGGCCTCAAGGCCCGGCGAGAACGTCCGGATCATCATCTTGACCACGTTCGACCTCGACCAGTACGTCTACGCGGCGCTCGCCGCCGGCGCCAGCGGCTTCCTGCTCAAGGACGTCTCGCCTGAGCACCTGGTCGCCGCGATCCGGCTGGTGCAGACCGGTGACGCGCTGCTCGCCCCGTCGATCACCCGGCGGCTGGTCGAGCGGTTCGCGCCGCGCGGCCCCGCCCCCGCCGAGGGCACCCCGGATACCTCGTCCCTCACCCCCCGCGAGCTCGAGGTGCTCAGCTTGATCGCCCGCGGGCTGAGCAACGCCGAGCTCGCCGCGACGCTGACGCTCAGCGAGGCGACGGTGAAGACCCACGTGGCCAGGATCCTCGCCAAGCTGAACCTGCGGGACCGGGTGCAGGCCGTCGTGCTGGCCTATGAGGCCGGCCTGGTCACCCCCGGTGCCGGCCTGCGCGAAAGCTGACCCGCCGGAGAGCTGACCTGCGGGCAGATCTCCCGTTCGGTACCGAGAGCTGCAAGCATAGGCGCATGACCGAATATGCCCCATCGACGGCCGCCTTCCTGGCAGCCCGGGACCTGCTGCTGCGCCACAGGGACGACTACGATTCCGCGCGGCGCGAGTTCGCCTGGCCCGAGCTCGACGAGTTCAACTGGGCGCTCGACTGGTTCGACGTGATCGCGGCCGAGCACCCGGACCGGACCGGGCTGCGGATCCTGGCCGAGGACGAGGACACCAGCCTGAGCTACGGCGAGCTGGCCGCCAGGTCGGGGCAGCTGGCGAACTGGCTGCGCGGTCTAGGGGTGCGGCGCGGCGACCGGGTGCTGCTGATGCTGGGCAACGTGGCGCCGCTGTGGGAGGTCATCCTGGCCACGATGAAGCTCGGCGCGGTGATGATCCCCGCCTCGACGCTGCTGCAGCCGGCCGACCTGGCCGACCGCATCCCCCGGGGCCAGGTCCGGCACGTCATCACTGACACCGGCAACGTGCCGAAGTTCGAGGGGATACCCGGCGACTGGACGCGCGTCGCGGTCGGGCCCGCGACGGAAGGCTGGCATACCTACGCCGACGCGTTCGCCGGGCCGGCGGACTTCACCCCCGACGGGATCACCCGGGCCGGCGACCCGCTGCTGCTCTACTTCACCTCCGGCACCACGGCCCAGCCCAAGCTCGTCGCGCACACCCAGGCCAGCTACCCGGCGGGGCACCTGTCCACCATGTACTGGATCGGCATCAAGCCCGGTGACGTGCACCTCAACCTGTCCTCCCCCGGGTGGGCCAAGCACGCCTGGAGCAACGTATTCGCGCCGTGGAACGCCAGCGCCACCATCCTGGTCCTGAACTACCAGCGCTTCTCGGCCGCGTCCCTGCTCGCCGCGCTGGGCAGCTGCCGGGTGAACACGTTCTGCGCGCCGCCCACGGTGTGGCGGATGCTCATCCAGTCCGAGCTGGCCACGGCCGACGTGACCGCGCTGCGGGAGTGCGTGGCGGCGGGCGAGCCGCTCAACCCCGAGGTCATCGAGCAGGTCCGCAAGGCTTGGGCGATCACGGTCCGGGACGGCTTCGGCCAGACGGAGACCACCGCGCAGGTCGGGAACACCCCCGGCC
>JBOHCG010000910.1:0-2459 GCA_050698735.1 Streptosporangiaceae bacterium | reverse complement strand
CGGCCTTGATCACCGCGCCGGACGGCAGGGTGATCCGGAAGTCCCGCGGGATGACCGCCACGTAGGCCAGGCCCGCGGCCTGGCACGCCCCGCGCAGGGCGCTGCTGCGCCCGTACACTTCATCAAAGGCCGCCCACCGGGCCGGCAGGCCGGCCTTGAGGAGGCGCTCCAGCTGGTCTTCAGCCAGCTGCGGCTTGGTCTTGCGTCCCAGCCCGCCGGGGATGCCCGCGGCCCGGCGCCGCGCCGGGTCCTTGTCCCACCGTCAGGGCATGAAGACGTCGAAGTCCGCCCAGGCCTGCCCGGAGGTGGTCACGTACGCGGAGAACACGGTCGTCACGCAGTTGTCCACGTGCCCGGTGCACCCGGCGTGCTGCGGCGCCACGCACGCGGTCGCGTCCCCGTCCTTGAGCTGGGCGGTCTCATCGATCGCGATCCCCGGGCCGATCAGGTCGTCCTCATCGCACGGCAGCCACTCCCGGGCCAGGGCCGGCAGCTCCGCCCGCAGCTCCTGCCAGTCCCACCGGTACGAACCCAGCAGCGCCTGCATCCGGTACGGCGACTCGTGCCCGGCCGCCTCGGCCAGGGCCCAGCAATTCGCCTTCACCCCCGGCGACAGCCCCGCCACGTAAGCGAACGCCGTCCCCGCGCTGCGCCGCTGCGCCAGGACCCGGCCCAGCACCTCCCTGACCTGCGCATCCGCCCTGTCCGCGCACCCGGACACCTCACCTATGCTGGCCTCCGCGGCCGTGTCGTCGTTGTTGTTGTTGTTCACACATCAGGCAACACGGCACGGCCGCCCCGAAATTTCACCCGTGTAACTCCGGCACGCCGCCGATAGTCATCACCCAGCGTGACCCCGGCTCCGGTCAGCCCGCTCCCCGCAGCATCCGGATCGTCGCATTCTGTGAAACCGCGACTGTACTACGAGCATGCCGGATACGAGATCCCGGGGCCGATACAGTCCCTGGTCGGCGAGAACAAATGGTCATCGGAAGAATGCTGGGACGTCACCGGTGTCACTGCCGCCAGGGTACTCGGCACGGATTACCCCGATGATCCGCTAGGCACTGGAATAGTCACTGACGAAACTGCGGCTGAAAAACGCGGAAACGAAACGGCCGGAGTCAGCCGCCAGTACGCCCAGCACCACGTACTTAAGCCGTGTCGGTTCGCGTGATGCTGTGACCTGGGATTTTGCGCTGGTTTGAGACGGAGAGGGACTCCTGGTAGGCGTTGGGTATCGAAAACCACGTCTGTGACAGGAGTCCCTCGTGCAATCTTGCCTGCCGTCCGTCGTTGACGCAATCCGGCCGGAGGGGTCCCCGGTGGCCGGGACTCCGGCGGAAACAGTCGTGCTCCGGGCCGCTGGCCTGCGGGTTCACGGCGGGACGGTGGTGCCGGCCGGGGGTGCGGCGCCGCGGGCGGGCGAGCTGGCGGTGTTCTGCCGCCCGGTGGTGACGGCCCCGGCGGTGATCCGCCGGGATGGGATGGTGCTGGCGGACGCGTGGCTCCCGGACCTGGTGCGGCCGGGCGAGCTGGAACGGCACCCCGGCGACGGCGTGATCGAGGCCATCGCAGCCGCGGCGCTGGCCAGGGGGCGGCTGAAGAAGCGGGAACGGCGCCGCATTATGTCATATCCGCTGGTGATCCGGCTGATGATCGCGATGGCCCTGATGCCGGGCGCCTCGTACTGCGAGGCGCTGCGCACGGCCGCCGGGCTGCTCGCGGACATCCCGTTCACCCGGGAATGGCACGTCCCGGCGGAGAAGGTGATCACGGACTGGCGGCTGCCGGTCCCCGCCGGCGTGACGGGGGCCATCTTCTGGCAGGCAGCCGGACCGCTCATCGCCGGTGACGGCCGTCGGCGGTCATGCTGGCCGGGATGATGGTGCTCGCCGCGGACGGGATGCTGGTGAACCTGGCGGACACCGAGGCGAACCGGGCCATGTCCGGCTCCACCGGGACCGCGGATGATTCCTCCCCGTTCCCGCAGCTGAGGATCCTCGCGCTGACCGCCCGCGCGGGCCGGGCGATGCCGGGCGCGATCCTGGGCGGGGCCAGCGCCGGGGAGCAGACCCTGCTCAGGCGGCTCGCAAAGCGCCGCCCGGACCTGTTCGCCGGCCGCGTGACCTGCTCCGGCCGCAATTTTCCCGGCTATGACCTGATCACGGCGATCCTGGACGCCGGCGGGCACGTCATCGCCCGGATGAAGGAAGGCATCAGCCCGGACTTCGCCGACGGCGAGGACCGCGGCTGGCTGCCCGACGGGTCCCGCCTGAGCTGGCTGAACGCCCCGTCCGGGAGGGAACAGGACCGGCTCCCGGTCCGGGTGACCGGGCATAACGCCATCATGCCCTCCGGCGACGAGGCCGGAGAGGTCTCCGGGAGTAAACATTCAGACCCCAGCGGGGTGACGTTGCTGTAGCGTTACGTGACGGGTTTTAGGCGCAGTTCAGGCG
>JBOHCG010000909.1:0-2463 GCA_050698735.1 Streptosporangiaceae bacterium | reverse complement strand
GGATAGTCCCGCCAACGGCTCTTATCGCGGATAAGATTGCGAGCTGTCCGCCCGGCGGGGCGCATCGCCGCAGGTCGTGAGGTCCGGTATCGCGGATAACCGTCATTGCACGCGGAAGCCGTTCCGTCGCTCACGTGCCCGGCCAGCAGGTCTCTGACCAGCGGGAACGCTGCTTACCGCTAATTCTCGGAGAGATAGTCCCAGGACCCGTAGCGGGCTCGTCCCTAGATCGCCGGCCGACGGGGGCCGCCGTCCGCGACGGTGACCAGCATCGCGGCCTCGGCTGGAACCGCGGGCTGCGCTGCCGCAAACTCATCCAGCAGGTCCCGGTAGAGCCGCCGGTAGGCGACCGCGTACCGGTCCGCCCGCACGTGCGCCTGGCTGTCCAGCTCCAGCGGCGCCTCGGTCGGATCGAGCGATTCCACGATCGGGCCGTCCTCGGCAAAGATGCTGCTCTCAAGCTCGACCTGGGTGGCGACGTCGCTGTAGTGCTCGCGGAACGCCCGGTTGGCGGCGACGAAGAAGAACACCCGGCACTGCGTGCCGTCGGCTGCGATGGGAGCAGGCGCCTGGCACACGATGCGGCGGCCGCCGTGCGGATGCTCGGTGTAGACATACGAGACGCTGATGGCGCTGAAGCGGTAATGGATCAGCTGCTCCATCGCCACGCTGGGATCGGCCTGGTCGACGTCCGTGCCTCCGAAGCGGTACCTCGATCCGGCGGCCGCGCCTTCGTCGGCCTGCCATTCCTGCGCATAGCGCAGGACGAACTCCCAGGCGAGGGTCCAGCCGTCTCGGCGCACCTCGTACCTGGGAATCAGCGGCGTCACGTCGCCGAACGCCTTCTTGTGCACGAAGGCGAAATGCGACGAGTCACGGAAGTTCTCGGTGATCGAGCGCAGGCCGCAGCGCACGTCGAACGGCGTGCCATACCCGATCTTCCAGTCATCCCGCGGATCGTCCGCCAGTTCCGGAATCGACGGCATCGGCAGCCAGGGCTCCCGCAAGCACACCCAGACCAGGCCGTAGGCGGCCCGCACGGGCAGGGTCTGCAGGCTGGCCATCGGATGAGCGCTAGGCTGCGACGGGACGAGAACGCAGCTGCCGTCGTGACCGAACCGCCAGCCGTGGTAAGGGCATTCAAGGTTCCCATCGCGGATCTGGCCGAGCGACAGCCGTGCGCCCCGGTGCGGGCACTGATCGCGAGCCGCCGTCAGCCCGCACTCGCTGCGGAACAGGACAAGCCGATGGCCGAGGAAGCTGGTCGCCCAGGGAGCGTCGTCCACGTCGGACTCGCGCGCTACCGGGAACCACAGCCGCTCGAGCATGTCGTACTCATGAGGATACACGCCGACCTCCTTGCCACCGTCCGGTCGACACCAGCGTCCGGTCGACGGTTAACAAACTAGGTTTAGCTCGGTCATACCGTCAAGAGAGCCATGCCCAGCGAAGCAGCCGGGGCCGACGCCCCGTCGGCACCCCAACGACGAGCTCCGGACTGGCCGCGGTGTCCAAGGAAGATCCGGCCGCCGTCCTCAGCCAGGAGCAGTTGCGGCCCCTCCAGCCCGCCGTCCCGCGCCGCGCTTGGCCCACTCCACTGGCCGTATGCCCGCGAGATGCCCTGGCCGGTTCTGTTACTGATCCGGTCGGCTCCAGGACCGCAGTAGCCGACTGCGAGCAGGAGATCGCGGGGGTCCTGTGGAGAAGGAGCTGGGCGGAGTTCGTGCCGTTCCTGTCCTTCGACCGGGAGATCAGGACCGTGATCTGCACCACGAACGCCATCGAGAGCCTGAACGCCAGGTTCCGCCGCTCGGTGAACGCCCGCGGCCACTTCCCCACCGAGCAGGCCGCCCTCAAGTGCCTGTACCTGGCGATCATGAGCCTGGATCCCACCGGGCGCGGCCGCCAGCGCTGGACCAACCGGTGGAAGGCCGCCCTGAACGCCTTCGACATCACCTTCGACGGCCGCCTGAGCGCGGGACGCCAGTAACAACAGAGAAGGAAGTTACACCGTTAACTTGACAGACCCCACCCTGGCCCGCCAGCAGAACATGCCGCACGCCGGCTTCCTCCAGCTCATCCTGTCCGACGATGTCGCCCGCCGCGAAGCCGGCTCCATCGCCCTGCGCGCCCGCAACGCCGGCCTGGACCCCGCCATGCGCACCGAGACCTGGGACCCCGCCGCCACCATCCGCTACGACCAGCAGCTGTGGAACGAGCTGGTCTCCCTGCGGTTCCCCGGCGGCCCCCACGGCGCCCTGATCCTGGGCCCGGTCGGCCATGGTTAACACTGCGCCTTTCTTTCACTGGGGTGTGTCAAACAGTCCAGCCTGGTCGTGTTTGACCTGGATACGCAGGCCCTTTCGGCGTCCGGCGGTGACGTAGACGGCGTTGAGCTGGCCGCGGTGGACCTTCTGCAACACGGTCTGGCGGGCCATTCCGAGCACCTGGGCGGCCTGGCCC
>JBOHCG010000908.1:0-2466 GCA_050698735.1 Streptosporangiaceae bacterium | reverse complement strand
GGCCTCGTCTACCAGGAGCGTCACGCAAGGCGGCTTCTCGCGGCCCAGCACGCGGCGCTGCCTTTCCATCCTCGCTTTCAGCCGGGCGGCTGCTGCGTCGCCGGATACCCCCGGAGACGTGGCTATCATGGCCGCCGCGTAGTCCTGGGCCTGCACCAGCCCGTCAACGATTCCAGGGGTCCACACCCGGAGCGTCGCCGTCCGGTCCTCATAATCCGACCACGAGCGGAATTCCGCGGGGATCTCTGGCGCGGTACGGGTTTCCTCTAGCCAGGTGAGGTACCAGCCGCCTCGCTCAGGGAACACGCCGTCTAGGGCAGCGGCTATCCGCGCCGTGGGCGGACGGCGTCCGTTCTCTACGCGGGACAAGTGCGCGGCATCGAGCTTTGCGCGGCGGGCCAGCTCGGCTATCGACCAGCCATGCGCCAGCCTGTCCCGCCGCACCTGGCGCCCAAAGTGCCCTGCCACGCCACCGGCATTGCTGCCATTCGTGCCAGCCATGAAGTCATCGTGCCATGGTGACCTACAGGACGTACAGGCCCCGCCACTATTGGCGTTGCGTTCCGCCGTCATACTGAACGGCACCGGGACGCTCTAACCGCCATAGCGAAAGCACGAAGGGCAATGAGTGACAGCGACGATGGCCATGCACAGCTAGACGATCCCGCGTTCCGGACGCAAAAGCCGCCTCAGCTTATGCATCTGGCAGCACTGGCCAGAGCCGAGCGTTCTGACGGCGATTGGGTACCCTCGCTGTCCCCAAGCGGCAGGACCGGCGCCGTAACAGGAACTGCATGCTCCGCAGCGGTTCTGAGCCCGGCTCCGGTGCCGGTTCTGTCTTCCATACATGACCAATGGGGCACTCACGACGCATCCTCGGACCTGCCGCTTCACAGCCATCTCGAACTCGGTGCGTTTCCGAGTGCGGTGCCCTGCGCCCGGCTTCACGCCAAGCAGGTGGCGTGGGAGTGGGGGCTTGACGAGCTGGCCGAGGCGATCGAGTTGCTGGTCTCAGAACTCGCGACCAATGCGGTGCAGGCCGTCGCCGACCGAACACATCTAGCTTTCATCCGCCTTCGACTGTCGAGCGACACGGTGCGCCTGCTCATAGAGGTGTGGGACGCCGACCCACGACCACCGGCATCTACGGCACTAACCAGCGATGGCATACCGCCGCTAGACCAAGAAGGCGGTCGCGGTCTGTTCCTGGTGGCGACGCTCAGCCAGCGCTGGAACTGGTATCCCGTCCCGCAGTGGGGCGGCAAGGTCGTGTGGTGCGAGATGGACGTGCAGGCCAGTCGCACAGGTGAACGCCGCGCCGATTGCCCGGACACGGCGGGCCGACCCGTTGGCAGCCACTCTCTCTCCTCGGACAGCGCCATCACGCACCCGGTGCCTGTGATTTCAAGCCAACCGCACGACTAGCCAGTGAAGGAAACCGATCATGATCGCGACACCACCCGTGCGCCGTCGCTTGTCGGCGCAGCGCTGCACCGCTACCGCCAGGAACTCGGCTTCGGGCTCGATGACGCCGCCCGTCTCCTGGAATGCGACCGTTCCAAGATCAGCCGGATCGAGACCGGTCAGCGCGGGATCCGCAACCGGGAACTGCGCGACCTGCTCACCGAGTACGGCACGGACAAGCAGGCGCAAGACATCCTCGCCATTATCGCGAACCCGCGCCGCATGCCGGGCTGGTGGTGGGCCTACACCGACGTGTTGCCCGACACCAGCCACGACTACTTCGCCCTCGAGATGATCGCCTCGCAGATTATGATCTTCGCCGCGCAGCAGGTGCCAGCTCTGCTGCAAACCGGAGAGTACGCCAGCGTGGTCGCCTCAGGCACACGGGGCGTGTCCGCAGCTAAATCCAGCCGGCTCCGCGAGGCATACCGGGCCCGGCAGGAGAGCGTCCTGGACGGATCGCGGCCAGGGGTCGTGGCTGTCATCGCGGAAGCGGCACTGCGCCAGGTCGTCGGCGGCCACCACGTAATGCATGCGCAGCTCGGCGCGCTCGCTGATGCAAGCAGCAGGTTTCCAGGGGTGTCCATCCGTGTGCTCCCGTTCACCAGCGGGGCGCAGGCCGCCGGGGACACCAGCTCGTTCACGATCCTGCGCTACGCCCCAGGGGTTTGCCAAAGTCGTAGGCGGTGTTTAGCCAGGTGAGGGTGCCGTGAGGTCGAGGTACTGGAGTGCGCGGCGAGGGTCCTGGGCGCAGCGGCGGGTTTCGGCGGTGTAGCTGGTTACTCCGTGTATGCGGAAGAGGCTGATGACGAGGTTGATGATGGCGGACATGACCTGGGGCCCGTTTCCGGTGCGGATGAGTGATTTATCCTCTTTCCAGATCACTGAAGTTTCGTAGTTATGCGGCGGCTGCGTCCCAGGCTGCGAGCACGGCGCGGATTTCTTCGCCGGTGGGCTGAGCTGCGCGGGTGCCGGAAAAACGGGCCGCGATCAGGGTTCGCC
>JBOHCG010000907.1:0-2469 GCA_050698735.1 Streptosporangiaceae bacterium | reverse complement strand
CGTGCTGCGGCTATGGTCGGCCGCCAGCTCGTCTACCAGATACATCCTGACCACTCCGTTGTGTGTCACGTTGCTTGTCCCGGGCCGCTCAGGCGGCCACCTCGGTCTTGCGGGGGCGCCCGCGGGGGCGCTTGCGCGGCACGATCGCGCCGCGCATCAGCAGCTCGCCGCCCCAGACGCCCCAGGGCTCCCTGCGCTCCAGCGCGCCGGTCAGGCAGGCGATCCTGGCCCGGCAGCCCCGGCACATGGCCTTCGCGGTCTCGACGTCCTCTGGCGACTCGGCGAAGAACAGCTCCGGGTCCCGCACGCACGGCAGGTCCAGCCCCACCGGGAGCCCGGTCGCCGCGAACTGACCCAGGACACCGACCGTGGCCCCGCCGACCTGGTCGAATACCTGGCTGAACTCTGGCTCCTGCCGCGCCGCAGGACTGGACACCTCGAACCCCGTCGCGTCCAGCTCGCCGACGGTGGCATCACGCCACTGCATCGGAGTATCCCCTCTCGCTTGCCGGTCCTCGTTAACCTCACGCGATCTCTCGCCCGGACTTGGGACCTAGGCCTTTGAAATAACTAGGCCGCGGACCCTGTGTGCGGGTCCGCGGCCTCAAGGGGATCTTGGCCGGCTCTTTTAGGCCGGTTTCCTACCTCGAGGTGGACCCGCTGCGCCCTCACCATTGGTGTTGACGCTGGTCATGTAGTTGTGGAGCTTCGTCTGCCCGAGCTGCGCCATGGGGGCGACCGCCGGCGCCGGCGAGGCAGCGAACGCGACCTCGGTCCGGACACGCGGAACGGCGCGCGCGACATCAGCGCACAGCCCAGTGCCGCCGCCGGCACCGGACATACCTGTCCCCAGGTAGCCGACCGAACGCAGGCTGAAGGCACCCGGACGCGAAAGCCACTGCACCGGCAGGACGCCAGAGTTGATGTTCGTCACAATGGGCACCTCCCTCCAGGAGTGTCGGCAACTAGCCCACGGACATGCCGATAAGCCTACGTAACGCCGCCGGAACGGGGCAACACATTTTCCACCTGGAATTTTTCGGCCCGGGCTACGCCGGGGGCGCGGGGGGGCCGGTGCGGATCCGGGCCGGGCTACGCCGGGGGGCGCGGGGGTCGGGGCGGACCGGTGCGGATCAGGCCCTCTTGCACCACGGACACCACTAGCTGGCCGGAGGCGGTGAAGACCTCGCCGCGGGCCAGGCCCCTGGCGCCGTTGGCGGCCGGGGAGTCCTGCGCGTACAGCAGCCACCGGTCGGCACGGAACTCCCGGTGGAACCACATCGCGTGATCCAGGCTCGCCCCGGTGGTGCGGCCGTCGAGCCAGGAGAGGCCGTGCCCGAGCAGCACCGTGTCCAGCAGGGTCATGTCGGAGGCGTAGGTCATCAGGCACACGTGCAGCAGCGGATCGTCGGGCAGGTCCCCGTCCGCCCGCAGCCAGACCAGGTTCCTTGTCGTGCGCAGCGCGGCGTCAAGCTCCGCCTCCACCGGCAGCGGGCCGACCGAGCGCAGGTCGAACGGGCTCCGGTCAAGCTGCGCCGGAACCTCGCCGAACAGCCGGGCGAGCCGGTCGCTGTTCCGCTCGACCATCTCCGGCGGCGGCACGTCGGGCATCGGGTCGGCGTGCTCGGGCCCCGGCTCAGCGCGCTGGAACGACGCGGACATGGCGAAGATCGCCCGTCCGTGCTGGATCGCGGTGACCCGGCGGGTCGTGAAGGACCGCCCGTCCCGTGTCCGGTCGACCGTGTACACCAGCGGGACGGCCGGGTCGCCCGGCCTGATGAAGTACGCGTGCAGCGAGTGCACCGGCCTGTCAGCGGGCACCGTGCGCCCGGCCGCGACCAGCGCCTGCCCGGCCACCTGGCCGCCGAACACCCGCTGCCTGCGCTCGTCCGGGCTGCGGCCGCGGAAGATGTCGACCTCGATCTGCTCCAGGTCGAGCAGGTCGAGCAACTCCTCCAGCGTCTTCTCAGCCATGTGCCCGCACGCCCTGTCCCGGCGAGCCCTGTCCCGGCGAGCCCTGTCCCGGCGAGCCCTGTCCCGGCGAGCGATCTCCCGGCAGGCGCACCTCGTCGAGGAAGCGCGATCGCGGCCTGGCCTGCGCCTGGGCGCGCCCGGCCAGCGCGCGGACCGGGGACCAGGACAGGTACAGGTGCTCACGCGCCCTGGTGACCGCGACGTACAGCAGCCGCCTTTCCTCCTCGATGGCCGCGGGGGTCCTGGCGTGCACGATCGGCATCAGCCCCTCGACCAGGCCTGGCAGCAGCACCGCGTCCCACTCCAGGCCCTTGGCCGCGTGCATCGAGGCGAGCGTCACGCCGTCGACGGCCGGCGCGTGCCCGAGCTCCGCCCGGGTAGCCAGCTCGGCGGCGAAGTCGGCCAGCGTCGCGTCCGGGCGCGCGGCGTGCATGTCGTCGGCGAGCTGGGCGAGCGCGGCCAGCGACTCCCAGCGCTCCCGCGCTGTGCCGCCAC
>JBOHCG010000906.1:0-2481 GCA_050698735.1 Streptosporangiaceae bacterium | reverse complement strand
CGACCCGCGTCCGGGCGGCAGCCGCAAGTGAAGTTCGACATCGGTGGCGAGCTATGAGGCGTGCCCGGCCGCGGGACTTCCTACGGTAGCGGCCATCGGCCACCGCTGGCCAGCGCGCGGGGGTAACATAACGCCCTGGATAGGCACGGAAGTGCCAACGCTTGCCGGATTGTCACCGGACCGTTATCCCGTAGCGTTCATCCCAGAGAACCCAGCGCCAGCACCCGCCCCGCCACGACGATTTCGGCCTCCTCGGACTCGGCCGCGAGGGCCTGGTTCAGCCGCCCAAGCTCGTCCCTGAACCTCCGCCCCGCCGACGTCTGCGGCACCACCCCCAGCCCCACCTCATCGCTGACCGCCACCACGCAAGCCCGCGTCTGCCGCCAGGCCACGACCAGTCCGGAGATCCTCTCCTCGAGCCCCCCGGCGCCGCCCGCGCCGTCCCACGCGCCGCACTCGTCCATCACCGCGGCCAGCCACGTCCCGATCCCGTCGATCAGCACCGCCCCGCGTGCCGAGCCGAGCACCGCGGCCAGGTCCGTGGTCTCGGCCGTCCGCCACCACGCGGGCCGCCGCGCCCGGTGCGCCGCCACCCGCGCCGCCCATTCCGGATCCCCAACCCCATCCGGCCCGGTCGCCACGTAGGTAACATCCGGCTCGCCGGCCAGCCTCAGCTCTGCCTCCTCGGATTTGCCCGAACGCGCTCCGCCCAGCACCAGCACCCGCCATGGCACCGCCCGGGTAGTCCCCGGCAATTCTTCAAAACCCTTTTGATCCGAACGGGCGGTGGTAACACGATCCCCGTCGGATGGCAGCAGCACGTGCCAGAACCCGCAACGCCGCCGGAGTTCCGCTTCCCCAGAAACCCGGTGATCCGCGAACGCCACCGCCACGATCGAGTCCGCGGTGATCAGGCCCTCCCTCCGGAGCCGGCCCAGCTGGGTCGGGTCACCGAGCATGTCGAGAAACGCGACGTCATAGGCGGCCGCCCCGTCCGGCGGCACCGGCACCGCCCCCGGCCGCGCCGGATAAAGCAGTCGCCCCCCGTCCGGCCCCGTCACCTCCCACCCGCCAAGCCCCCCGCCGCCCCCGGCATCCGCCAGTTCCCGCACCCGGTACCCGCCCGGGTCCCCGCCCCCCGCCTCGGTCCGCTCCCGAGCCCAGTACCCGCCCAGCGCCTCCCCAAGTTCCCGCACCCGGTACCCGCCCCCCGCGCTCCTCCCGTCCCCCTCGCCCCCGGCCTGCACGCCAGCGACCCCCAGCACCCTCATCCCGTCAATGACTACGGTCGACCGCTTTCGTGCATGCCCGGCAGAACGGAGGCAGGAGGCGCACCGGCAGTCTGCCTCCGGCCAGCCAGCGGCACCGCCCGTGCCCTCGACGAGGACCTCCATCAGCCGAGGAACGAGAGCCGGACGTGCCGGTCCGGGTTGTCCACGTTGAGGTCGACCAGGGCGACAGACTGCCAGGTGCCCAGAGCCAGGTGCCCGCCGATGACAGGGACGGTGGCGTACGGCGGCACGAAGGCGGGCATCACGTGCGACCGGCCGTGGCCGCGCGACCCGTGTGCGTGCCGCCAGCGATCCTCGGCGGGCAGCAGGCCCGCCAGGACCGCCAGCAGGTCGTCATCGCTGCGCGCGCCGAGTTCGATCATCGCGATCCCCGCCGTCGCGTGCGGGACGAACACGTGCAGCAGCCCGTCCCCGCCGCCCGCCGCCGCGGCGGCAAACTCGGCGCATTCCCCCGTGATGTCCATGACTGTCTCGCGCGTCCCCGTGCGGACGCTGATGATCTGCGTCTTCATGCCCCGGATCATAGGACCCGCCGCGTGCCCCGGTCGCGTTCCTATTGCTGGGGATCGTCGTCTAGCATCCGGGAAACGGGGGCCTGCGGAACGCCGAGCCGCCGGCGGGCGGGGGCCCAGGACCGGGTGAACGGTTGTGGAGGTCGGGATATGACGGAAGTCTCCTGGGCCGCGGGGACGCGGCTGCGGCTGGCCAGGCAGGCCCGCGGCCTGTCCCAGCAGCACCTCGCGGGCATGGCCGGCGTGACCAGGCAGGCCGTATCGGCCGTCGAGTCCGGCCATTCGGATCCCTCGCTGCGCGTCGCCCTCGCGCTGTCCGACGCGCTCGGCATGACGGTCGAGGAACTGTTCGGGCCCGGCGACCCGGCCGATCCGGTGCAGGCTCGCCCGGTGGCCGCGGCCGGGGCGGAAGGATCGCGGGTCGCGCTCGCGGCGGTCGGGGACGGATTCGTCGCGCTCCCGCTGCACGCCGACATGGCGGCCAGGGCCGGCTTCGGCCCGGCCGGCGGCCTGGTGGTCGGCGGTCCCATAGGCGGCGGCGCCGCGAGCGGCGGCACCATGAGCGGCAGTATCGCAAGCGGAGGCGCCCCGGATCCGATCGCGGTGCGCCCCATCGGGCCGCCGCGGCCCACGCTCGTGGTGGCGGGCTGCGACCCGGCGCTGCCGCTGCTCGAGAC
>JBOHCG010000905.1:0-2483 GCA_050698735.1 Streptosporangiaceae bacterium | reverse complement strand
CCGGGTTGCTCACCGGCGGCCAGGCAGCGTCGAGGATCGGCGATGCCTGCTACCCGGTGGCGTTGCCCTGGTATGTGCTGACCGGCCACGGCGGGACGGCAGCGCCAGGGACGACCCTGGCCGCCTACGGCGTCGCCCGTGCCCCGGCCATGCCAGCCGGCGGCCTCCTGCGCGACCGGCTCGGAGCCCGCCGCGTCCTGCTCCTGGCGGACGTGCTCCGCGCCGCGCTGACCGGCGGCCTCGCGGTCCAGGTCACCCTCCGCCCGCCCTCGCTCGTCACGCTCGCGCTCTTCCCGGCGCTGGCCGGCGCCTGCCAGGGCACGACAAGTTTCTCCACGAACGCCTCCACCGGCTCGGCCTGCCGCGCCACATGCCCGGGATGACGCAGACGAGCGGCGGCAGGCCAATCGTGCGGTGACTGTCAGCGCGGTCGGGCTGGGCATGACCGGCCTGGCCGAGTTGCTGATAGCGGTGCTGACAGGGTCGGTCGGGCTGCTTGGCGACGCGATCCACAACCTGTCAGACGTGTCTACCAGCGCGGTGGTGTTCCTGGGATTCCGGCTGTCGCGTCGGCCGCCCACTGAGAAGTATCCGTATGGGCTGGAGCGGGCCGAGGACTTGGCCGGGATCGGCATCGCCGTGGTGATCTGGGCCAGCGCTGCGTTCGCCGGCTTCGAGAGCGTCCGCAAGCTCATCGAGCATGGCCGGACCGCCTATGTGGGGGCGGGGATCGCCGGGGCGGTGCTGGGCATCATAGGTAACCAGGTGGTGGCCCGGTACAAGCTGGCGGCCGGCCGGACCCTGCGGGTCGAAGTCGAGGGCTGGGTGGATCCAGGGCTGTCCACGCGGGACGCTGACGCCTCGGGCCTTCTCGTCGCCGGTGAGATCTCCCGCCAACTGCCCGAGGCGGGCAGCTTCACCTGGACCACCCGGGCCGCGTCAACCTAATCCCCGGCGCCGCAGCGCGCTAGACCAGTGCGGGGGCCGGCTCGCGGAGGGGGGCGCGGGCGAACTCGGTCATGCCCTCGGCGAACCGGGTCCTGGCGCGGAAGCCGAGGTCGCGGGCGGCGGCGGCCGGGCTGGCCACGATGTGCCTGACGTCGCCGAGGCGGTACTCGCCGGTCACGGCGGGCTCGATCGTCCCGTCGAAGGACCTGGCCAGCGTGCTGGCCATCTCGCCGACCGTGTGCGGCTCTCCGCTGGCCACGTTGTAGCAGCGCAGCCCGCCGGTCTCGGCGCCGTGCGGGTCGTCGTCGAGACCGCTTCCCGCCACCGCCTGGTCGACTGCCTGCAGGGCGAGCAGGTTGGCCCGGGCCACGTCGCGGACGTGCACGAAGTCGCGCCGCTGGCCGCCGTCCTCGAACACCCGGGGCGGCACGCCGTTTTCCAGGCAGGACCGGAAGATCGCGGCCACACCGGAGTACGGCGTGTCCCGCGGCATCCGCGGGCCGTACACGTTGTGGTAGCGGAGGCCTACCGCGGCCCCGCCGGTCAGCCGCGCCCAGGTCGACGCCAGGTGCTCCTGGCCGACCTTGCTCGCGGCGTAGGCGTTGCGCGGGTCGAGCGGCGAGTCCTCGGTGACCAGCGCCGTGGCGAGTGACTGCGCGCACCGCGGGCAGCGCGGCTCGAACCGGCCCGCGGCCAGGTCGCCGGGGGAGCGCGGCGCGGGCCGGACCCGGCCGTGCGTCGCGCAGTCGTAGGCCCCCTCGCCGTAGACCACCATCGACGAGGCGAACACCAGGCGCCGTATGCCGTGCCGGCCCATCGCCTCGAGCAGCACCGCGGTGCCCGTGACGTTGACATCGCAGTAGCCGGGCAGGTCGGAGAGGTCCACTCCGAGCCCGACCAGGGCGGCCTGGTGGCAGACCGCGTCGGCCCCGGCCAGCGCCTCGTTCACCGCGACCGGGTCGCGGACGTCGCCGACCACCAGGTCGCCGGGCACGTAGTCCGGCCTGCCGCGGTGCACGGCCGGGGCGAGCGAGTCCATGCTCCGCACCTCGTGGCCGGCCGCGCGGATGGTCTCCGCGATATGAGATCCGATAAAGCCGGCCGCACCGGTCACCAGAACACGCATGACTGCAGGAAAGCATGCAAAAAGCGCAAGATCGGCCATCCGGCCGCTACCGTCACAGGTTCGTAAGAGCTCCCAGGTAGCGTCACAGACTCGTAAGGGCGCCCGGGCCCTTTTACGGACCTGCGGCGCCCGGCGCGCAAGTACTGTCGGGCGCCATGGAAATCGATGTCGTGCTTCCGTGCCTCAACGAGGCCGCCGCGCTGCCCTGGGTGCTGTCCCGGATGCCGTCCGGTTACCGGCCCATCGTCGCCGACAACGGCTCCACCGACGGGTCCGCCGAGGTAGCGACCCGCTACGGGGCGCTTGTCGTGCACGTCCCGCAGCGCGGTTTCGGCGCCGCCTGCCACGCCGGCCTGCTCGCCGCGCGCAGCGACATCGTCTGCGTGATGGACGCGGACGCCTCGTTCGA